>JABDGU010000076.1:0-7436 GCA_013285905.1 Bacteroidota bacterium | reverse complement strand
ATGACGGAGGCATTTTCAAAGCGCTCGATCCTGCCAGCCTTTTGTGGACCGATCTTAGCAACGGCATTGCTATTACACAGTTTTACAGGATCGGCGTAAGTAATATAGCTCCTTATGTTATAGGCGGGGCGCAGGACAATGGTTCTAAAATGCTTGATGCCCTGGGCGCTGTGACACAGCTAACCGGCGGCGATGGCATGGAATGCCAGATGGACTATACCGATACCAACACTTTTTACACTTCATCCCAATATGGCAGTATCAGCGCCACACACGATCATGGTGCGCATTATACCACTATCTCCAATAATATTTCCAGCCCGGCACCTACAGGCTCATGGGTAGGGCCATTTATTATTTGCTTATCTTCGATTTGTCCATGGCTGTAGATAAACCACATATTACCGAAGCGGGAATTTACTTCGTCACATTTACCAATTATAAGTGGATGCAGCTATTTGAAATTACAAGATCTTACGACTTGGTATATAAATGGTTTGATCATTTGGGTGACAAAGGACACAAAGTTGTCGGTTATGTCATTATGCCCAACCATATACATGCACTCATTGCAATCAATTCAAATGACAAAAGTCTAAACACAATAATAGGTAACGCAAAAAGGTTCCTGGCTTACGGGATTGTTGAGAGATTGAAAAAGAATAAAGATGATGATATTTTGTTGAGACTTTCCGAAGCTGTTTCAGCTTCGGATAAAAGCAAGGGGAAGCTACATGAAGTATTTGAACCCTCTTTTGACTCCAAGATTTGCTATGGGGCAGATTTTGTAAAACAGAAATTGAATTACATGCATCAAAATCCAGTTAGCAAGAAATGGATGCTGGCTGACGATGCAATCGGTTACCCACATAGCTCAACAAGGTTTTATGAAACGGGTGACCATGGTATTTTTGAAGTGGCTAATTTTTTCAACCTTTTTTATGGAATAGTATGAAAGCAGGTAGCAAACAATCAATGAACACTGCCGGGTCCCGAAGGCGGAGACCCGGCAAGGAAATAAGATCATTAAAAAATAAGCAGCGGTGAGTGATATGAAAACGTGGAGCGTTTGGGATGATTATGCAGTTGCCGCAATGCAAAGGATATTCTTTTTAATGTTTTTGCACTGTTGTTTTTCTATGCCCGTAAATGCGCAGGCGCCAGCAATAGAATGGCAGCTTTGTGTAGGCGGTACAGCCAATGATTCCGCAACATGCATCAGGCAATGCAGCGACGGGGGCTATATTATTACAGGCTATACAAGGTCTGCCGATGGTAATTTCAGCATCAACCGCGGTGGCACGGACCTATTTGTGGCAAAGCTTAACAATTCGGGGATAATAAGCTGGCAGCGCACTTACGGCGGCACAGGCGATGACAAGGCCTATTGCGTGCAGGAGTGCAGGAACGGTGGATTTATTGTGGCAGGCTATACCGCATCGAACGACGGCGACATAAGTCTTAACAAGGGGAGCAATGATTACTGGGTGATAAAACTGAACGATACAGGGGGCATAAGCTGGCAAAAAACTTATGGAGGCAGCGGCTGGGACCAGGCGGCGTGGATAGTGCAAACTATAGATGGCGGCTACATAGTAGCAGGCTTTAGCAATTCGGCTGATGGTGACGTAAGTGGCCTGCACCAGAACCAAACAGAACCCGATTATTGGATCGTAAAATTAAACGATACCGGGGCCATAAGCTGGCAGAAATGCTATGGCAGTAATGGGGGGGACATACCCTATTGCATACAGCAAACCAAAGACAGCGGCTATATTATATCAGGCTATACTGATTCTGATGATGGGGATGTAACTGGCCTTCATGGAATAATAGATTGCTGGGTGCTTAAAATTAATGATACAGGCACCATAAGCTGGGAAAAGTGCTATGGTGGGGAATGGGCTGAATATGCATACAGCATACAGCAAACTAAAGATGGTGGTTATATTTTTGCGGGCAGCACTGAATCTGGCTTAGGGGAAGTTACAGGCCTTCATGGATATCCGCCAGGCACTACCTCAGACTGTTGGATAGTGAAATTAGATGACACCGGAAAAATAAACTGGGAGCAGTGCTACGGCGGCAAATATAATGATATGGCTTATGGCATAGAGCAAACTCCAGACGGGGGCTATATTTTTGCGGGCGCGGCCGGTTCGAATGACGGAGATGTAACAGGCCAGCATTTATTAATGGGACAGCCTACAGGAGATGTGTGGGTGGTGAAACTGAATGATACAGGGCAGGTAAGCTGGGAACAGTGCTATGGAGGAACTAAACTTGATATTGCCTTATCGATACAGCAAACTGCGGATAGCGGTTACATTGTTGCAGGCTTCAGTAATTCTACTGACGGTGATGTAAGCGGTAATCATGGTTCTTATGATTGCTGGGTAGTGAAACTAAATGCAACAACAGGGGTGGCCTCTCCCATGCTCTCCAAAGGGGATGTGCGGGTGTGGCCTAACCCTGTTGGAGATGTTTTGCATGTAAAGGCAACGGAGAATGTGTATATAAACGTTCTGAGTGTTGAGGGTAAAATGTTGATGCGAGATTGCTTCGTTCCTGCCAATGACGTGAAGGGGCTAGGCCTTAGCGACCTTTTCAATGGGGTTTATTTTCTGCAAATTGTATATGCAGATGGAAGCAGGGAACTGAGAAAGATCGTTAAAGAGTAATTTATTTCACAATTTTCATCTCATCGAGCAAGCATCCTGCGCCAGCAAATTTTTCAACAATAAAAAGAGTGTAACGAATATCGAGGCTGATGTTGCGGCAAAGATTGGGGTCATAGTAAAGGTCGCTCATGGTGCCTTCCCAGGGCCTGTCGAAATTGGTGCCTATCAACTGGCCTTTGGCATTTAAAACCGGGCTACCCGAATTACCACCGCTGGTATGCGTGCTTGCAATAAATGCGAGGGGCACAGTACCATTTACAGCCCATCGGCCATAGTCTTTGCTGTTGTATAGTTCTTTTAGTTTGGCAGGCACTTTAAAGACATCCACATTCGGGTCTTCATGCGCTATTACATCATCTAAACTGGTTTGGAAAGAGTAGGGCTCAGGTCCGTCGGGGTCCATGCCCTGCACTTTGCCATAAGTAAGGCGCAGTGTAAGGTTGGCATCGGGGTAAAAAGCTCTGTGAGCATCTTGCTGCATCTGGCTTTTCATGTAAAGGCGGTCTAAATAATTTTTTTGTTTGTAGTAAGCTACAAGCGCCGGTGTTATTTTTTGTTTGCGCAGTTCGTTTATTGCAGCATATAATTTCAGGCCCGGGTCGGAGAGGAGATAAGTGCTGTCGGCGGCGCTTGCAGTGTCTGCAAATGCTAGCAGCTTGTCTTCGTTTGCGATCAGGGAATTTTTATAAACGGCATCTGCCCAGCTTGCATAACTGCTATCATATTTGGCAAAGCATTTTTGATAGTAAAGGGGCAGCGATGCGCTGCATTCTTTGAAAAACATGGGGACCAGGTTTTGAAAAATATCTTTGTCTGTTGCTGCATCATAGTTCTTGAAAAAAGGCTTTAAGCCAGCTGCTAATTTTTGCAAAGTGTCGTGCAGTGCGGCTTGCGAGAGCCCTGCCCTGAAACAAGGCAGAAATTTTTCGAGGTAAGCGCTTTGTTGTATCAATTCCACGCCCAGCACAGTTTCCCGGGTATATTCATCCAGCAGAATGATACTATCCGCAGCCGCACAATTATTTTTTATTTGTGGCAGTAGGCTTGCGGCGTAGGGGAGTGTGTTGTTTTTTATTGCCCAGTTTTGAAAAGCATTTTCGTAAATTTCTTTTTTCTGTATGACCCCATTTATTTTTAAACCGCGCAGCTCTCCCTGCCATTTTTTCCAGCCGTTGGCAACACCCGCCCGCTTGGATGTGTACTTAAGAAAAACATCTCTCGATCCGTTCATGTGCTTGTCCCATACTTCCAGTTTTTTTGTTCTTGCATCAATTCGTATCGGGTCCGAAATTGAAAAAATATGGTTAAGCTCCGGTGAAGAAATATATTCTTCCGTAGTGCCGGGGAAGCCATATACCATAGCAAAATCGCCTTCTTTATAGCCATGGGCGTTTATCACAAAAAAATCTTTTGGCGTGTAGGCTTTGTTGTTTTTAGAGTAGTCGGCAGGTTTATTATTGCTGTCTGCATATACACGGAATATGCTGAAATCGCCCGTGTGCCGCGGCCAAACCCAGTTCTCCACATCGCCCCCGAAATAACCGATAGCATTTGGTGGAAAGCCCACCAGGCGTATATCGCGAAAGGTTTCTGTAAGAGATACCCAGTATTGATTGCCGTAGTAATAAGGTTTTATGGAGGCATCGAGTTTGCTTGTTTGTTTATACATTTTTTCAAGAGCTGCTATCCTTGCAGCTATTGTACTATCGCGTTGCGCATTGTGCAAAGTATCGGGCAGGCCCTTCAGTATTTTAGCGGTAACATTTTCCATTCTTCTGATAAAAGTTACTGTAAGCCCGGGGCAGGGTATTTCTTCGTGTTGCGACATGGCCCAGAAACCATCAGCAAAATAATCGTGCGCAGCGTTGCTGAGTCCCTGCACCGATCCATAACCGCAATGATGATTGGTTAAAACAAGTCCTTTTGATGAAATGACCTCTCCTGTGCAACCCCTGCCAAATAAAACCACTGCATTATTAAGCCCCGTACCCTGGTTATTATAAATTTTGTTTATGGGAATTTGCAGGCCGCTTGCTTTCATGTCCGCCTGTCTTGATTTGAGGGTGGGTGGCAGCCACATCCCTTCTTTAGCAAAAACAGTGTATGGGATAGCAAAAACTACCAGGAATAGTATATTTTTGATGGGAAATAAGCTATTGCGTAAAGTATTGTACATAAGCCTTATGTGAGTTTTAAAAATAAAAATAGCCGTTTACTATAAAAATTTTGATTGAATTATTATATTAGCCGAATATAAGTAGAAATTCTGACGAGGAATATGAAAAAAAGCTTTCTCCTGGT
Source organism: Bacteroidota bacterium (assembly GCA_013285905.1). Taxonomy (GTDB): domain Bacteria; phylum Bacteroidota; class Bacteroidia; order Chitinophagales; family Chitinophagaceae; genus JABDGU01. Next base: position 2,454 of record JABDGU010000076.1, on the reverse strand, counting down.
GATCCTTTTATTAGTATCACAACTAAATAAGTTACAGGCACAAACAGCGGTCTGCTTTCCCAGCTTGGTTGCTATCAATCCTGCTACCGATACAGTTTGTATCAATCAGCCGGTGCAGTTTAGCAGCCTGATCAGCAATGCAAGTTCTTATTACTGGAGTTTTTGCTCTGCAGACCTCAACACGCCCGCAACCTGCACCAATATAGGAAAGACCTTTAATTACCAACGGCCCTCCGCCATTGATATTGTACAGGACAGCGGCATTTATTATGGTTTTGTACTTAATGACTCTTCGAGAGAAATATTATTGCTTAATTACGGAAATACATTACAGAATATTCCTGCAGTTACTAATCTTGGCGATCTTACCGGCGTGCTGCCGGTGCACCCACACTCTTTATTTATTGTAAAAGATTCTGCTAATAATGAATGGCATGTTTTTGTTGGTGGCGGTTATGATTCTGCCAGCTCCAGCATAGCACGCATAGACTTTGGAACATCGCTGAACAATACCAAGCCCAACATCGCCAATTTTGGCAATTTTATGGGAGTGCTTAATGATCCCAGAGGAATATTTGTTGGTGAAGAAGGCGGTTTTTGGTACGGGTATTGTGTTAATCATAATACGGATGCGAATGGCCAGTACAATCTTGTCAGTTTACAGTTTAACAGAAATATTTCCAATACGCCGCTCATGTTTGGCCTGGGCAACCCGAACGGGGTCTTAGCCCAACCTACAGACATGAAGGCGATACATGATTGTCCGACCAATTTTTGGTTTTTCTATGTTACGAATTTAAGCAATGGTAACGGATCTTCATTGGCGCGGCTTGATTTTGGAGCTTCGATTGCTACGCCCAACAATGCAGCCTCAACCCTGGCGGAAACCAACGGACAGTTATTTGATCCTACCGCCCTTACGATCACCCGTGATTGCGGCTGTTATTATATTTACATAACGGACTATGCAAGCAACGGTTATACGGTTTATAAAGTTTGCACCTGCCCAACATGCGGTGGCGCCACAGTGAGCCAGTTTATTGATGTGAATATGGATGGGCCGTCAGGGATATCGAGCATTATACGTGACCATGATGATGTATATGCTTTTGTTACCAACAGCGCGGATAGTTCCTTTACAAAAATGGTCGTGTCTCATTGCGACAATGCCACATTTCCGTCATCTACTATGATGAACCCGCCAAGTGTGTCGTTCAATGATTCGGGCACTTACAATATCTATTATGAAATAAACAGCGGCTTACCTACCATACAAACACAATGTGTGCAGGTATATGTTCATCCGTATCCGGGTATGGGCTTTCCACACGATACTACAATCTGCCATCCGCTGGATACAATAGGATTTTACCCTGAATCTGTGGATGCCTTGTCATTTAGCTGGACACCGGATTATAATATCAAATCTTTGGATTCTGCGGGGGACGCTATTAAAGTGTGGCCTGAGTATTCTACTACCTACTATTTAAAGTTGAACTTTTCCGATGGTTGTATAGTTGACACGCCTGTGCATGTTACGGTTGTACATGTGCACGCAGATGCAGGACCTGACCGTACGATAGCTGACGGCGCAAGTACTATCCTGGGCGGACCGCTGACCAGTACAGGCCCTAATTATACGGTTCGCTGGTTCCCATCACAATTCCTAAGCAATCCTACTGCTCTCGAGCCTACTGCTACACCTCCATATGACTATACTTATTACCAGGAAGTTGACACTACGTTCATACAAACTTATCCTCTCGATACCTTTGGCGGCAAACCGCCTACGGTAGATACTATCACCTGCACAAGTATTGATACTGTTGTTGTACACGTTGTTTGTAACGAACTTAACTTACCAAATGCATTTGTACCCGGCAGTGTTAACCCGCTGACCAATCATTGGGGACTTATCAACAGCCAGATCATTAAGCTGAACTACCTGAAAGTATTTGACAGGTGGGGCGCACTGGTTTTTGAAACTACAGACCCAACAGGCAAATGGGATGGCATGGTGAACGGCAAGCAAGCCGATGGCGGTGTGTATGTATGGGAGGCTGATGGTTTCTGTAATGACGGTAAGAAGTTTACCCGAAAAGGAAACCTTACTTTGATACGGTAACTGCCTCCGGGCCTCGTTGATCAATAATTGTATAAACTGTAAATAAATAATGGGGGCTTTCCTGTTCCAGTTAGAATTACCTGTACTTACGGAAGAGATCGTTGATACTATTCCCGCACACCGGGAGCATATAAACAGGCTTTTTGCTGAAGGGCGCATATTATCTTACAGTGTATCGCAGCACAGGAGTATGATATGGGCTGTGATAAACGCGGAGGACGAACCAGAGGCTATGGAGATAATTGTGAAGCTACCTTTGTTTAAATATTTTACCGATACTATTTGCCATCCCTTGCTGTTTCACAATGCTTTGCCGGCATCTGCTCCGG
>JABDGU010000075.1 GCA_013285905.1 Bacteroidota bacterium | reverse complement strand
CAACACGATAAACAAGAGCCTTCGCGTCTTTGCGGTTAAATAGACTTACATCTTTTCCGGCAAACGTATCCCAAGCAAATGCATGGCATTGCGCAATACCATAGCCGTCATAACGATCATCATGAGGCGCAATTGCTTTTTCTCTTCATTCTCTGCTTTTCCTATACTATGCTCATCATAAAATGTGTTGAACAACTGCGCTACCAAAAATGAATAATTGCAGAGTGATGAAGGGTTATATTCATCAGCCGCACCTTCAAGAATAAAAGGATATTGCTCCAAAGCAAGCACCAGGTTTTTCTCAGCTTTACTTATAGGTAGGCTTAATTTAAAAGACTGGAAATGTTTATTATCGGGCAGTAAAGGCAAATTTTCTTTGCGTAAAATTGAGCAGATACGTGCATGTGCATATTGTATAAAAGTGGCAGTGAAACCATGCAGGTCTATAGACTCCTGGGGGTTAAAGATCATTTTCTTTTTAGGATCTACCCTCAATAGATAAAATTTCAAGGCACCAAGCCCAATGGTTTCGTATAGTTGCGTCAACTCTTGCGGTGTATAGCCTTCTGTTTTACCTGCCTGTTCCGTTTGTTGCTGTGCCAGGCTTACCATTTCATCAATCATATCGTCAGCGTCTACAACGGTGCCTTCACGGCTTTTCATTTTCCCGGTTGGCAACTCCACCATTCCATAGGATAAATGGTAAATGCCATCTGCACAGGGCTCTCCCAGCTTTTTCAGTATCTGCTTCAGCACCTGCATGTGGTAGTTTTGTTCATCGGCTATCACATATATGGACTGGTCAAGTTTGTAATCATTATACTTCAGCTTGGCCGTGCCAAGGTCTTGTGTTATATAAACAGAAGTTCCATCACCACGCAGCAATAATTTATGGTCCAGCCCTTCCTCAGTTAAGTCCACCCATACCGAACCATCTTCTTTTTTATATAAAACCCCTTTTTGCAAACCTTCTTCCACAATATTTTTACCCAGCAGGTAAGTATTGCTTTCGTAATACATTTTGTCAAAATCAATGCCCAGGCGTTTATAAGTAATATCAAAACCTGCATACACCCAGCTATTCATCATCTCCCATAGGCTGCGCACTTCTTTATCACCAGCTTCCCATTGGCGCAACAGGGCCTGCGCTTCTTTCATTATCGGAGCTTCTTTTTCCGCCTGCGCCTCCTCCATTCCTTTTTCTTTCAGCTCTGCTATCTCCCCTTTATAAATATCGTTGAACTTTACATAATAATCTCCCACCAAGTGGTCACCCTTTTGTCCATTTTTTTCCGGCGTGGCGCCGTTCCCATAGCGCATCCAGGCTACCATGGACTTGCAGATATGTATACCCCTGTCATTAATGAGGTTTCCTTTTATTACCTGCTTCCCATTCGCCTTCAATACCTCAGCCATTGCAAAACCCAGAAAAATATTTCTCAGGTGTCCGAAATGCAGGGGCTTGTTGGTATTAGGCGAAGAATATTCCACCATCACGCGCTTATCGCCTTTAGGCATCACCCCATATTGGGTATTGTTATAATGGTTCAATAGAAAAGTGGCCCAATATTCATCTCTTACACCCATATTTAAAAAGCCGCTTACTATGCTGAACTCAGAAAACAAATTAGTTTTATCCAGCAGATAACCTCCTATTTGTTTACCAATAATATCAGGCTTTTGTTTCAAGAGTTTTACGAATGGAAATAGTACGATAGTATAATCACCCGTAAATTCAGGTTTGGTTTGATTAATGGTTATAACAGCGCTTTCCAGGTCCGTTTCCGGAAAAATATGCTTTATTGCCTCCTCTGTAGCCAGTTTTATCTGCGTAACTATCGTCATTATATAGGTATCTTTTGCGCAAAAATACATTTAATTGTAAATGAAGCCGATGGTATAATGATTCTAAAAAAAACGCGAGTAAATTTTAACAATATGATTTTAAGTTTCACTTGTCCAAATAACAGCCTATTATCCTATATTTGCTTGCCTTTAAAGAAAAAAGATTTCATGTTACAACGCTTTTTGACTGCTGTGTCTTTGATCATCGCTATTAACTTTTTGTCTGCCTGCTCTACAAAGTTTGATATAGCGGCTCCTTACAAAAATATTACTGCTGTGAATGCCTTATTAGATATGGGCGATACTGCACATTATGTCCGCATTCAAAAAGCTTTCCTCGATCAGAATCAAAGTGCCCTTGTAATGGCACAGGTAGCAGACTCCAGTTTTTATTCGCAACTGACGGTAGCCATCAAACGAATTGACGTAAGCGGCAGTGTTGTTGGCATAGATTCTCTGTATCGTGTAGATCTAAATGTGGAAGGTTATCAAAAACAAGGTGGCACATTTTTTACACAACCTAACTATGCTTATAAATTCAAAACCCCGCTCAATCCTTCCTATACTTACAGGCTGGTGATCAAAAATCCGCTAAGCGGTGATATGGACTCTGCCCAAACAGCCATTATTGATACGGGTGCTATACAGGTTTTTCAATTTGCGATCCCCAGTTATAAAATACAGTTATTCGGCTCTAACCCTAACCAGGTTTTCGGTTTTATTGGTACCATTCCTAATACTGTAGCGATGTACGAAGGTATCATGCGCGTACATTGGGTAGATAGTACCAATACATCGTCCGTTCAGCAATATGCTGACTGGGATTTTTCTCCTGTTTCCGGTGTTCAACAATTGGGTTCTTTTTCTACCAGCACTCCATGCATCGATTTCTTTTATTTCTTAAGGGACAATATGGGTGCACCGGCAACCGGTGTACGCCGTTATCTGGAGGGGGTTGACATCTTTATTTACGGTGGCAGCGCAGATCTTTATAATTACCAGCAATTGGGGCTAACAGCCGGAACAGGTATCACAGGCTCAGATAACGAACCCGTATACACAAATATTAAGGGCGCAAATGTTATGGGTCTTTTTGCCGCAAGAGGTATGAAAGCCGACTATGATATTGATTTCGACCTGGCTACAAAAGATTCTTTCGTCACCAGCAGCACAATTAAAACTATATTGTCCGGTGTGAATGTTGTTGGCTTTACGCGATAGGCAATCGCCTTTGGCACTCCTCTCATTGCGGTTTTCACTGCCAAACCAGTATTTAATGATGTAATTACGTCTTATCTTTAAGAGCATTATTAACATTAAACATCCCTTTATGGCATTTCTTTACAAACCAAAGGCTCTCGCCTGCTTTTTGATCTTCATTTGCGCTTTCTCCCAATCTAAGGGACAAGCAATAATAAATACAATAGCAGGCAATGGCCACCCGGGTTATAGCGGGGATAATGCATTAGCTGTAAATGCAGAACTGAGTGGCCCGGCCGGCATTTGCGCAGATGCTGCTGGCAATTTATATATCCCCGATTTTTTAAACAGTGTTATCAGGAAGGTTGACCACACTACAGGCATCATAACTACTATTGCCGGTAACGGCACACCTGGCTTTGCAGGCGACAGCGGCCTTGCCACACACGCCGAATTATTTTATCCTTACTGTGTGTTTGTTGACCATAGCAACAATATATACATTGCTGATGCCGGCAATAACCGGATAAGAAAAATTGACCAGTCCAGCGGCATCATAAGCACCATTGCCGGCAGCGGAGCAGCAGGATTTTCAGGCGACAACGGCCCTGCGACAAATGCCCTGCTCAGCTATCCTACATCTGTATGCGCAGATGATACCGGCAATATTTATATAGCAGACCTTGCCAACAACAGGGTAAGAATGATCAATCATAATGATAATACCATAACTACCATCGCCGGCTCCACGGCTGCCTTTTTTGGCGACAGCGGCCTTGCGGTAAATGCAAAAATGAACCAGCCCTGGGGAATATGCCTTGATGCAAGTAACGATATCTATATCGCCGATTATGGCAATTACAGGGTAAGGAAGATAGATGCCAATACACATATCATTATGACTGTTGCAGGCAACGGAACCTCCGGCAATTCAGGAAATGATGTTGATGCCCTGAGCGCCCAGCTTAAAGGACCTGTTGCCGTTTATGTTGATGTAAACAACAACCTCTATATTTCAGACCAGACCTCGAGCATGGTGCGAAGAGTAAATCCTAATACCCGGATCATCACCACTATTTCCGGCGATGGCAACCAGGGGTACTCAGGCGATATGCATGATCCTGTAAATGCAGAATTAAATGGGCCCAGTGGTATATGCGCAGACGCGGCCGGTGATATATATATAGCTGATTTCCAGAACCAGCGAGTAAGGAAAATTACTGGTTTACCCAGTGCAGTAAACAAAGAAGCGTTACCTGCCGGTAACTTGAATGTATGGCCCAACCCAAGCAATGGCAATTTTACTGTGACTGCAACACTAAGCAATAGCAAGGAAGCCAGCATACAAGTATTTAATACTCTTGGACAAATGTTGTATTTGCAAACAAGCACCTTGCAATCGGGCAAATTAAACACGCAATTACATTTGAGCCTTGCACCGGGTATCTATACCTTGCATGTAAAGGGCGATGAGAGTGCGGAGTTTGTGCAGAAATTGATGTTGTGAGTACTGCTAACAATAAAAACTTCATTATGCCATACAAAGCGAAATTGTTGCTAAGTTTTTTTAGCTATTTGTTCTTAGTGACTAATGCACATGCACAATTTATTATAAATACTGTTGCTGGTAATGGGACTGGTGCATATATGGGAGATAATGGTTTAGCTATCAATGCTGAATTGTATGGCCCTCGTGCAATATGCATGGATGCGTCTGGCGATTTGTACATGGCTGATTGTTACAATCAAACTATACGGAAAATTGATCATAGTTCGGGAATAATAACCACTGTTGCAGGTATACGTTTTGGTGGTTTTTCTGGTGATAACGGGCTTGCAATAAACGCCCAATTTGATTTTCCAGTTGGTGTTTATGTAGATAAGAATGAAAATATTTACATAGCTGACCAAGGCAACGATAGAATTAGAATGGTAAAAAAGACAACCGGCATAATAACTACTATCGCGGGTACAGGGGTACAAGGTTTTTCTGGTGACAGTATCCTTGCTGTAAATACCCAACTGAACCAACCAACATCAGTATGCACAGATGATTCAGGCAATATTTATATCGCAGATGAGCAAAACAACAGGATAAGAATGATCGACCACCAGACCAATAAGATATACACAATTGCTGGAACAGGGATTGCAGGGTTTTCGGGTGATAGCGGGCTTGCTATTGATGCACAATTAGACGACCCTTTGGGGATATGTTTGGATGCATCCGGCAATCTCTATATTGGAGATAATGCCAGAATACGAAAGGTAGATGCCAATACCCACATCATTACTACGGTTGTTGGAAATGGGACAGTCGGAAATTCAGGTGATATGGGAAGTCCTTTAAACGCAGAAATTGGAGCACCGACATGTGTGTATGTTGATACGTCCAATAACCTGTATATAGTAGATGAAGCCTCAAGAGTAATACGAAAAGTAGACTTGGATGTAAACATCATTACTACCGTTGCTGGTAATGGGACGTTCGGGTTTTACGGGGACATGGGTGATCCCGTTAATGCCGAATTTAATGAACCTTTTGGTTTGTGTATTGATGCCACTGGCAATATCTATATCTCCGATATGTATAGCGATCGTATCAGGGAAATAATTGACACCAGCACTACCTCCGTAAAAAAAATGCCGTCCCAGACTCTAGTCGAAGTTTACCCCAACCCCAGCAATGGCAATTTTACCATCAACGCTACACTTAGCAATAGTAAAGAAGCAGCAATACAAATACTCAATGCCCTTGGGCAAACTGTGTATCAGCAAACAGCCACTTTGCTATCCAGTAAATTAAATACCCAATTGCATTTAAGTCTTGCACCTGGTATATATACCTTGCATGTAAAAGGCGATGGGGATACGGGATTTGTGCAGAAATTGGTTTTATAATAAAAAGTTTGTACTCCGAAATTCAGAACGGCCTTAAGGATATTATCACCACTGCGGGACAGATATTCTAATTCTCAACTAGACCAAGCGTCCCGCTTGGTCTTATCATATTGCAAGCGTCCGCTTGCATAAAATACATTCCCACTAGTGGCGTCCCGCTTGGGCTTATCATATTGCAAGCTGCCTGCCCCGCAGCGGCGGGGGGCCGCTTGCATAAAATACTTTTCTATCAGGCAAATCACCCTTCTTCACGCTATCCACAAAAACACAACGTATTCAGCCTCTTAAATCAGCTGTAACCCGCGCTGATCAACTTACTACTCATGACTTACGACTTACGACTATTTTGTGCATATGTTTTTTTGCTCAGCATAAAAACCCGAACTAATTTTACAGCCTCAAAACAACCCTCTTATGAAACATAATACTGCTTTATCAACTCTTTACTTGTTTGACCTTTCTCCGCCTCTTCCATCGCTTTAGCGCAGACTTTTCCAAAGGATAATTTTTTTCAACCGCTACATTTTTATTCAAGATCATAGCATGGCGTAGCCATGTCCCTAAAAGCAAAACCACAAACCTCTCAACTAATCAACATATCAACTTTTCAACAAAAAAAACAACCAACACAATATGATACAAACAAATCACTCCGAACAAACACAATGGGCGGCCTCGCTCTACATCTCTCAAAACATGGGCATTCCCGAAATAGCAGCGATAACGGGCCTTGATGAAGTCCTTATTACCCGTTTGTCGCTCGAGCAGTATTGGGACGACCGCCGTCTGGCCGCGTTTTCCGCAAATCAAGTACAATTGCAGCGTCTGTACGTCCTGCTCGATCAGGTAACTGCCCGTTCTCAGAATGCAGGAAATGATGCTTCACAAAAAGACGCTTCTCTTATTAAGAATTATGCCGAGGCTATCCAGAAGCTTGAATCAAAAGACGGCCCGGCTAAGACTATTCAGGTAGCTATACCATTCACTTCGTGGTTATTGAAGAAAGATGTGAACTTGACAAAAGCCGTTGCACTTTATTTTGACGAATTTATAAAGGAACAACTTCGCCAACGGGCTTAAATAAATAAACGTATGACACAAAACAATTTGCAGACCACTACCCAAGCCTCTCCTCTCCTCAGCTCAAAAACCATCCGTGCCAAACAGGATACTTATAACGATGCCCGCAAATATTATTTTGCGGGCACTTATACAAAAACAGAAATAGCAATACTTACAGGTGTGCCTCGCCGCACCTTACACAGTTGGATAAGGGATGGCCAGTGGGAACAATTGCGGCACAATGTCAACCAGGTACCCGCCCTCATCCTCGAAAATTTAATTACCCAGCTTACTGGCATACAAAAACAAATTCTTGGGCGCGATGAAGCACATCGTTTCCCAACACATCTTGAAGCGGAAACACAGAAAAAACTCATACTCGCCATTAGAAATATTAAAGACTATCCCGCTGCTACTATCCGGGCTTTGGCAGAAAGTATGCACCCCGTTTCCGACATCGTTTTTTCGTCAGCCATAAGCGATGCAGATATTCAAGAAGAGGAATAAAATAAGCCACTATCAAAATTGTCAATTCCAATTAGGCATTAAATTTCGTCATCCTTAGAAGGGCATCGTAGAGGCCAAAACTTTGTAGTAAACAAATAAATATTAAAAATGCGCTCCGTAGCGGCGCAACTAACAGTGCCATTCCCCCTTGTAGGCTAGTCATCATGCGGCAGCGAAGGAGATAAAAGGCACTGTTATTTAGTTAAGGAAAAAGTCCGAAGGACTGATATGAGTATAGCAAAAAACATAGCAAAATGTTTATAAACCCCAACAGGGTGACATTATTTCGCGAAGTCCAAATCTTTAACTAAATGACAATTGGAATAAAGAAGGATATCGCTTTAATTATAAGAATACCCTCCACAAAGCCGAAATGCAACATAACCTCAAATTTTTTATTAAATGGGCAATAAAATCTTAAAATAAACAATTAAGGTATTGATATTCAATAATATACGAATTTTTATACTGCCTGAAACTGAGCAATATTGGGCTGTAGTTGAGCAGAAACTGAGCAATAACTGAGCAATAACTGAGCAAGAACTGAGCAAGACTGAGCAACTGCAACAATACTTAGGATTCTGAACTCAAATAGCTACAACATATTTGTTAAAAAAATATTAACAAATCATTGGGGGCTGTCAATCTTTTTTACGTCTATCATAAAAAGGAGGTCATTTTTATATGGTCCGGAACTTAAGAACATCTCAAAGTTATATAGCCTGTTTTGCAGTCAGCCCCTTTATAAACCATAATAAGAAGCAAAGTATAGTACATGAAAGACCATTTAAAATATTGTTTTACAGGGCCCCTCATAAGATGTTAAGTAGAAATTACAAGTGAAATTTGATTATATGAATTATAGTTTGTATCTTTTTCTTACTAAACCGCAATAGCTGCTCCGCATGTCCGCATATTCTGAACAGGAAATTATAGCAGGATGCCGGAATCAAAACCGCGCAATACAGGAACATCTGTACAAAATATACTACAGCATGTTTCTGAAAGTATGTGCGAGGTACGCTAAAGATATGCAGGACGCCGAACAGCTGGTGAACGACGGCTTTCTCAAAATTTTCAACAACATTAATAAGTTTGGCAATACGGGTTCCTTCGAAGGATGGATGCGGCGCATTATGGTGAATACTTGCCTCGATTACCTGCGCAGCAAATACATGAAGGAAGAGATGGTGATGCATGTAAATTCTATACCTGCAGAACAGAGTTCCATAGCAGTGAACAGTATAGCCCTGGAAAGCATGGAATTTAAAGAACTTGTTAAAATTATTCAATTATTGCCTACGATGACACGTACTGTGTTCAACCTTTACGTCTTTGATGGATATAACCATGTGCAGATCGGGGTGCAATTAAATATTAGCGAAAAAACATCTCAATGGCATGTACACCAGGCAAGAAGTTTTTTACAAAAGAAAATAAAACAAAACGAATTAACAGTGATGTATGAAACAACTACTGTAAAACATTATTCAGACACAAGGAGCAAAGATGCTTTGTAAGAGAATAGGTAATACAAAGGAAGTTTCGGACTAAAAGTTAAAAATGGATACGATGAAACCAAATGAATTTGACGAGCTGGTCAGGCAGAAATTTGATCAGAACGACTTTGAGTATAAGCCGGCAAACTGGAACAAGCTTGCTGAGCGCCTGGATAACAAGCCGGGTAAGAGAAGGCATATATTCTGGATACCGCTCGCCGTATTAGGCACAGTAACTTCTCTTGCCGCATCTATTGCCATGATGATCGCAATTCCTGCCTTTTTACAGCATAAAAACTCCGCGCCCCTGGCTCATGTTGCAGAACACCCTGCAATGCAAATAAATACTATCGACCAGGCAAACGGCATCAAATTCAATAACGTAAAATCTCATCTTCTCGCTTCTAATAACGTTTCAAATACTGCCCTTACTATTAATGATGTATCGGTAACTAAAGAAGAAAAATTCGCAATACGCTTTACCCCGGATGAACTGGATTTGCAGCACAAAAAAGCAACACAGGAAGTACTTGCCTTTAACACCTTCTGCGGCACTTATTCCGAGCAATATAAGGATAGGAATAATTTTGCAAAAAGATCAATAGCAAGTAATCATTTCCGTTTAGACTATGATGAAAGCAGCCGTGTGCGCCAAACTATGCTCAGCATTTCAAGCGGGGTTAATTACGGCCCAACAATGAGTGGTTACGCAATTGCCGCCACTGGTAAAAAAATGCTTGGAGACAAGTTTTATCTGGAAGGAGATATTGCCTTTGTAAGCAATACCGCAACAGAAAGAGTAAGTGCTGCACCATCTTCTAATACCCAAAGGGCAGGCATGTCATCCGGCGGCTATAATACCGGACTTACAGAGGGCACAGCTAATCAATATTATGCATCCAATTCATCATCCGTGCCAA
>JABDGU010000074.1 GCA_013285905.1 Bacteroidota bacterium | reverse complement strand
TGTCACTCCTTTGCATTACCGATTGTATATCCCTTTTGTTGCGCAAAGTATCGTGCAAATCAAAACCGAATATCATACCCAATATCATCACCAGGGAAAAAAGCAGCGGTGTCCATACCTGTAAGCTGCTCTTTCTTTTTTCGTCCATATTTGTAAAATGCCCTTAAAGGTATTAAAAGATCACCATTCCATATTAGGGTATGCCCTTTGCATAAACTGCATTTCTGCAAGTATATAGCCTAAGTGTTCGGTGTGGCTGCCGTCTTTACCTCCGTGCTGCATCCATGCGTCCTTAGGCATTGCCAGGCTGGATTCATTTATTACTGCACTTACTTTTTCCTTCCATGCAGTTTTAATAGCCGCAAGATCCGCACCTATGCCGGAGGCAAAAGCTGTTTTATCAGTTTCGTTCGCAGTGGTCATTTCACCGGTATAACTCCAAAGGTAGTCCACCGCATCCTGCATACGCTGGTGGCTTTCTTCTGTGCCATCACCCAGTCGTATCATCCATTCGCTGCTCCAGCGAAGGTGGTATGTAACCTCCTTCAAAGATTTTTCAGCTATAGCGGCAAAAGTGGTATCTGCACTGTTTAATAATGCGGAGTAAAAGAAAAAATTAAACGCGTCATAAAAGAATGAGCGAACTACGGTATATGCCCAGTCTTTATTGTTCTGTTCCACAAGCAGCACATTATGAAAATCCCATCCGTCCCGAAGATAAGCCAGGTCGTCCTCGTCAATATTTTCATTGGCAGTTAGCTTAGCCTGAAGCGTAGTGGATGAAAACATTTTCATTTTATCCTCTGCAGGCAATGCATTGAATTGTTCTGCTGCATACTGGTAAAGGCTCCTTGCCTGTCCCAGGTGGTCTAAAGCGATATTTGTGGCTGCAATATCCTGCTCAAGTATCGGCCCATGCCCGCACCATTCACTGATGCGGTGGCCAATGATAAGCGCATTATCTGCTATTTGCAATGTGTATAATAATAAAATGGAATTGGGAATTAGGAATTGGGAATTAGGAGTACTTAATATCTTGTTTTCAGAATTCTGATTCATAAATCGGATTTGTATATTATGATTGGGAATTAGGCTGCTTCAAAAGTTTATTTTCCCTATCCAGATATGCGATATAACCATTTAGTAATTTAAATACAGTTTCACATTGTTTTTCAAAACCCTCCGAAACAGCTTCATTAATATACTCTTCATCTATTGCAACAGACAAATGGTCTAATATTTCTGCGACTGAGCCTCTGGCGTTAATAAAAAAATGTCTTGTGTCATTATATGTATAGCGTCCATAGCCTTCTGCGATATTTGCCGTGACAGACCTTGACGCGCGCTTCATTTGTGAGATCAGTTCAAATTTTTCTTCTTTTGGAAACGTTTTTGTCAAAATGGAAATTTGCCTTCTTAGCGACCTCGCCTCTTTCCAGCAATTTAATTCTTTAAAACCTCTGTAACTTTCCTGTTGCATAAATTTTTATTAAAATCCCCAAATTTCAATCCCAATTACTAATCCCAAATTCCCAATTACTAATCCCCAATTCCTAAAAACCAAAAATTACATGTGTTTCAATTCATCTGGAAGATCATAAAATGTAGGATGCCTGTATATTTTATCGTTCGCAGGTTCAAATAACTCTTCCGATTGGCCTGGTTCTGATGCATGTATATATTTACTTTCAACCACCCATATACTTACACCTTCCATTCTGCGTGTATATACATCGCGAGCATTTTCAATGGCCATCTCCGCATCTGCTGCGTGTATGCTGCCCGCATGCTTATGGTCTAAACCCGCTTTGCTGCGGATAAATACTTCCCATAAAGGCCATTCGTTTTTGTTTGTGGTTTGTTGTGCCATACTTATTTATTATGCTGCCTTTGCCGAAATTTTGTTATTTCGTTCACTACGTTTTTTACTGTAAGCCAGTGCCGCTTCCCTCACCCATTCACCTTCTTCCCATGCTTTCTTGCGCGCCTCAAGCCTTTCCTTATTGCAGGGGCCATTACCTTTTACCACGTTCCAGAATTCATCCCAATTGATAGCACCAAAATCATAATGCCCAGTAGCCTCATTCCATTTCAGGTCTTTGTCCGGCGGTGTAAGGCCTAATATTTTTGCCTGCTCCACGGTCACATCAATAAAACGCTGTCTCAGTTCGTCATTGCTGATCCGCTTGATGCGCCATCTCATACTTTGCTCTGTATTCGGGCTGTTATCATCCGGCGGACCAAACATCATAATAGATGGCCACCACCACCTGTTCAGTGCATCCTGGGCCAGTTTTTTTTGCACTTCCGTACCGTTTGAAAGTGTAAGCATTATCTCAAAGCCCTGGCGCTGGTGAAAACTTTCTTCCTTACATACGCGCACCATAGCCCTGGCGTATGGACCATAAGATGCACGGCAAAGGGGTACCTGGTTCATAATAGCAGCGCCATCCACCAGCCATCCTATAGCACCCATATCTGCCCATGTTAAGGAGGGGTAATTAAATATGGAAGAATACTTTGCTTTGCCGCTATGCAATTGCTCCATCATTTCATCCCGGCTGCTGCCAAGTGTTTCCGCCGCACTGTATAAATACAGGCCATGGCCTGCCTCATCCTGCACTTTGGCAAGCAATACTGCTTTACGCCTCAGGTTAGGCGCCCGTGTTATCCAGTTTCCTTCCGGCAGCATACCCACAATTTCGCTGTGCGCATGCTGGGATATTTGCCTTAGCAATGTTTTGCGGTAGTCATCAGGCATCCAGTCACGAGGCTCTATTGTCACCTCTCTCTTTACTTTATCATCAAAATGCTCCTGCAATGAATCAACAGTCATTTAAGAAAATTTTTTTATTGGATCACAAATATAACATTTGTCGTTTAAGCAGCACAATTTGCATTGTTAAATTTCATCATATAACAATTGCTTATTGTGCAAAAATAAATCGCAGGGTAAGGCCTGCCTGTGTTGTAGTAATCGGGTAAGAACTCGACACATAAGGGATGGTCTGCTGCCTGTTGAAAAAGAAATGGAGTGTCAGACCTTTATTCACACTATAATCCACGGATGGCGATATGCGCAGCACCCTTTGTCCACTCGACGTGATACCTATACTGTTCGCCAGGAAATTATTACTGTTTTTATCATCCCGGAGACCGATATCTACTTTCACACTTAGTTCATTTTTCAATTTGCTTTGCCCCATTATCATAAAGGGCAGCTTCACGCCCTTTTTCCGGAAACCGATACCAACTACATACTCTGTGCTGCTATTATCACTTATCTGGTAATCAATAAGACTTAAACTCTCCATTTTCGACGTTCGCACCTCGAACTTGGCAGTAAGATGGCTCCGGAAAGTTGCATCAATTCCTATCAGTGGTGTAAAAGCTTGCGCAATAGTTACATTCGGCACCTGGTAGTAAGGCACATAATTATGCGAATTCGAATCTATAAACGAAGGGAATCCAAGATTATCAAACTCCTGGTACATAAGGTTCGATGTAAACCCGTTCATAGACATGGTACCTGTATAAGCGTGGTTAATTACAATATTTGAAAAAACCGTAGAAAACCACGGTAGCTTACTTAGCCCGTTGTATGTCAAACGCCAGTTAGGCATCGGGAAATAATACTTAAATGGATTACTTTGAATGCTTGCATGGCTGTTATCATCCAATAGGGCGATAGTTGTAGCGCTATGACCGGTATATGCGGCTATAAATGAGGGAATAAGTACTTCTTGCGAATAAAGAGTATATCCTTTCTTATAATTTGGATTTGTAGGATCGGCTAAACCATTGGTAAATGGATTGCTGTTTCCAAGCCTGCTCGAAATAATAGTAGTGTTAGCGAGAAACTGGTTATAAACAGCACTGTTAACACCTGTCTGCTTAAACATTGTACTCCAGGACCAATAGGACTCAGTAAACGATCCAGTCTCGTATGGATTTAAAGGATTAAAAACACCGGTGCCAGTATCCTTATACAATTCACTCAGCGATTTGCTGAAATTCCTGGTTAGCGATACTTCAAGCCTGAAGTCCGGGAAGGGTTGTAAAGTGGTGGTGGTGCTGAAATTCTGCGAATAGGTTTGCAGGAATAGCGCATTAAATAAAGAGTCCCTGCTCAGCCTGTTTGCTGCAGCCTGTTGCGCAAGCCAGGAGTTAGCATTCGGTTGGTACCCATATACAAAATTAAATCCCGGCGCCCCCGTGTAATTATTGATACCCATGAATCTCGTACTATCTGTGTAACCCGGCACTGTGGTTCCCCCGTTTTGAGTAAAGTTTACCGTTGTCCGGTTTACCATGGTTAGCACCCTGCCTATAAATTTTTCTGTAGGCGTCAACTCCGGAGGCTTGCTCTTCCTCAGCTTACGTGCGGCAATACGTTCCTGCTTCCTTTTTTCTTTTTCGGCTTTTGCCCTGGCAATATCCTGCGCTTTCTGCAATTTCACAACTGAGTCTAACTGCTTGTCATTGAGGTTTGCAGTGATGATCTGAATATTGTTGATCATTATCGTATCCTCTATGCTTTTCTTTTTCTTGTGTTTGATTTTAGCGCCGCCGGATGCGTTGTCATCTTTGCGCAGGTCTGTAACATCCTTACCATTGGGGACCTTTACATCACTTTTGGGCTTCGCGGGTGGCTTCTGGTTTATCGCTTTCAGCCATTTGTTCTTATTGTATAACTGCTGCCAGTTTATTTCTCCGGATACTTGTACCGTCCGCGTATTGGCAATAGTATTGCCCAAAGTATAAGCCAACGGCGGCGCTGCTGTCCAGCTATAGTTCGCGGCGTAATTCAGGCGCAGGCTCATATAGTCTGTTAACGGAAAATGTTGCAAAGGCACATTATAGGTCGTATTAAATGTTTGGGTATAATAGGTGTTTTGCCCCAATCTTTCTATCATGTCCAATAAAGAATCTCTTTTTTGCCTCGTATCTATATAACCGTAAGGCTCATCTATCCTCGAAGTATTTGTTGCCGTATAGTCAAACGACAATGCCTTCATAAGTTCCCAACGCAATGTATATTGGCGATTCCAGGTAAAATTTTTGTAAAAAGTAGTAGGTATCTGGTAGGCACCTGTATCCTGGTTTCTGACCAGGGTTGCCTCCACTATCCTGTTCATATCCGTTCGGAACGTAAAGTTCGACGGCAATGGGTTGATGTTAAAATCTTTGATAGGTGACAACCATTTTGATTTTGATTTTATTCTTCGTTTAAAAGGTTCATAAGATTTGGCTTTGATACTATAGCTATATCCCAGGCCGAATTTTTCCGTTGTCATTTCATCAGATGCTATGGTAGGGTTATGCTTATACTGGTCATTAAAGGTCAAGGTAAAGTCAAAGTTCTTTATACTCCAGGGTAAACGTTTGGCTTTTTGCTTTTCAGGGCTGCCGAGTATGCGAATATTTGTAAAATTTATGCTGGTAATAGAAGTAAAATCCTGTGCTGCCTTCCTCATGGAATCACGGGCGGCAGCCGACTTTGCCGAATTTAGTTCATCATTTAATGTTACGTCCTGATCATAGGGGTCGTATTTGGGTGTACTTACATTTTGGGTATATCCTACATACATTGGTAATTGTACGCCCCAGCTATGTGGAAAAAGTTTTCCGAGCGCCAGGTTGGTTGATGCAGCATATTGATAAAAATTGTCCTGGAAACGCTGTTCTATTTTCTGGTCAATGCTTCCATATCCGGGGGTATGCATACTACCCGAAAAATTAACACTGCCAAGGTCAGCCATTTGCAAACCCACTTTTCCTGCTGCAGCATAACCTGCCTGGTCATTAAATCCTGCCATCCTTAACTCATTGAACCACACCTCCACACATTTTGGCAAACCATCATCACCGGGTGTTGTGTTTGTTTTTTTAGGGTTCACAACACCCAGCATTATATTTTTCGCGTTACCTATATTCGGGTTTCCTACAATAATGATCGTGTTTCCTTTTGAATCTTTGGTAGTGTAAGGAATTAATGCAGAAACTTGTTTAGCATCGCGTTCCAGTTTGGCATTAACAAGGTCCTGCAACACTAAATTCACTTCATTCTGAAGGGGCCACACAGAGTTTTCGTTATTGTTATAAGGCGCTGATATTACTAATGGCACCTGGTATTCATAATAATCCGTAGTGAAATCCGCCCCTATCCGTATAAAGGCCCGCAAGTCGCCATCTTTTACAGTAGCCTGGCCCACTTCCGATTCTCCATGTATAAACATGCGCAAATAGGTAAACTGGCGCATGTCCACATCCACTTCTTTAAATACTGCTCTCGCATCTCCATCTTGCAAAGGGCACATTCTTAATGATATAGACTGTTCATTAAGGGCAACTGTTTGTCCATTTGCCACGGATGCCTGTTGACGGTTCACACCCGGTGGCATAACATAGTTTATCGGCGTACGCGCGCTGTTTTCTTCAAGATTAACAGATGTTACCGAAAAATTGGTAGTAGTACTGTTTTGCTGTGGAATATTTTCTCCGGGCGATTCTAACGAATAGTTATAAGAGCGCCATTGGTTCCTGCCCAATTCCAATGTGGCGAAACGCAGGATGGCACTATCCTGGAAACCACTGAGGAACATCCTGATAAAACGAATGGAACGAAAATCACCTATACCTCCTATAATGTGATCATAGCTACGTATTGGTATTTTGAACTGGTACCACGTTTCCTGGTCGGTCTTGCCATTAGGCATTACGGGGTTGGCAATAACTTTATTAACAATATTATTGCTGCCAACCGCCATATTAGGGTACAGGTCCACACGATACTGATAATAACTTTCTGCTTCATTCAGTGTATTATCACGGTTTATGTCTTCCGATTCCGGCAAAGTGGTTTCTGCTGAAGAATAAGATGCATTAGGATCGGAGATAGGCGAATTGCCTTGCGGGCTATTGTATTTTTTATACCTCGCCAATACGCCTAAGTTCTCATTATCATAATCGGTACCCAGGTAAAAATGGTAATTATCATTTGATGGGTCACTTAGTGCCTGTTGATATGCTGCCGGATTTACCTTGTTCTGTAACGCAGCAAGGAATTTAGCATAATGAGTAACCTCTCCCGAATCATTCAAACCATCATAGCCCACATCCTGTGCAGCACGGGCGTTCGGGTCGTTATTAAATGCCCGCGTTATTTGCTGTTGAAAACTGGGAACATAACCCCAGACTGTAGTATCTACTTGTGTTCTGTCAAAAGGATAAGGGATACCATTTTCAAAAAACAACCTTGAATCTTTCAACACATCCTCCGAAACATTTCCGAGGTTAAAATACACAGACCCACCTTTTGAAAGAGGGTTGTTTATGAAGGGGTCCATCACCCAAAACTGTATATACTCTACGTTCGATGCTTCAAAATCGGTATTATCAACAGGCCTTTGTATGCCGCCCCACCGCGTTTCAGGATACATAAGTGAACCATCATTATTAACATTAACGGCGTCAAAATTATAAGGGCCGCGCTCCCTGGGGTAATAGCCGAGATCAAGCGTGCTTTGAGAGCTGAATGTGGTTACACTTTGCTGTGGAAAGATGTCCTGTATCTGCACTTCTCTTATGTAGTGCTGGTTGAGTGAGTCAT
The DNA here is from genome assembly GCA_013285905.1 of Bacteroidota bacterium. Taxonomy (GTDB): domain Bacteria; phylum Bacteroidota; class Bacteroidia; order Chitinophagales; family Chitinophagaceae; genus JABDGU01. The sequence goes on along the minus strand of JABDGU010000074.1, from coordinate 2,479 downwards.
TCTTCACATAAGCAGGTATGCCGCCGGCGCCATCTACAAGGGTTGGCTCAATAAAATACCAGGCAAGCCTTGCCCTGTTTATACCACTGCTTAGCTGATCATCGTTCTGTGATTCAGGAAAAAGTGTTTGCCCGTTTTTGTTTACTGCTCCGAAAGGTGTTGATGACAAGGTCCATGCTATAGATGGCATCTTCATGTCGTAAGAACTGGTTGTCCCTTCAAAATCATCTATGTAAACAGAACCTTCGGGGTCTAATGCATTTATCTGTTTAGCATGGCCGGGCATCAGGGTTGCCACCTCCCCGGATACGTTTATGAATGAAGGCGCCGTTGTAGAGTATAAAGGCAATTTATCCAATGCTTTTGTAAGCGCCGGAAACTCTGATTGGTAATTTGCGTCAAGCCCCAAAACCTGGTTATCAATAGGGTCATCACCAAAATTCACCTTCTGGGTAAACGGTCTTTCGGCAAGATGCATCCATGTTCCGCCTAAAGTAAGTTTCTTATTGAGGTAATAATCAAATCTCGCCCCCATAAAATTCTGCACCTGGAAACCGAAGGTAGAGTTATCTTCATATTGTATGTTGATCGGTATTCCCGAACTTAAAATACCTGTATTAAGTATCTTCAGCCTGCCCAGGCCATAATCTATCTGGTAATCCTGGTTCTCTATCAATCTTTGGCCCCCGGCAGTAACAGTTACCGAACCCGGTGGTATATTAAACCCTCCCAAGAATATTTCAGACGATGAAGATGATTTGTAAGAACCGCGCATGATGTAACGGTCATTCTGCTGCGATTGTAACGCAATGGTTTTTGTAGAATCATACAATACATCGTAAACATATTTTCGCTGCAGCGTTGCATCAGGCCCAACTGCTGTCACAAGATCCCTGCCAAATGGCTGTAAGACAGGGAAGATCACTTTCCCTTGTTGCGAATTGATCGTTATACCTTCTACAAAATCAAACACACCATCCGGATGCGGTTCGCCTTGTGCATCCAGGCGGTCAAGGTTTAATAATGAGATAAGTGGCACACCCGCATTAGGCCCTTCGGGCAAATAACGTGTTTCGCCTCCTCCCGGATTTTGATAAAGCACGTTCAGAATAAACTGGTCTTTCGAAACACTTAAACCACCCAAGGCATAAATGTTTTTCATCATCAGGTTCCATATAGGCAATGTGGGATGGGCAGCCGTACCTTTAAGCAATTTCAGGTACATCACTTTGGCATTTGTAGTATCGGGCGGCAGATCTTCTGCAAACTCACCTACCTGGTAAACCTTGCCTTTATAGGTATAGCGGTAGGCCACGCCCAACACATCATCCGAGTTCAGTTGTGTGTTTAATAAGATATAGCCCAATTGGGGGTTAAAAGAGAATTCGGAAGTATTTAATTTTCTTGCTGTGGTCCTTTCAAAATCTGTACTTTGCGCCAGGCCCAGGGCTACGGCAGTATTTGTTGCTGTGCTCTGTGACCGCCCGTTCGGGTTTCTTAAAAGCTCATTGTAAAGCAAGTTGCTCCTGTTGTCCGGCAATGTAGCTCCTGATGGGTCTGTTAAGGTTTTAAGGTAGGGGCTCTTTTCACCAAGGTCCATAAAACATAGCACATCTCGCACACCGGTTACGGCGCCTGTACGGTTTGTTACCCAAACTTCCACACGGTTAAGCGTAACCTGGGAATTTATTACCGGGAAATCTTTCAGTGCATTGTCATAATTATCATGAAAATATTGAGCCATAAAGAAGTCCCTGTTCTCTTCATAATTATCGGCCTTTATAGCAAATACCTGTGTTTGTGCGCCACCCTGCACTGTGAGGCTTTTGCGCTGTGATTTTTGTTGTGCAAGAGCTGTGGTCACCCATAATTTGCCAAATTGTAATTGAGTTTTAATCCCAAACAAAGACTGAACACCGCTTATCAAACTGCTTTTTAGAGGAAACGTAATATTACCGGCTTCTATTTTTTTAATGATCTCGTCTTCCTTACCGGTATATTCCAGCTTCTGTGTGTTCTGGTAATCGAAGGTTGCCTTGGTGTTATTGTTGATATTCAGTTTCAGCTTATCCCCCACTGTTGCCAGCACGTTAATATTCATCTGCATATCAAAATCGAAGATGCCGTATTTCTGTGCGCGTTGCACCAGTGTCGGGTTTTGTATATTCTGCCAGTTTCCGCCAAATGTTACATCCACATTACCTTGCGGTTTTACTACTATCGAGTTATTACCAAAAATGCGGTCAAATATCCCCTCTTTATACATTTGGGGGAGGTCCGGCCTTTTATTGAACAAGCTTAGGGCATCCATTCTCCTTTGCCAGTATGCGTTTTCGTCTTGTTCGCCCTGGTATTTTATATACTCATCAAAAGTCAGGAAGCTTGGGTTTCTTAAAAAATCATCGCCCAGCTTTTCATTAAAATAATAGCGTTGTTCTGTCGGATCATATTCTACCGTCTTCTTAAAATTAGGCGGGTC
>JABDGU010000073.1 GCA_013285905.1 Bacteroidota bacterium | reverse complement strand
TCTTCACTAATAATGGCGTGGGATGGGAACGTTTTTTTTATGACTTCAATGATCCGGTTCTCCGAAAATTTATCCACTTCGGTAACCAGGTTATTGATCCCTTCTTTACTTTCTATCTTAAAGGTCCCGTTAAAATATTCCTGTATTATCCTGCCTGCCTCATGTGTAGCCTCAAGCAATACTTTTTTAAATTCTTCCATAAGACCCGTTTACAATTTTAACTCCTTACCCAAATAGTAATCTATCACCTTCAACTTAAAAATAAGGTCGTATTTATTGCTCAGCAAATTATATTCCGCTGTGTAATGCTGGTTTTGTGTAACAAGAAAATCTACTGTGCTGGTAAGGCCCAGGTCGTAGCGCTTTTGCGCAAAGTCCAGCGCCCTTTTGGCTGCTTCTTCCGCCCTCAGCGAAGCATAGTATTTCTGAATGGAATTGATAGCGTCATTATGCGCTTTATAAACATTCTGCTTCAGGGTAAGTTCTGCCTGGTAAAGGTTCAGTTCCTGCGTTTCCACATTTATCTTCGACTGCCGCACTGCATATTGCGATTGCCATCCGTTGAATAAAGGAATATTCAGGTTTAGCGCCAGGGTTTGCTTGAAATTATCACTTAGCTGGCTACCGAAAGGGATACTGGACTGTATAGGTTTGTAAACAGGTTGCAAAACCGTATCTCGCGTATTATTTGTAAAACCTATGGGTTGGTAACCTAAAATAGTATTAGAATAGCTGTAGTTATAGTAATTGTTTGCCCAATTGCTCCCTATTTGTGCACCTAAACTTAACTGCGGATATAGAACCCCTTTTGAGGCATTCAATCCTTTTCGGGCTGCCTCCAAACGTAACTGGCTAGCCTTTATAGAACCAAAATGCATTTTAGCCTGTTGGTATATTTCTTCAGGTCGCATACCCGATATCTGCATCTCATCAGCCACCTGCACTTCCGGGGCCTGAATACTGAAAGGCGCATTAAAGTCCAGGTTCAGTAAGGTTTGCAAATCAAGAATAGCAGCGTTATACGTGGCTATCGCGTTAATAAGATTAGAACTATCTGTAGCGAGTTGCGATTCTAATTGAGCAACATTCAGTTCAGGCAGGCGGCCTGCATCGGCAAAGCTCTTTGTCTGGGCCAATTGGGCCTTCGAAAGGTCCACTTGCTTCTCGCTGGCACCTATTTGCTCTTGTGCGAGTAATGCACGCAGATAACCTGTGGCTACATTCAGGGACACATCATCCTTCAATTGGTCCAGGTCGGCCTGGGAGGCATCTAAACTGAATTTATTTTTCGATATCATGTTCCTTTGCTGAAACCAACCAAACAATAATACGTTGGCGTTACCTGAGAGGCCAACAAACGCATAACTGGCATCCTCAGGAAGATTGGTAACCGGGTTGATAGCGCGGCCAAAATTTTTGCCATAAGAACCTGATGTACTTACAGACGGCAATTGGGCCAACTGGCTCTGCAACAAGGTAAAATGTGCCAGCCTTTTATTCAATACGTCCTGTTGCACACTTATATTATGCTCAACCGCATATTGCACACAACGCTGCAAAGACCATACATCGGTTTGTGCTGTGGCTGAGGGAATGCTGAATACTAATAAGATGAAAACGAAAAAACGGCACATCTGACAAAAATAGCTGAAAAGGGGATAGCTTGGTTTATTAGTTTAAAAATCAATTGATGGGTTTCTTTAAGGATCGTCAAACCGGGGTGTGCTTATCCAAATGCCCGATGTCCGATGTATTGAAAATGCGGACATTGAAATGCAGCATTTTTGATGTAAGTTATTGACTATCAGTTTTTATTAAACTTACTAAAATGTCCGATTTGTGTCTTTTTGTGCCTGGATTTTGTCCCAAGAAAATATAGGGTTTATTTATGTCAAAGAACTACCAGAATTTGAACCTTTAAGAGATAGAAATTTGACCTAAAGATACGATTCCGGAGGGGCTATTTCCAAATATTTTTTGTTAATGGCAAGAGTAAAAAATAAGCACTATATGCCCGGCTAATTTCTCTTCGCCAGAAAATTTGGGTAGCTGGAAAAAGATATAAGACAGGGAAAGAATTTTTATACTTTTATTCTAATATCTAAAAAGCAGGTACACGTAATGAAACCATATTTATCCATTTTGCTCGTCCTCTTTCTCCCTTTCCTGGAAGGAGGCCCTCTCTATGCCCAGAAACAAGGCCAGGCCCTGCTCGATTCCCAATTGGCGGAACTGCCTAAAATGAAGGAAGACACCAATAAGGTAAGACTGCTGAAAGACATTTCATTCAGCTACAACTCAATCAACCCTGATACGGGGATTAAATACGGCCGGCAATGCCTCCAACTGGCTGAAAAACTGGGTTGGAAAAAAGGAATGGCTTATGGGTATAACTTAATAGGGGTAAGCTATATGCAAATGTCCGATTATACCTTGGCATTGCAAAATTATTCGAAGGCATTAAAGATAAATGAAGAAATAAATTATAAAAAAGGAATTATTGCCAATTTAGGTAATATCGCCGCTATTTATCAATATCAAAGCAATTACCCCCAAGCAATAGAATATGGTTTTAAGGCTATCAAAATGGCAGAAGAAGTTGGCTATAAAAATCTGGTAGCAATAAACCTGCTAAATATTGGGATCAATTATAATTACCTGGGCAACTATCCCATAGCCTTAGAAAATGAGCAGAAAGCTCTAAAGATGAATGAGGAACTGGGTGATGATAATGCTATTGCTTTAGACCTGATAAATATTGGCAATGTTTATCAAAACGAAGCGAATTACCCCATGGCTTTGGATTGTTTTGTGAAATCCTTAAAAATAGCGGAGGCAGTGGGGAATAAAAATTTGGAATCAGTGAATCTCCTAAATGCTGGTACTATTTACCAAACAGATGGGGATTACTCCAAAGCCTTGGAATATTATATGAACTCGTTAAAAATAACAGAAGAAATTGGCGATAAAAAAACTAAAGCCATCAATTTGGAAAATATTGGTGTCACCTATTATCTATTGGCTCAAAAACCCCAAAAAGAACAAAACAACGACCATAGCCATTTCCTTAGCCGGACAGAATTGTTGAAAAAGGCCCTTATTTATACTGATTCTGCAATAACAATAGTAAAAGAACTCGGAACTTTAAATTATCTAATAGGAAGTAATGAATCCCTTGCCATAATAGATTCCATGCTTGGTGATTATAAGGGCGCCCTTGCAGCCTATAAACAATCCCGTCTTTTCAAAGATTCTATCTTCTCCCAGGAGAACAATAAAAAGATAGCCCAACTGGAGGGTAAACGCCAGGAAGAACTGAACGAGAAAAAAATGCAGGTGCAGCAATTGCAGATTGTTGCTGCAAAAAATGAGCGTAAATATTACCTGGCTGGTATGGCCATCCTTGTTATTTTATCTGGCGGCTTATTGGGCCGTTTCCGTGGCCTGCGCAGGAACAAAAAACAACTGGAAGAAAAGAACCGCATCATTGCCGCCGAAAAAGAAAATGCCGATATGCTGCGGGTACGCGCCGAGAACTCCGAGCAGTTCAAACAACAGTTCCTCGCCAATATGAGCCACGAGATACGCACACCCATGAATGCTGTAAGCGGCATGACGGAACTACTATTGGATAAAAGTCCACGCCCCGACCAATTGAATTACCTGCAGGTTATATCCAAATCATCCGATGTATTGCTGCATATCATTAATGATATACTCGACCTTTCTAAAATAGAAGTCGGCAAACTGGAATTAGAAAGTATAGATTTTTCGCTCGCTGATACCGTTAAACAGGTAAAAGAGACCTTGTCATTCCGTGCAGAAGAAAAAGGCCTGCAATTAATAACGCAACTGGATGATGACATGAACGATGTGCTGATGGGCGATCCTTACAGGCTCAACCAGGTGCTGATAAACCTGGGTGGGAATGCGATAAAGTTTACAGAAAGGGGCAGCGTAGAAATAAATATTAAAAAGAAGAAAGAAGAAAATGGCAAATTAAGTTTTCAGTTCTCAGTGACAGACACCGGCATTGGCATACCTGCCGATAAGATACACCTGCTCTTCGAAAGCTTTAAGCAGGTGCAAAGTTCTGATACCCGCAAGTATGGCGGCACAGGCCTGGGCTTGTCCATCTCCAAACAATTGGTGGAACTGCAGGGCGGCAGCATAGCGGTGGAAAGCAGTGTCGGCAGCGGCACTACTTTTTCCTTTATTATCAGCTATCCTCCAGGGTCAAAAGAGAAGCTGAGAAACCGGATGCAACATGAGCGGATAGCTGATGGCAGTATGCTAAAGGGACTACGCATCCTGCTGGCAGATGATAATGAGTATAACCGCCTGGTGGTAACCGAGACCTTACATGCCAAAGCAGATGTAATAATAGATGAGGCATTGAACGGTGCAGATGCCGTAAAAATGATGCAGCAAAACGATTATGACGTGGTGCTGATGGACGTGCAGATGCCCGAGATGAACGGTTTTGAAGCGACCCAACGCATCAGGGAAATGGCCGCACCCAAAAACAGTGTGCCGGTTATTGGCCTCACCGCCAGTCTGCTGCGCGCAGATATAGATATGTGTCTTAAATATGGCATGAACACATACGTACCAAAGCCTTTTAAAGCGTGGCAATTGGTAAGCGCCATTGCGGAGCAAACAGGCAGGAAACAAACAAGCCAACCCCTAACAGAACAAAGGGTAACGGAGAAGCCACTACCTGTGACGATGCAAAACAAAACCGCAGTACACACAGACCTTGCCTATCTCTCCAAATTCTGTGAAGGGGATGAAGATCGGATGAAAAAGTATATGCGGATATTCATTGTCGCCGTGCCTGTATTTAAAGACAAAGTAAATGCCGCCCTTGCAGAAAAGGACCTGCAGGAACTGGCGGGACAGGTGCATGCCTTTAAACCTAAATGGATGATGATGGGCATGAAACAGAGCACAGAATTGGGGCAAAAAATCGAAGCTTTATGTAAAGCCGGGGCAGAAATAGCAAAGATCACCGCGCATATAAACCAGCTTGTGGAACAAAATATCAATGCCGTGAAAGAATTAGAAAACAAATGCTAAATTTGAAATCAAAGTAAAGACCTTAATCTAAAAAACAGTAGCAATTTATGAGCCGGAAAATGGTAAAAAAGATATTTGTGGTAGACGATGACGAAATGCTTTCCGCAGCATTAGAAGATTATTTGGGCAGGAAAACCATTCATGAAGTGCAATTGTTCAGCACCGGTGAAGAATGCCTGAAACACCTTAGGGATGAACCGGATATCATAATACTGGACTATAATCTAAATTCTGTTTTTAAGGACGCCGCCAATGGTATGAAGATACTGGAGGCTATAAAGAAACAAGACAGGAGTATAAAGGTTATCATGCTATCCAGCCAGGAAGCTTATGGCATTGCCTTACAAACTGTGACAAAGGGGGCCGAAGAATACATAATCAAGGATGAAGAAGCTTTTGAAAAAGTAGCGTCCTTATGTAATGCATGAAAATCAATCCAGAAAGTCTTCTTTGGGGACCGGTTTTCAGGTAAGTATAGTTCAATCCTCTTCCTTATGATGTTTCAATGATTTTTTATAAAGTTCCACTATTTTGTACGACTTGTTTTTTTCATCGTATTTAGTGTAGCCGGCAAACATATTGAAATTAATTTTCAGCAGGGATAAAAACCTGTCATTGGTTTCTGAAAAGAGGTTTTTAAAGTTTGCGTCCGTCATTTCGTATAGGTCTCCCCCTATGCCGATACTAAAAAAATATCCTGTGTAAGTCTGCACGTCATTTTGCGCTTCGCGGGTATAAACGCAAAAGGTGTCCGCTTGTAAAACTTCGTAATCCTTCTCTTTATAGATCCGGTATGACTTACCTTTCTTGTTCCGGAAGCCCCAGACTTCATTTATATCGTACTTCGTTTTGTCGCCGGCTGTTTTTACTATTACTTTATTATTAGCGTTTATGTAAACGTCCTCGGTTGTAGTATCTTTCCTAGGGCTTACAAATTCATTCCTGTTTTTTGCAAGAAATGGAAAACTGTCCTGCGCGCAGGCAATGAGGGGCAGTAGGCCCAGAAGCATTATGAATGCAAATATTAAGCATGGTCGTTTCATTTTTTTGTTTTTATCTCTTTATCAGAAACTGCGCTTTCATGTCCGATAGGTGATTCATAATAATATCGGTGGCACCCGCGTTGTCTAGTACATACTCTCTCGCTGCATTACATGTATTATCATAGTTCATGGGATCATCATTCCAACTTTTTAGCTGCGCTGCATAAACGGCAGGTTTGTCGGCGCTTATGGCCCCCCCGGCCTTTATTAGCTCCTCTGCTTCCTTAAATTGATGAAAGACAGGTCCGTAAGCACAAGGCTTGCCATACACAGCGGCTTCCAGCACATTGTGAACTCCAGCTTTATCAAATGCCCCGCCTATCCAGGCCGCATCAGCATAGCGGTATAATTGCAATAGAAACCCAACCTTATCAACTATTAACACCCGGCAGTTTGCCCCGTCCTTCCATTCAGACCATTTCACAGATGAGCCATGAAATAGCTTTTCTATTTCCCTGATGTGTGCTGCGTCTACTTCGTGCGGCACTATCATTAATCGCCAGTCCTCCGGTAATAAAGAAAAAGTGTCCCGTAAAAAAATCTCATCGCTTTTCCATGTGCTGCCGGCGATAATAACGATATGCCCGGTTGTAAAAGCTGCTGCAATTGGCAATTCTGTTTTGTCTTTGGCTGCAGCTACTACCCTGTCGAAACGGGTATCGCCGGCTACAGAAATTTCATTTATTCCTATTCCTCTCAATAAGGCAAGCGACTCTTCATTCTGAACAAAAATATGTGAGAAACAGCCAAGCATATAAACCTGTAGCCTGCCATACCACTTAAAAAAAATCTGCTCCTTCCGGAAGAAAGCGGAGATCAATATGGCTGGAATATTCCGTTTCTTAATTTCGTAAAGATAAAAATACCACAACTCATACTTTACAAAAATGCACAGGGACGGATCTACCGTGTCCAGGAATTGTGTTGCATTCTCAGGGCTATCGGTTGGCAAGTAAAAAACATGATCTGCACCATCAAAGTTTTTTCTTACCTCATAGCCCGATGGAGAAAAGAAAGTTAATACCAGTGCAAAACCCGGATATTCTTTTTTCAATCGTTCCAATACGGGTCTCCCTTGCTCAAACTCGCCCAATGAGGCACAATGCATCCACATACGAGGCCTGGCCTCCTGTTGCAATGCTGTCTGCATTCTGGCCGCAAGCCCCTGCCTGCCCTCAATAAATAATTTTGCTTTGGGATTGAACATTGCCGCTATGCGCACCACAAGTGCATAAGCCCTTACACTAAGCCAATAAATAGTGGCATAAACGTTCATTAGTAAAATATCTCTTCGGATTTACGCTTAAAAACGGGAATGTAAATACCGCCGCGTACGCCAAACAATATATCAATACGCTGCGCATTATCTGTGCGCATCACGTCAAACAAATAATCGCGCCTGTCCTGTGTAAATCCGCACATGGCGTCCAGCCCGATATGAAAATTAAATACGCTTCTCTTCGAAAAATAAACATATCCTACATACTCTTCAATAAACAGCCCATTCGTAAGCCGGTCATAACCCTTAAGATAATCGCCCCTTAATTGCGGGATCTGCGAGTCAGCATCATAAATGTCTATTTTGTGTTGTATAAAACCTCCGGATGTGAGGAATAATATCCCGTTATCGGGTCGGCTTTCTGACAAAGCAACGATCTTCCCTGCTTCCAATGCCATCATATAGCCTCTTTCATATATCCCGATGCCAATGCGTGTGCCGGATGCCGTAAGAAAGGAACCGTACCGATCTCTCACGTTGATTAATAAGGAATCGGTCTTGATATCACTGCCGAAAATAAAATCGGTCTTGAATCCGAACATCCAATTGTTTTCTGTCTTATAGTAAACTGCCGGACCTAAACGCGCGCTCAAGCCAAAGTCCTTGGCCATATTCGCACCCGGTATATCAAAACTTCCGTTAAAGGCTATGATCCAACCTTTCCGGGGAGCTTTTTTTTCCTCTTTACCAAAAAGATCATCCTGCGCATTTGCATTAAACGCTACAACTGATAATAAAACAATTAATAAATGTAGTGGGAATCGTGATTTCATCTATAATTCTTCATTCAAAACGTGAAGTTATGCGAAAATATTATACGCCAATACACATAGGTTTTTTATCATGTAATTAACGATTTGCACTTTGAGGTGTGCCCGTCTTGGCGTAGGTTTGCGTTCTAAATTACAAATATGCAAAATTTGCAAATGGTTGACCTCAAACGTCAATACCTGAAAATAAAACCGGAAGTAGATGCTGCCATACAAAATGTATTAGATACCACCGCTTTTATTAATGGCAAGGATGTGCAGCAATTCGGAACAGAATTGGCATCTTACCTGGGCGTAAAGCATGTTATCCCCTGCGCAAACGGCACTGATGCCTTGCAAATAGCTCTTATGGCGCTTGGCCTTCAGCCGGGTGACGAAGTTATTACAGCTTCTTATACTTATATAGCAACTGTAGAAGTTGTGGCATTGCTACGCCTAAAACCTGTATTTGTAGATGTGGACGCTGACACTTTTACAATGAATATTGATAGCGTAAAAAAGGCTATCACTTCCAAAACCAAGGCCATCATACCTGTGCACTTATACGGACAGAGCGCCAATATGGAGCCTTTGCTTGCATTGGCTAAAGAACATAATATTCCTGTTATAGAAGATAATGCACAGGCCATTGGCGGCACTTATACCTTTTCTGATGGCAAAACCGTGAAAACAGGTTCTATGGGTATTATTGGCTGCACTTCATTCTTCCCATCCAAAAACCTGGGTTGTTATGGCGATGGCGGGGCCATGTTTACAAACGATGATGCCCTTGCCGAAAAACTGAAAATGATAGCCAACCACGGACAGAAAGTGCGCTACTACCACGAAATGGTGGGTTGCAACAGCCGCCTGGACAGTATACAGGCAGCAGTATTGCGCATCAAACTCCGCAAGCTGGATGAGTATTGCAGCGCACGTAATGCAGCAGCAGATTATTATGATAATGCATTTAAAAACCATCCTAATATCCGCACTCCATACAGGGCTCCTTACTCCTACCATGCATTTCACCAATACACTTTGCAATTAAGTAACGTGAACCGCGATATGGTTTCTGAAAAGCTGGCAGAAAGGAAAGTACCTAATATGATATACTACCCTGTTCCCTGCCATAAACAAAATATGCTGAAGGACTTTGGCGGCGCAGATTTCCATTTACCTGTTACCGATATGTTGCAGGACTGTGTAATTTCATTGCCTATACACACAGAGCTTAGCGAAGAAGAACTAAGCTATATAACTAAGAATTTTATCGAAGTAGTAGATCAACTGTCCAAATAATGAATGTAATTACTACCCCTATTGAGGGTTTGCTGATATTGGAGCCTCGCATTTTTAATGATGACAGAGGTTATTTCTACGAAAGCTATAATAAGAATACGATTAAGGCTGCCACCGGTTTAGATTTTAATTTTGTGCAGGACAACCAGGCACGCTCCACAAAAAATGTGTTGCGTGGACTGCATTACCAAAACGATCCTTTTGCACAAACCAAATTGATACGTGCCCTCGAAGGCACTATTTGGGATGTGGTAATAGACATACGCAAGAACAGCAAAACTTATGGCCAATGGTTTGGCGTGGAACTATCTGCAGAGAACAAACGACAATTCCTCATACCGAAAGGTTTTGCACATGGCTATTCTGTACTGAGCGAAACTGCCGAAGTGTTTTATAAATGCGATGAATTTTATAACAAGGCAAGCGAAGGTGGCGTAAACTATGCAGACCCTTCAATAAATATTGACTGGAAAATAAACCTGGCTGATGCATTAGTATCAGAAAAAGACCTGGTGCAGCCTCTGTTTAAAGATCATGTTTCTACATTTTTATAAATAAAACAGGACGCTCCTATGGAGCTAATTTGTTTAGTTTATTATTGCTATATACAGATAATTCCTACGAAATTTCTAAACTTTCCTTACAAAGTCCAATAGGGACATGCTGTTT
>JABDGU010000072.1 GCA_013285905.1 Bacteroidota bacterium | reverse complement strand
GATTTCAAGGGTTATGAGAAATATTATTTCATAGGCGGCAGTACCAGCTGGGCCAATATTCGCGGCCTGCTTGAGAATAATCTGCAAGGGCTACATTTGTATGAACAGGATAAATACCAGGGTGTTCCTAAGCTAGATGTGTGGGGCATCAGTGATAAAAATCTTTTTCTGCAGGCAAACAAAATACTTAGCAAAGAACAAAAGCCTTTCTTCGCTATTGTACAGACCGCGGATAATCACAGGCCTTATACTATACCAAAAGAAGACCGTGGCGAATTCCAGAATGTCAGCTTCCCGGATGACTCTTTGCATCAATATGGCTTCCAGAGAAATGATGAGCTGAACGCCTTCCGTTTCACAGACTTTTGTTTTCAGAAATTTATAGAGGCTGCGCAAAAAGAAGCCTATTTTAATAATACCATTTTCATTTTTATAGGCGACCATGGTATAAGAGGCGATGCTGGCAATATGCTGCCGAAAGCATGGACAGACAAGGGCCTTACGTCTTTCCATGTGCCGCTTTTATTTTATTCCCACAATTTGCTCAGCCCTGTACGCCACACAATGAACTGCTCGCAGGTGGATGTGATGCCAACTATTGCAGGGCTTGCGAATGTAACATACAGAAACAATGCACTGGGCCGCGACCTCCTGCACCTCAAAGATACAAGTGATAATGTATCCTTTATTATAGACCATGACACTAGGCGCATAGGTGTGGTGTCGGGGGATTATTATTTTACCCGTCACCTGGTATCGGGTGAGGAAGATTTGGTTTCTATACGCAATAATGAGCCTGTGGTTAAAAGTGCAGCAACTGACAGCCTGCACGATCATTTATTGAAAGCTACGAATGCTTTTTATGAAACAGCGCGGTATTTGCTGTTTAATAATCGCAAGTAATATACTGGCCTTAAAACATGGTTCGTAATATATATCGTCCCATACGGGACGAATGGTGTTGCGCTTTTTGTTCTACCAATATATTGTCCCTATTGGGACAATAGCATTATACAGAGCCTAATATTTGATTTTACAGATGAAACCGGTGTAGTACACTTCCTCATTTAGTGAGATTGCTTCGTTCCTCGCAATGACGCGAATGAGTATAATTTGTGTTTTAAAATCAATATTTATTTGCTTTGCAATCTTATTACTGGAACGAGCATTTCTTCGAGGGAGACGCCGCCGTGCTGGAAGGTGTTTTTGTAATAATTGACAAAGTGGTTATAGTTGTTGGGATAGCAGAGGAAAACATCGCCTTTACCAAAAATGAAGGTGGAGTTTACATTAGGCCTTGGAAGCCCTGCCAGTTTGGGATCGCGGAAAGCAAGCACGTCTTTTTCTTCGTACTGCAAGTTGCGGCCATGTTTGTAACGCAAGTTTGTGGTTGTTTGCCTGTCGCCGATGCATTTGCTCGGCGTCTTAACGCGCACTGTGCCGTGATCGGTTGTTATCATTACCTGTATGCCCTTATCAGCGATCTTCTTCAAAGCCCTGTATAATGGTGAGTGCTCGAACCATGACACTGTTAAAGAGCGATAAGATATTTCATCGCTTGCCAGTTCTTTCAGCACTTCCATCTCGGTGCGCGCATGGGAAAGCATATCAACGAAGTTGTAAACAATAACCGTAAGATCGTTGGAGAGATAGTTGTGTATATTATCTTCCAGGTTCTTGCCGTTCTCGTTATTGGTGATCTTGATGTACTGGGTTTTTAGTTTGTCCAGTTTGAGGTGTTGGAGATTATCCCTGAGGAATGTTTCTTCAAAAAGATTTTTACCTCCATCTTCATCATCATTCTTCCATTCATCGGGGAAGCGGGCTTCGATATCTATCGGCAGCATACCTGCAAATAAAGCGTTACGGGCATATTGTGTGGCTGTAGGCAATATACTGTAAAACATATCTTCCTCCATAATGCGGAAGGTATCGTTGACTATGGGCTGCAATACTTTCCACTGGTCATAGCGCAGGTTATCTATTACTACAAGAAAAGTGGGTTTGCCCTGCTGCAGGTAAGGCGCTATCTTTTCCTTAAATAAATTATGCGACATCAGGGGCGCATCTTTGCCGCCTTTTATCCAATTGGAATAATTTTTAGAAACGAACTTAAAAAATTCAGTATTCGCTTCTGTTTTTTGCGATTGCAATACATCCATCATCTCATCGCTATCACTTTTGCCCATTTCCAGTTCCCAATAAACGAGTTTGCGATACAGGTCTTTCCATTCTTCCTGGTTAGGGTTAGAACTTAGCGCCATAAAGAGGTTGCGGAAATCCTGCTGGTATGCTGAGGTTGTTTTTTCTGATACGAGGCGTTTGCTGTCCATTATTTTTTTAAGGGACATCAGCACCTGGTTTGGATTGACGGGCTTGATAAGGTAATCGGTTATCTGCGAGCCGATGGCTTCTTCCATTATATTCTCTGCCTCATTCTTTGTTACCATCACAACCGGCAGATTGGGGTGCATTTCTTTTATCTTGCTCAGCGTTTCCAAGCCACTGAGGCCGGGCATACTCTCATCGAGCAGCACCACATCAATATTTTTGTCTTTTAAGAATTCCAGGGCGTCATAGCCGTTGGTAAGCGGGGTAAGTTCGTAGCCTTTATTTTTTAAAAAAATGATCTGGGATTTGAGGGAATCAATTTCATCGTCCACCCATAGTATTTCGCCTTGTGATGTACTCATAATTTGTTTTAGGTTTTTGAGACTGTAATGGTTACTTACATCTATAACTGCTAAACTGAAATAAAATTACGTTAGTATGAGGTATGCTGCCTGGGTTTAACGCAAGTTTGGCAATCGTCAAGATTTAACAGCAAAGGCGCGGACCTACCTATCGGTAGTCAGGGGCGCAAAGGCGCAGAATTTTTTGGAGGTGAATTTATGTTGAGACTGCCCCAGGAATTTTTGCCGCTTTAGCGCGAATAAATTTTTCCGCTTTTGGGTAGTTTTTGTGAATCTTTTTAACTTTAGAATAATGATATTTAATTGATTATCAATAATTTACGTTCATTTTATCGAAAAAATTTAACCGGAAATATTTTTTCCGCTTTTTTTCCGCTTTGTGCTGTTTGGGTTCCGATAAGGGTTGTTCTAGTTCCTTTTTTGTACTCCAGGTTTCCTGTTTCTTCCTTGATTAAAATTGGTAAAATTCTTCGACTAAAACCCGGATGATAGAAACCGTCAAATTCATATTAAAGATACGATTTGTGGAGGGGCGAATCCAAATTTTTCTTGCGAAGTGGCTGTGGGTATGGGGAGAAAATTGTTAATGACGGGAAAGACAAGCGGGACGCTTGTCTTAATAATGGGACGAAGGGAGACCCTTCGCCCGGTTGGCTTTGGTGGTTTAAGATGATCAGGGAGGAACATCTGAAACCAAAGGGTAAAAATTCAAAAAGGCTTAAGAAAGTAAGCCTTATGAATAATTTGCATTTTTTTTCTACCGAAGTACGCTGTGATAGGGTTTAGCGTTTTTGTTTGTTGTTCTTGTTTGTTTGTTTTCGTTTTTTCTGCTTTTGTTTGTCTGCTTTTGTTTGTTTTGTTTTTGTTTGCCTGCTTGTTTTTGTTTGTTGTTTTTTGTTTGTCTGCTTTGTTTGTTTTGTTTGTTTTGTTTGTTTTTGTTTGCTTGTTTGTATCAGTGTATATGCGAATGGCATGCCAAAACAATTGGCAAGGGCAAAAATGCAGCAAAATCAATATTTAGTAAAAATTACAATAATGTATTTTATTCCAAAAAATGGAAAATTGGTGGTTGGAGTGGAAAATAAGAAGTATTGGAGGGCTTAGCTAATGCAAGCGGACGCTTGCGGAATTTTAGGACGAAGCGGACGCTTCGACCAGTTGGATGACTAACGAATCTCAGCCTGTAAACGTCTATATAAGAAAGTCATGCAATGCGAGGGATATTTTTGTTGTTTCTTTTACTGAATGCCGGTTTTTATAGGTGCCAAGCACAGGCAGACCTAATGGTGGCAGATGTTTTTCCGTTGGAATACCAGGTGCCGGGTACGCATAATTTTAGTGTAGTGATACAAGACCTTGGACCGCAGGGGATGGGTAGTTTTACAATTTTCTGGCAACAAGACGGAGGGGCCGTGCAAAATATAACGGTACCCGCAGGCGGAGCCCCGTCGGGACTGGTAAACGATGCTTCATTTACAGTGTCTTTTCCGGCCGCCGGTACTTATACACTAAAAGTGTGGGTGCAAAGTGTGATACCTACCGATCCTAATCCGCTAAATGATACGATGACGAAAACCATCAAAGTATTAAGTACAATGCCCAAAAAGAATGTGTTGCTGGAAGTATTTAAACACCTGACGTGTTGCCCTTGCTACGATGCGGCTTATTATGAGGATACTGTAATAAGCCTGAACAGTACTTATGCCGTTGCCAATATTTATAGTGTGAGTACCGATTCCATATACCTGGCTGAAGGCGACACTGTAAATACCACGTATTACGGGGCCCATCCTGAACCGCTGATAGACAGGTTTAAATTTGCCAACCTGCCGGATATCATGTCTTCTTTTTACAGTAATGGAACAGGTGGATATGCTTTGGAAGATTATGGATTAAGGGAGCAATATTACGAACCTGTAAAGGTGAGTTTTAAATCGGTAAACTATAATGCGACAACGAGAGAGCTGAGGGTGAAAATAGACGCACAGTTTTATGATGACCTGAATGGTGATTTCAGGTTTAATATGTATGTAACGGAGGATAGTGTTAAGGCCTACCAGGGTTGTGCACCAGACCCAAACAATTATTACCACATGCATGTTTTAAGGGTGATGGCAGGCGGGCCTTGGGGGCTGCAAGGATCGTTGCCGACAATTATTCATAATAATGATGTAGGGGAATATGAGTTTGTTTATATCATCCCTCCGGCGTACAAAACAAAAGACATGAGGATAATAGGCTTTGTACAAAACTATGACGCGGATAGCTCTAAGAGAAGGATACTGAATTCTGAACAGATAAGCTTTAACGATGCGCTAGCTTTAAGCAGCACGGAGTTAAGCAATGCGACGCATAAAATAAATATCTACCCGAACCCGACGAAGAATGATTTGATGATAGATTTTGGAAATAACGGCGCGAAAGAACACAAGATCAGCCTACTGGATATGAATGGCAAAAGCTTAACGAGCTTTAAAAAAGCAGGGAATGCTGAAATAAATATAAGCGGACTGGCAAACGGCAGCTATATCATCAAAATTGATGATGGTGATGTATTCCATTCTGAAATGATAATAAAAGAGTAAAGCGAAAGCCTGTGATTGTTTTATAAAACAGGCTAAGTCTTTTATTACATTTGCTGTAAAGCAAAAAAATAATGCCCGCCATAATAATACGCAAAGCTGCTAAGGATGATTGCCCAAGGATGATGGAACTGGTAAGGGAACTGGCGCTGTATGAACGCGCGCCGGAAGCTGTGACGGTGAGTACAGAACATTTTGTGGAAAGCGGCTTTGGACGAAAGCCTGTGTGGTGGGCCTTTGTGGCGGAAACGGAGGGGCTGATAGTGGGATTTGCATTGTATTATATTCGCTACAGTACCTGGAAGGGGCAAAGAATGTACCTGGAAGATATATTGGTTACGGAGAGCTATAGGGGCAAGGGTATAGGCGGCCTGCTGATGGATACGCTGATAATAGAAGCTAAGGAAAAAGAGTTTAATGGCATGACCTGGCAGGTGCTGGAATGGAACACGCCTGCTTTACGGTTTTATGAGCGCTATAAGGTGCGTTTTGATAGTGAATGGGTGAATGCGGTACTTGAGATAAAAGGCGTTTAACCGCGGAGACGCGTTTTTTATTGTTCTTTTGTCTTGAAACAAAAGAACCAAAAATTCAAGGCTGTATGAAAATGACTAAAAATGGGCCACGCTGAGGATAAAAGCCGCCCAATGCTCCGATCAGATCCATAGCTCTATCATCATTTGTGTTCCATCAGCCAATAATAAATCCAATCATGTGCGTCTTTAGCCAATGCTTCTTTGGCCCATTTTATTTCGCTCTTGATGTTTTTTTCAATTGCCTCAATGAGAAAAGTTCTTAACGCCATTTCCATAATGCCGATCGTTACTCGGCTTTACTATTGCTATGTGACTTTGATTCAAACCAAATGCATTCCCTGAATGAGATTGATGGTCGGCTTAAGCAACAATTTTAAAGTTTAATTTTCTATAACAAAAATCCTCTTTTCAGGTAGCCGGGGCAGCGGTAGACTTTGAACTGGAAGGAGACAGTGACCATGGCCATAAGATACTGATCGAATGTGCTGGTGTTGCCACGTTGTTTGCCTGCACGGCCTAAGGGGGTATTAGCCTCAATTTGGGTGGAGCGGTCTTGCAAGGCCAATGCGGTGGGGTTGTTAGCAAATTTGTCGGCGCCAACATAAACATCGCTTACATCATCAAGATAATCGGTAGTGGTAAGCCTGTCAACAATCTCGAAACCGAGATTCGTGCCCGGGCGCAGCCACCATTTAACGCCCGCACCAATAGGAAAACAAGCTGCAAAATTGCCGTACTTATTGTTGCTACTTCCGGCGTTCTGGCCCTCAGTACCCAGGGGGCGCAGATAAACTTTTGCGCCATTATAGGTAGTATAGGGATTGTAGTAAAAAACACCGATACCGCCTGTTAAATAAGGGGTGAACCTGCTGGCTTGCTCACCGGTGGTGTAACGGAAGAAATTAAATTCGGCCATTGCGGCAACTTCGAAAACATTACTTGTGAAGTTAAGATTGCGCAAATGCTCGAAAGGGTTGCTATTATATTTATCATCATAGCCCACTTGGGTATAATTTACCATGCCCTTTACAGAGATATAGGGATTAAAGGGTGTACGCAAAAAGGCACCATAAGCAGGATGTATGGTATGAAATCCATAATTATCGTTCAGGTCGCCGAAGTATTGAGAACCACCAAATGTGAAGCCGTATTCATTGCCTGAATAAAAACGCTGTGCGCCTGCCGGAACAGCAAGGACAAGTATAAATAGAATAAAAATGATTAATATTTTGCGCATAAATCCGCTTAATTAACGCGAAAGTAATTTTTTTATTGTTTGGGGAAGGTTAATTCCTGCGATCAATGCCCCAGTATAGCTTTTGACGGATGGTGTTGAGGAAATTATGCTCATCCGGGCGTACCAGATAGACCGTAAAGGCTTCCCGTTTCACTGCCAGTTGTACGGAACTGGGTATAGATTCGGTGCGGGCATCGAGGGTGCATAAAAACTGCTCTGCGCGGCCCTCTATTTCGAAAGATATTACATTATCATCGGGCACGACAATGGAACGGGTATTAAGGTTGTGGGGTGCTACAGGCGTAATTACAAAACTGGAGGTTTGCGGGAAAACAACCGGGCCGCCACAACTTAATGAATAACCCGTGGAGCCTGTGGGTGTGGCCACAATAAGCCCATCGGCCCAGTAGGTATTTAAAAATTCGCCATTGAGGTAGGTGTGTATCCTTATCATAGAAGATGAATCTTTTCTATGCAGTGTGAACTCGTTGAGGGCAAATGGGGCGCCATCGAAAAGCGGGATACTGGAATCAAGGTGTATCAACGTGCGTTTCTCGAGCGTATAGGAACCGCGCACCAGGGAAAGTATGGCGTTGTCAACCCCTTCTTGTGGTATAGCAGCAAGAAAACCCAGACGGCCGAGGTTAATACCTATAAGAGGAATATTGCTGCTACCGACAAAACAAACTGTATCGAGCAAAGTTCCATCGCCGCCGAGACTGAAAAGCATATCAGTATTAGGGGGCAGATCTTTTTTGCCTGTAAACATGCGCGGAGTGGTGGGATAAGATAAATGCGACTGCAGGCGTTCGTAAAAATCTTTATAAAAAACGATCTGGATCTTATGCCGCTCCAGCATTTGGAGTATGTGCAATAAGATGGGCACATCCTGCTCCTCGAATGTTCTGTTATATATGGCTACTAACATATTAATGCTCAATTACTCAATTCTCAATGGCTGAATAAGCAGTTTGCAATTACCAATCAGCAGTTTGCAATCGGATGTTTGCAATTGGCAATTCTCAGTTGGCAATTACTCACTACTGGTATGTAAATATAATCCTTTTTGGTTCAAGCCGTTGTAGGCAAATTCAAGCCTTATCTTCAGATCGTATGCGGTTATGATATCCACGCCGACGCCGAAGGCGTATAATAATTGATTACTGAGAAAGCTGTTAGAAGCAGCCGGATAGAGGGTATTGATGGCGCCTATGTCGGTAAAGATTTTGGGGTAAATCCTGAGTGGAAATGCAGTTAAATATTTTATGGGTATATTATTAAAAGTATGGTTGAATAATTCGCGTTTCAGATCGAAACGCAGGATGCCGTAGTTTGAGCCATTCACCACATAATACTCATAGCCGCGCACGTAATTGGCCATGAAGCCGAGGCCCTCGGTTAATGCGTATGGCTGCTGTTGTGGCAACATGAGTCGGCCCCTGAAAATGGTGGTGAAAAACCATTTGTAAGACGGGTTCCTGAAAATGCCTGCCTCAAGGGTGACAAGGTTCTGAAATTTTATGCCTTCAAACCCTATGCGGCTGCTGGCCTGCAAGACCAATTTATTACCATGAAGGGGGTAATCCCAATTGTCAACATGGTTCACTTCCAGGCGGTAAACAAATTCCAACATACGCAAATGAGTGCTGCTATCGGCAAAATAATTCTTATTTAACTGCAGCACAGTATCGGCCACTTTATAGTCCCTATAACCGAACTGAAAAATATGCCGGACGGCATAGGCAGGACGATAGTAATAACTTATTGTGGCTTCTGCCTGCCGCAGCAATATGGGGCTGGTATATGTTCCGGCATAGACCTGTTTATTGGAATCAGTTTCGTAAAATATCTGGCGATTGGTAGAGTAACTGGCGGTGAAGCCCAGGCCACTTTTCTGAGCCTTGTTAATGTAGGGGCGCATATAATTGATAAGAAACTTTTGCGTGTAGCCAATCTGGGCAAAGGCGGTAAGCGTTTCCAGGTTGCCGCGGAAATTTTTATCTTCTGCCGCCAGCACAAAATTAATACGGTTGATATTGTGGTGCTGCTCTACCCACCATTGGTTAAAATTCCTATCAGCCAAACCAACTGATACCTCGGGTATGATGTACCATCGCTCTTTAACATGTATATGCCAGATGATCTCATCGGCTGATACCATTTCGATACGCATATCGATTTCGTTGAAGAGAGAAAGGTTGCGGAGCCTAAGAGTATTTTCGCTGATGAGATCAGGAATGGAATCGGTGAGTATGATTTCGGCCTCATTAATATTCATTTCGCGCAGCAGTATGGTTCTGCGTGTTACTTCGTTACCATGCACCTGGATCTCTTTTATTTTTACAGTTTTGGACAAGTGCAGGCTTTGCAAATAGACCAAAAATGTGTCGGTAATAGCAGGATCCAAGCTCTTTTCCTGAGAAAACGAACAAAAAGTGGCAAACATTATGAAAATCAGTATGGGGTAGCTTTTCATGTTCCGGCCTGCAAGATAATAGATTGAAAGGGAAGGGGTAAATTTCAAATCGGAATGCACAAACTTCCGGACCAAATCTGTCCTTTCGCAAAACATTTTCCGTCTATATAAGTGTAAAATATACTTTTTGTGTAACTTTAAAATATGAAACGCTTCCTGTTCCTAAGCCTGCTCTTTATTTCCCTGGTGTATACATTCCTTTCCTGCAAGCCAAAAACTACAGATAGTGGAGTAAATGCAGCATTCGGGAATTACCCCACGGATGTTGCCAATATAATGGTTACAAAGTGCGCTACGGCAGGCTGCCATAATGCAGCGAGCAAAGCTGCAGGGCTGGCCCTGGATACATGGGACGATCTTTTCAAAGGAGATTACCAGGGAGCTGTGATAATTCCTTATGATACCTTAAACAGCCTGCTGCTTTCAAGAGTAAATACAGACAGCAGTTTAGGCCCTGTTGTTGGACCTTTTCAACCACCAACCATTGATCCAAGCAAGCCCAGCACTCCACTTTCGAGAACAGAATACCTGACATTATCGAACTGGATAGCTCGAGGCGCACCGGACAGAAACGGCAATATCCCTTTTGCATCTGACCCTGATACAAGACAGAAATTATATCTTGCTAACCAGGGCAGCGACATTATTTCCGTTATAGATGCAAAGAGTATGCTCATAATGCGAAATATCCGAGTAGGTGTGGTAGGCAATTTACAGTCCGCTCATAATATTGCGGCATCCTCTGACGGGAAGTATATTTATGTATCATTCTATGCAGGAAAATATATCCGTAAAATTGATGCACGAACTGATACAGTTGTTGAAAGTGCGGACATCGGCCATTATGCAATTGACAATGTTGGCTCATGGAATGTCGTATATCCATCTCCAGGTGCAGATACAGGATTGCTGGCAACTAACTTAGCCCTTGGCCAGAATCTAAATAACGGATCAATTGTTTTTTTAAAGACAAACCCTTTAAGGGAAGCGGCAAATTATAGCGGTTTTTGGA
>JABDGU010000071.1:9673-10753 GCA_013285905.1 Bacteroidota bacterium | reverse complement strand
GGGCGTTATTATGGTGCCTAAAAATATGGACCTGGATTTTACGGCCGAAGTAAAAACAATAAAATACGCCGATATCATTATCACAGATGCCAAAGGGCATTTGGTGCTGCGAAATGACAGCATGCTGCTGAAAGAAACAGGCTTTACACTTATCGGCGCCCCTGTAACAATGAATGCTTCCTATACCAGCATCACGCCGCAAAAAGCCGCATTCAATTACCATATAGTGGCCAACGATTTTGACATACATAAAGCCTATAAAAACATTAAGCTGTTTCACGACCTTGTAAGTATGGCCGAACATGCCGATGGCCTTGTTTCTTTAGACTACCAGTTGGGTGGAATACTGAACAGCAGCATGATGCCTGTTTACCCATCGCTGAAAGGTGGGGGGGTGCTGTCTGCAAAAAAGATCCGTATGGCGGGTTTTAAATTGTTCGATGCCATTGGCAAAGAATCGAAACAGGACAGTGTTGGCGGCAGTTCTGATGTATCGAAAGTGGCCATTAAAAGCACTATTGCCAATAATATCATTAATATTGAACGCACCAAGATCCGCATGGCGGGCTTCAGGGCCAGGTTCGAAGGCCAGGTAAGTTTCAGCAGCCAGTTAAACCTAAAATTCAGGCTGGGCCTGCCGCCATTAGGCCTGATAGGCATCCCCATGACCATCACCGGCACAGGCGAAACCCCTGCCATACATTTAGGCAAAGGCAAAGAAGCAGATGAGTTGCAGGAAGTAGCGGATAAGGATGATTAAATATTCGTAATTTTATTGCACAAAACAGTACCCTATGAAAAAAATGCTTGCTTTCCTGATTTTTATAGCGGTTGTTTTTGGTGGTTTGAAGAATGCCGCTTGCCAGGTGATTTATGGAGATCATACTATTGATTCAAGCACTTTTACATTTGGGATAAATGATTCATTCGGCCATCCTTTTACATGGTGGATAAATTCTAATTGGGAGCCCGTTCCCGGTACGATAATATACTTGGATACGTCTCACACCGACACAAGCAATACCTATTTATGGCAAATTGGGAATACCAATAAATCTTTTTTTGCAGATAGCGGAGCTG
>JABDGU010000071.1:0-9663 GCA_013285905.1 Bacteroidota bacterium | reverse complement strand
GTATTATGACTGATACTATAAACGAATACCCTATAAACGCCAATAGCTGGTTTATCTTGAAATTTTTCCCGATTACAGATGAGATTATTTCCTTTCAGCATAAATACCAGACAAGCGCCGGACATGATGGCGGCATGGTTGAATTCTCGATAGACAGCGGTAATACCTGGCAAAATATTGTAGGTGCTTGTAACGATTACTGGGTCCAACCTGCCATTTTTACGGAAAATTTTTATACAAATAA
Organism: Bacteroidota bacterium; assembly: GCA_013285905.1. Classification (GTDB taxonomy): domain Bacteria; phylum Bacteroidota; class Bacteroidia; order Chitinophagales; family Chitinophagaceae; genus JABDGU01. The sequence continues at coordinate 9,419 of JABDGU010000071.1, read as the reverse complement.
CGATACCTTATTGGACGGCACCCCCTCATTTAACGGCACAAGTAATGGTTGGGTGGAATCACAATTCCAGCTTTGGTGGGGAGTGCAGGATTATTATAAACATACTGGCGGAATGCCTGTGTGCATACTTCAAGATAGCAGTATAGTTGAGGTCCGGTTCCGTTTTAAAAGCGATTCTATCCCCGATAGCCTGGATGGCTGGTTAATAAGTCACATTAATCTTGCTCAAAACCATTACCCACCTGTAAGTGCTGTGAAAAATGTAAACAAAGCCAGTAGCCTCAATATCTACCCCAATCCATCAATTGATGCAATATTTAATTTCCCTACACTGGATGATGAGAAGCAGTATAGCATAGAGATCATGGATATAACGGGCAGAAGTATAATGAATATGCCCTATGCGCATGAACTGAATTTATCCGCATACCCGAAAGGCTTTTATTTCTATAGGGTAAGTAATGGACAGCAGCATTATAATGGCAAATTGATAGTGGATTAAGTGTGAGGTTTTTTAGTTGGGGGGTGGGTAATAGCCACCCTTCAGGTCCAAGTTCGCTATACACGTTGCAAGGCCGCAAACTTGAACCAGCGTGGTTCAGAAAGAAAAACCCTTACTTAGTTGTCTTTTTCAAATCCTTCAAACCCCAATCCTGTATCACATCAATAAGGGGCATAAGTGATTGTCCGTATTTTGTTATTTTATACTCAACCCGTAGCGGAACTTCTGCATAAACGGTACGTTCAATAATTTTATCCTCCTCCAATTCTCTAAGTTGGTTCACCAGCATTTGTTTGCTGATGCCGGGCATTGCTTTTTGCATAAGGCTGAAACGGTTGCAATTTTTACTGATGGCATAAATTATCAGCACTTTCCACTTGCCGCCTATTTTGTTAAGAAAATGGGTTACACCGCAATTATGTGGGTTAAAATCCTTGTTTTTCCTTGTAGCTGCCATTGGTCTATAATTTTGTACTAATAAGTGCGGGATGGACTAATAGTATTTATCAGACAAATGTAACAACTTTGTATAGTCAGCAATAATCTGTGTTAAACAAAAAGACATAAAAATGACTCAGGAACAAATTAAACAATTGAGTGTGGGCGAATGGATAAGCATTGCCCCCGAACTGAGGCCCAGCATTACTAAGAATGCCGATGGCAGCATGAAACCCTTCTATGTAAGCAGGATTTTTACTTATACAGAAGACGGGAGATTTACACTCCAAATGATCAACTCTACCGACGCTTATGGTAAAGTGCCGGTAGTGAAGATAACATTGAAAGGACATACCCTGTGGCAGGGGGAGCATCCTATTGCTGCAGGCGCACAAAAAATTGATTATATAGCAGATGAGGCCTACGAGGTAACGCCGCTTATACAGGGCTTTGCAGATGCCATGAACTATGCTGCAAGTAATGGTTTTAATAAATGGGAAGTAAACGCTACACAAAACATTTTAGGCAAAGCATTTGCCCCTTTCGGGCTTTCGGAGGGACAGATATATGGCGAGTTCGATTTGATCTACATCTTAAACGATATGATGTTTTGGGGGGCTAAGCATGTTGACGGACGCAGTTTTGACAAGGTAGAAAACAGGCCGGATAATTTACAGATACCATTGCTGAGAAAGAAATAATCTCACGTCCTATTTTTTTTAACGAGCAGCCAGATCATTTGTCTAAAACAAAACCTGCCTTAAGGCTACTTGCACATTGCCCGATCTCAACACCTACTTTAGAAATTAAATAAATATATAAGTCAAGTGCAGGGCAAGAGGAATATTTGCTAAGTTTGCGCCATGCAAAAGGCATGGATAAACTTATTTCCTGTTATATTATGTATAATGCTGTTTGGCGCCTGCAAAAATAAGCAAGGAGCAGGCGATGTTGGAAATGACCCGGTATTTAAACGGCCTGCAATAAAAAAGATCACTGAGCAGATAAATGAGGAACCTAAAAATGCAGAGCTGTATTTTCAGAGGGGGAATATGCTGCATGCTCTTGAAAAAGACTCGCTAGCACTATCTGACTATAAAAAAGCTACAAGCCTTGACTCTACAAAGGCAGAATATTTCAGCGCGGTAGGCGATCTTTATTTTGAACATAAAGATATCAGCGGATCGGTGAAATGGATACAGCAGGCCATTAAAATAAACCCCGAAGATGTAAAAGCGCATCTTAAAATAGCTAAGGTTTTCCTTTTTATTAAAGATTTTGAAAAAGGCTTTTCGGAAGTGAATACGGTGCTCCGGCATGACGTGTATAACCCGGAGGCTTATTTTCTGAAAGCCATGATGTATAAGGAGATGAAAGACACGGCCAAGGCTATCTCTAACTTTCTTACCTCTGTGCAGGTGAGCCCCGAATACCGGCCTTCTATTATACAATTAGGGCAAATATATGCCTGGCAGAAAAACCCTATAGCCCTGCAATATTATGATAATGCCTTTAAGCTGGACACTAGCGATGTTTTCCCTCTTTTTGCAAAGGGTGTATATTACAAAGACAATGGAAACCTGGAGCAGGCAAAACAAGAATATAGAAACGCTATAGACCGCGACCCGCAATATGCTGATGCCTATTTTAATATGGGTTGGGTATATATTCAGCAAGATTCACTGGAGAAAGCGCAGCACCAGTATAATTTTGTGACAAAAATAGAACCTGACAATGCAGGCGCCTACTATAACCGCGGGCTTTGCAGCGAAATGATGCATAAGAACCAGGACGCCATAAACGATTATAAACAAGCCCTGGTGTTTAACAGCAAATACCAGGAAGCAATAAATGGTTTGAAGCGGCTTGGTGGGAAATAGGTTGATTGTGTTGAGAGGTTGATACGTTAAAGAGTTAAAAGGTTAATTAGTTTTAAAAAGTCATACATCACAAATCATAAATCATAAAGATGCCAATAATAGCGCCATCCATGCTTTCAGCTAATTTTCTGAACCTTGAGAAGGATATTGAAATGATCAATAATAGTGAGGCCGACTGGTTTCACCTGGACGTTATGGACGGTCGTTTTGTGCCAAACATCAGTTTCGGTATGTCCATTATAGCTGCGATGAAGAAAAAAGCCACAAAACATTTTGATGTGCACCTGATGATATTGGAGCCTGAAAAATATTTTGAGGAATTCGCAAAGGCCGGTGCCGATACCCTGAGCGTTCATTATGAAGTATCGCCGCACCTGCACCGGAGCCTGCAGGTAATAAAAAGTTTGGGTATGAAGGCCGGTGTTGCCATAAACCCTGCCACGCCGGTGCAATTGCTGGAAGATGTGATAGTGGATATAGACCTTGTTTGCATGATGAGCGTAAACCCCGGATTTGGAGGGCAAAAATTCATAAACCAGACCATGCATAAGATACGCAGCCTGAAAAAAATGATAAAAGACAGCGGCGCAAACACCCTGATAGAAATAGATGGTGGTGTAACTATGGAAAATGCACATGGCATCATTAAAGCTGGTGCAGATGTGCTGGTGGCTGGAAATACCGTGTTTACAGCCCCGGATCCCGCAGATACTATTAAAAGATTAAAGCATCTTGAAAAATAAACCGCTGTTTTTATCGTTGTTGAGATATGCCTTATAAACTATCATATTCTATAATATTGTTATTACTATCTTGCTCAGCCTACGGCCAGCATGCTACTATAAGCGGCCGGGTGAAGGATGAGAAGGGAAATCCGATAGACCAGGCCACAGTGGCAGCAGAAGGCACAGGCATAGGCACTCATACTAACGAGAAGGGATATTATACCCTTGAAATTCCCGCAGAAAAAAAAATAAGCATCATCTACAGTTTCCTGGGTTATGAATTGGTGCGCAAGAATATCAATCTAAGCGCCGGGCAGAACGAAGCAATTGATATTGTATTGAAACAAGGGTCAACAAATATTAACACTGTAACCATAAAAGCCAAGCATAGCGATAACGACCCCTCGGCCATACAATTGAACACCTCTAAAATGAAAGAGATGGTGACGCCTGTTGACCCTATTACGGCCATGATAAAGACTTATGTAGGCTCGCATAACGAGCTTACATCGCAATACAGTGTGCGCGGGGGCAATTATGATGAGAACCTGGTTTATGTAAATGATTTTGAAATTTACCGGCCTTTCCTGGTGCGCTCGGGCCAGCAGGAAGGACTGAGTTTTGTTAATTCGGACCTGGTATCGAACGTGAATTTTTCTGTAGGCGGTTTCCAGGCAAGGTATGGCGACAAGATGTCGAGCGTGCTGGATGTTACTTATAAAACACCGAGCGAATTTGCGGGCTCTGTGATGCTCAGTTTACTTGGCGCTAATATACACCTTGAGGGAGCATCTAAAAATAAAAAGCTGACCTACCTGATAGGTGTAAGGCAAAAAAGCAACCAATATATTTTACAGGCGCAGCCAACCAAGGGCGTTTACAATCCATCATTTACAGATGCCCAAACGCTGATAAACTATAAGTTCAATGACAAATGGGACATGGAAGTGATTGCCAACTATGCCCGCAACCGTTTTACATTTGAGCCCGAGAATGAAACCACCAGCTTTGGTGTGCTGAACCAGGCTTACCAGTTGCAGGTGTTTTATACCGGCAATGAAATAGACCAATTCGACTCCCGCTTCGGCGGCGTGTCAACCACTTATCATCCCAATGATAAACTAAAACTCAAATTTCTTATATCGGGCTTTCAAACCAATGAATCGGAAACGTATGATATAAGCGGCGAGTATCTTTTCGGGGAGTTGCAAACAGACCTGAGCAAAAAAGATTTCGGGCAGATAGATGCCTCATTGGGTACCGGTATTATACATGATTACACCCGCGATTACTTGAGTGTGAATGTAGCCAATGCGGGCTTCCGGGGCTCCTACGATGCTAAAAATAATTTCATACAATGGGGGCTTGATGCCAATGTAACGAGTATAAACGACCAGTTGCTTGAATGGGAAAGGCGCGATTCTGCCGGCTTTACACAGCCTTATGGCGATACCCTGAAAATGGCCTATTACTATAACTCATCAGCGACTTTTAATTATCAGCGCTATGATGGTTTTATACAGGATAATTTCCGTTTTAAAGACTCGTTGAGACTGACAGGCTCGGCAGGCGTGCGTTTCAATTACAGTTCTCTTAATAATGAGCTTATTGTAAGCCCGAGGCTGCAATTAGGCTTTAAACCCCAGTGGGAAAATGATGTGGTGTTTAAATTCGCAACAGGCTTATATGCGCAGCCGCCCATTTACCGCGAAATGCGCGATTTCCAGGGTAATGTAAATACCGGACTTAAAGCCCAGAAATCTTACCACACCGTGTTGGGGGCAGATTATAATTATAAATTGTACAACCGCCCTTTTAAAATAACGGCTGAAGTGTATTATAAGAACCTCTGGGACATAGACCCCTATATATATGATAATGTGAGCATCAGGTACACCGCAAAAAATGATGCGGTGGGTTATGTATATGGAGGCGAATTAAGGTTATATGGTGATATTGTAAAGGATGCTACATCGTGGATAAGCATAGGCCTTATGAAGGCACAGCAACGCCTTACTGACAGCCCGGCATTTAAAGGTTACTTCCCTTCGCCATCTGACCAGCGCTTTATGCTGGGAATGTATTTTGAGGACTACTTGCCGCGCAATAAGAATTTTAAGATGCACCTGAACCTATTATATGCTACCGGCTTGCCAACAGGGCCTCCCAACCTGCCGATATATGACAATACCTTACATACCCCGGATTACAAACGTGTGGACATAGGATTTTCTGCTTTGCTGCTGGATAGTAAACGAAAAGAGCACCCTGCACATAGTTATTTCAACAATATTAAAACTATCTGGGCCAGCCTGGAGGTCTTTAACCTGCTGGACATCCAAAATACTTTGTCTTATGCCTGGATACAAGACCAGACGACGAACAAAATATTTGCAGTGCCCAACCGGCTCACATCGCGCCTGTTGAATGTGAAACTGGTGTTTTTGTTTTAAATACGGATTGTTGTAATTTATCGAAAAGCTTTACCAGAAAGCATTTGAAGGATAAATAGGGTTTTTAATGAAAAATGTTTTGAGAAAAATAGGATATTCCTATCTTTGCGTCCCGTTCTGAAAAGGGATGGGCAGTTTTTAGTTCTTTTTTTATTGAAATTTTTTAATGATTCCGTAGCTCAGTTGGTAGAGCAATACACTTTTAATGTATGGGTCTTGGGTTCGAGTCCCAACGGGATCACGTTTATGAAAGCCTTCCCGCAAAATGCGGGAGGGCTTTTTTGTGTTCACAAGCGAGACGCTTGGACTAGTGGAGCCGCTTATTCAAGTTCTGTAGCTTCAAAACGCCTTGTAATGTCGTCAAGCGCATATACTTTATGAAGTAAATATGGCAAGGTATCAAGTGCTGTCGTAAACTTGGCAATATAAAAATATATCGCTATCAAGTCTCCTGCCGCGATTTTTGTGTCACCGTAAACTTTGGAAAAGAACAGCGCAGCAGTAATAACCGCTATGGCCAAAACTTCCATTACAGCGAAATTCCAGGCTATGTTATTACTGATCTTAATTTCAAAGTTCTGCAATTTGCGATAATGCGCATTGACAGCCGGCTCATCGTTTTCTTTAATGATATCTACCTGTTTCTCGGATTCATCATTTTTTGATCGCTCGAGGGAGAGCATATTTTTGCCATATTTTTTGCTGATGAACCAAACCGGGACCAATACAAGCAGGCAAATGGCAACAATCTTCAGATTGTAAAAGTAAAGTATAAACAATGAGCCAACAATATCGAAAACGGCAGTAGCGATATGTATAAAGTCGTATTCCATAAAAACGATAATTTCTTTTATCAAATTGGAATGAGCGCTCTTTCTTGACAGATCATCACTCGCGCTTTGCCGTTGGAGATATTTTGTGATCGAATCAAAATAAATCCCGGAATAAGTGCGTGTATCGTATCTCAAACGAATGTTTGCAACGATGATCCATGCAATCTTAACAACAAGGAACAGGGCAAGCGGCCAATAGCTGCTGATGAACATTCCGTTGATGGCCTGGCCGATTAAATAAGGGAAACACAATGCGCCAGACATTTCCAGTGCTACTAAAAAATAAGTAATTGCCAGGGGGGCCTTATTGTCTCTGAATGTTGATAAGAAAAAACGCCATAGATGGATCATGCCTGATATTTTAATCAAAAACTTTCTTTGTTCCTTTTATTACCTTTCTGCAGTTGGGTGTATTGCACATACACTCAAAAGGTTCTATTGTTTCATCTAAAATAAGCGCGTAGTCCAGCGTTAGTTCTTCTCCAGCCGGTATAAACCTGCTGGCATGAACATTTAAGCCGATATACCCGGTATTAGGATCACAAGAGTGGTTTTGTGGCGCCCAATCATCCGGGTTGCGGTCCCAAATAATATAAATTTCATTTGTCAAAGGAACAGCATAGTGGCTAAAAGTCCGCTGGTCGTCAAGGTCCCAGTTTTGTGTAACCCATTTTTTCGTTACCAGTCTTTGTGGCCTTTCCTCACCGCGAAAAATAATCTCTCCCGGTGAAATGTTTCTCATTGAATAGATACCGTAACCCGAAATGCTGTTGCCTTTCCTGGCGTATAGTTTTTGGTTATTGCGGGTTCTGCCAATACCCTCCTGAATAATATGCTTTAAAAACCCGGCCTGGCCAATACCATCATAATCGAGTATGTAGTCGGCAGTTCCTTTATAAATTCCGGAATAAAAAACGGAACAAGTGAAATTAATTTCAAGAAAATAGAATTCTCCGCCGGCATCAAGCCGAAAATCGAGCCGTGCGTATCCTAGTCCCCCAAACCCTTTAAAAATGCGCAGGCTCATCTCTTTCAAGCGGTCTTCATATTGCGGTTCGCAGGGTTTGTAATGGCTGGCAGAAAGTACCGAAGTTTTTAATTCATAAGCCTTAAATTCATATCCTTCAGGAAATATATATTCCACCGGCTTAAATGCTATGGCTGATTTACCGTCAATGCCTGCTGCCACCAGCACCGAAAATTCTCTTCCCGCAATATATTCTTCAAGCATCAGGCTTTCGAATTCTTCAAAAAGGACCTTTGCTTTTTCGGTTAAATTGCCGGGATCGCGGATCAGAGATTTTTTATCGATTCCCAAACTGTCTCCTGCGTGAGCCGGCTTTATAAAGAGTGGATAAGTAAGGCCCTGTGTAGCTTGAATGACATCATCGTTTGGATGCAGAACAACAAATGCAGGCGTTTTTACCCTTGCCAGGTAGGCCACATACTTCATCAATTCCTTGGATGGATCATATAAATAGGAGGTAGGCCCGGTATGGGGAAGATTCAAATATTCAAGGAAATAAACCACGTCAATAGATGGAATATCCCAATCGAGATAACCTTCACAAAGGTTTACAAAAATGTCATATTTTTCAGCCGATAAGGACTTGAGTTGTTTGAAAGTGCTTAGCTTATTGATGAAAACATGACGCACTTCATTTCCCTGAAGCAAGTGGCTGAGATCCCTGGGTGGATCATAGTTTTTGTAGTCAACTTGGCTGCTGGAGTAATCAGGTTGTAAAATACAAATTCGCATAGGATCTATAGCGTTTTGAGACTTGCAGTTAAGATGTCTAAAATCAATTCATCAAATGAAATATCATGCAATTTAAGGATCGCTCCCGTAGTGGCCCCCTCCGGTGTACTACTAATGCCACATTGTGCATTCACTTCAAGAACATACAAATCTCCGGTATCACAGTTCATTCTTATATCGACCCTGGCATAGCCAGTTCCCGATAATGCTTTGTAAGCACGAAGAGCGGTATCTTTTAACCTTGAACTCAAGGCAGTGTCTTTGACGCTTACAAAATAAGTAAAGGGGTTTTCATCCGGCATTTTATTTTCGTCATTATAAATTCCCCAGTACCTGTCGAAGCTGCATATCCTTTCTTTTTCAGGTAAGGAAGAATGAAACTTCCGCTCTACCGGAGGGTAAATTTTGATGCCGACTAAACTGTTGGAATTGCCGACGACCAACACAGAAAATTCAGGCCCGTTTAAGAATTTTTCGATGAAAAGACCCCCTTTTGAAAAATTCCAATTATTAAAATCCCGTTCCATTTCTTTCACCCTTTTTATTATCCCGGCAGTGTCTTCAACTATATTGGCAAGCGATATCCCCATACTTCCCGCAGAGGAAGATGGCTTTATGATAAGCGGCGACCCTAATTCTTCAAAAATGTCTTCCGGAATGTCTTCATTATCTATAACCATCCACCCGGCAGTTTCAACATCTGCCTCGCCGAACTTTTTCTTCATTTCAATTTTTGACGAACTCAGTTTGTAAAAAGAGCTGTCGCTGCCTGTAAATAAAGAATTCGTTGCCTCAAGGTAAGCTACTATATCCAAGCCGGGCACATAGC
>JABDGU010000070.1 GCA_013285905.1 Bacteroidota bacterium | reverse complement strand
TCAGGGATATCAATTGACAATACATAGCGCAAACGCTTTCTTTTTTAGGCTAAACCAAACATATACTGCTGGTGTATCATCCGGCATCACTTTAAATAACCTATACATTGTTTCCGGTGAATTTAATAATACTAATACATTTTTGTGGGTAAATGGCACGCAGTATTCAACCACATCAAGCGGCCTATCTATACCAACTTGTACAACGGCATATATGGGAGCGCAGGTAAACGCAGCATGTAGCACTATAAGCACGTATTTAACAGGTTACATTTTTGAGTTAGCTTTTTGTAGTTCGATACCTGTTTATGAAGCTAACATGAGAACTAATCAAAACGCATATTTTAAAGCATATTGATATGAGAAATATAATGATCATCTTATTGTTATTCCCATTTTTATCAATGGCGCAAGATACCCTATACGGATATAGATATAACACTAAGACTCAAAGCGATAGCGTTGTTTCTGCTTTAAACAAATGGAAGGGCATACCACATGATGTATATAGCACTACTCAGACATGGACAACATCAGCGCAAGATAGCATTGGTAACTGGTATATACCTTTTGACAGTACATTATATAATTTCATAAAGGCAGAACCGACAATTATAACCATAACAAGCAAACCGTAAAAATGCTGGTCATAACAATAACGGAATTTTTCCAAAACAATGTACTTCAATGCCTGCTATCGGTGATTGGAGTAGGTATATTATTCTTTGTCAAATCGGGATATCAGGAAATAAAGGGTATGCGTAAAGATTTGCAGGAAATGAGGATATTTTATATAGAGCATGGCAAGGACATTGACTATTTAAAAAAGGAAATGGGAGAGCAAAAAGAAGCGCATGAGAGATTAGAAAAAGACCATAATGCTTTAGCAAGAAAAGTTTACCAAAACAATTAAACTATGAAACAACTTAATGACAACGGAATGTTATTTATACTGATAATCCTATGCGTTATTTGCGTATGTGGATTTGCTGTATATTCTTTAATAACAGGGAAGCCTCTCACAAATATCCAGGGGCTTATAACTTTCCTCACAACAATGGCTACTACCATGTATAATTTCAAGTGGGGATCGAGTGCCGGTAGCAAATCTAAGGATGCAGCCATAGCAAACAGTACTCCTATAATCCCAAACGTCCCAGCCTCGACACCGGGGCAACAATAGACGACATTGAATTCTTAACCAATTTTATAAACATAAAAACAACAGACATGAACTTACAAAGCATCACAGACGCGATCAAAGCAAAACTCAAAGCCATCGCAACTTTCTTAGACAAAGAAATTGCAGCAGCAGCCACTGAAGCATTGAGCATTACACAAAAGGTAAAGGCATTTATTGCCAGTCCGACAGGTGAAGAAATAGAGGCCGTAATAGCTTCCTTTATTCCTTCCGGCGTAGCTTATGAAGCTGAGGCTACAAAGATCATTGATAGTGCATTGCCCATGCTGCAAACTGCACAGGCATTTGGGGACAATGACGGTATTAACAGGCTATTGGCCGGGCTTGGACAGGAACTCACAATGCTTATCAATCCGAAAGCTATACCGTCCAGTTTCCAGTATCATGCTTTTGATGCGGTAAAAACGGCAGCATAATGAAAAACAGCTTAAAATATTACTCAAACAAGCTACTGCACATCGCGGTGGCTTGTTTGTTTGTCTTAACTGCCAATGCTCAGGCAATTGATAAGGCAGATAGTTTAGAACTGTGGTTTGGCAAACGGAGACTTAAAACCTTGGATAGTCTTGCCATTTGTGGATTAAAGGCTATCAGGTATGACGAGCGCGTTACATGGCATTTCAGACGTGCGAGGTATATCAGTCACCAAATAAAACATTGGGATTATGCGAAATAATAAGATCGTAGAAGAAATAAGATTTTGGGCTGTAATAATAATTATGTGGATGTGTATTATTACACTTTTTTCCTCGTGCTCCCTTTCCTTTCATTCAAAGTCTAAGAGGAAAATAGAAGTTGATAAGACCAAAGAAACGGAAAAGGCGGCTGTGCATGAGCAAAGTAAAAATGATTCTGCTGGCCAGCAATCTTACGGCAAAGTGAATACCAGCGACGACGAGGATTATGAGAAGCCAATTGCACTTCCCGAAAGCATCACCACCGAAACAAAGCCTGATGGTACTAAAACCACCAGCGAAAACTTTTACCCGCCTATTTATGAAAGCCACAAAAAGACTACCAATAAATCTATTGATACCGGCAGTTCTAAGGCTGTTGTAAGTAATTCCAGTTCAAAGGACAGCTTAGGTAACAAATCTAAAACAAGTGCTCAGGTTAAAGGAGAAATGGATAGTGATACCCAAACAAGCGGCGATATTCATAATCCCATTACTGATATTGCGATTGGTGTAAGCGCCCTATTAGTTTTTATATGTACAGGTATATGGTTTGTGAGGCGTGATTATAAGAACAAAGCGGCCAGTACTGCAATGCGTGACAAACATAAAATGGGTGATAAAGCATGACACATCTTTTGACAAAAATTATTCACATTTTTCAACCAATATTATTTTTATGGAATTTTCACAAGCATTTTACGATCTACGAATACATTTTGAATGCTCAGGCGATGTAAGCAAGTTTCTATTTGCCTACCAAGACCGTGCAGGGGTTTGGACAATAGGTATAGGCACTACGCATTATCCTGATGGCACACCCGTAAAAGAGGGCGATACATGCACTATTGAGCAAGCAATTGAATATGCAGCCAATGATACTAAGCATATATCTGCCATACTCCCACAAAACATAACACAAGGATTGTTTGATGCGGGTGGAGATTTTTCCTATAATGCCGGTATAGGCGCATGGAAATCATCTACCCTTTATCACAATATCCAAAACAATATTCCTATTGAAAAGCACAACTTTACCGACTGGGATAAAGCCCATGTCAATGGGCAATTAGTTGAACTGGATGGCTTATTGCGTAGGCGCATGGCTGAATATTACCTCGCAGTCAATGGAGTTAATAGCCCTGATTTTTGTGTCGGCGAATTGGAAGAATACAAAAACGCCGCATAATCGATGAAAGCAGTAAAAACATATAAAGGAGATGCAGCGATTATATGTCCCGGATGTGGCTATCCTCATATAATATATTTAGTTGGAGGCTCAGGTGCGCCTAATAAAACATGGTCTTTCAATAATAATTTTGATAATCCTACTTTTCAACCTTCACTCCTTTGCACTTCAGGGATATATGCTGACCCAGATTGGAAGCCCAGCATACCTGAAGATGAAGATGAAGATAATATTAAGTATAAATCACCACCCTATTCAACAAGGTGCCATTCTTTTATTACTAATGGCAATATTCAATTTTTAAATGATTGCACCCATGAACTGAAAGGCCAAACCGTTCCACTGCCTGAGTGGACTGATCCCGACCAAATCAAAGGTTATACAATAGGATGGAATTAATAGTAGTTCTTTTCTGATTTATATTCATATTGCGGTTTTTAGAAGCCTCCTTTTCAGCGGGCTTTTTATTTGAGGTAATTTTACCTTTTATTTACTATAATAAATACTATAAAGGCTTTCAAGCAAAGGTAATTATACCTCTATTTTGTTCTCTAATGTGTTTCTATGGTAGCGACATCAATGTCGCCCGGAGCAAAAGCATTATTTTAGTTGTAGTCTCTTATAAGCCAGCTTCAATTTTAGGCCCGTTATTTTAGCATATGTTTCCACCACCTTTTTACTCACTCCCAGTTGCAAGGCCACTTCTTCTATGCTTAACCCCAGTTCCAGTAACATAGTTCCGGCTGTGTGCCTGCCTATATGCGTTGTCAGCTTCTTATCTATACCGGCCAATATCTGCACACTCTTTAGGGTCCTGTTTGCCTCTTCCAGGCTTAACTTATAGCTTAAGTCATGGTCGCGGATGTAATCCACTATCCATTTAAGGTCCGGGTAATAAGCCAGGGGAATAGAAATCCTTTCTTTTGTTTTGGTAGTGCTCAGGTAAAACTGTTCATCGTCTACTATCTTTTCCACTTTAAATTTGTGCCAGTCGCTATGCCGGATGCCTGAATAGCATTCCAGTAAGAAAAAGGCTGTAATAAGCTGCAAAGTGCCGCTAAGTTTATTTTTGACCAGCAAATCCTTTAATGCCTGTCGTTCCGATTCCACCAGGTAAGATTTATCCACCGACTTGTAGGCTGGGAAGGTCCAATCGTCGAAAGGGTAGTAAGTGATCACTTTATTTTCGAAAGCATGGCCGCAAATAATACGGATCAGCTTAAAAGCCTGTATTGTGTAATTATTGCTATCCCCATCCAGTAGCAGGTGTTTCTGATATTTGGTAAGCCATTCGGGAGAAATGTCCGTAATGGTCAAATTAGGGGCATAGTCTTTCAGTTTTTCACGCTGTATCTTATATAGTCGTCGGGTTTCTTCTTTGTTTTTCTGCAGGTCTTCCATTTCCTGCAATACCATATTGGCATATTCATAAAAATTGACACTATTGGTTTTATTGCTGCATATGGCTTTTATTATCTCCGGCGTTATGATCTGGCCGGCCATCTCTCTTTTTAATATTTCAGCGTCTATCTCATTTACCCTCTTAGAGATAATACCATTCAGCAGTACAGAATTCGGATATGATTTTATTATCTTGCCATCCCCCCAGTTCTCAGGCTCTATTTTCCTGCCTGTTTTAATATAAATGCGGGAGCGGCCCGCAGTGATGCATATTTCAATCGGGCATTTACCATCTTTGGCAATGCGCTTTTCGGTATCACGGATTATAGGTCTTATGGTTATTGCCATTTTTGACACACATTTTGACACACAAACATACTGCTTTAATACACACTTTACCACACTTTACCACACTTTTTACACTTTTAAAACAACAAATAAAACAAGATACAAAGTAGAAAGGACGCTAATAGTAGCGTCCTTATTGTATTTCATTAAAAACAGTGATGGTGACCCTGTCAGGATTCAAACCTGAAACCTTTTGATCCGTAGTCAAATACTCTATTCAGTTGAGCTACAGGGCCATTCCTTTTAAAAGGATTGCAAAGATAGGCAGATTCCTACAAAAATCCCAAAAACCATGTGAAAAATTCCAATTTCAAAGTCCAAAATCTTTCAAAAAAAGAGTATCGCCGCCATTATTCCGGCTCTTCCTTATTAAATATCATGTAAGAAAAGATGAGTACGCCTGAAAATATAATGTTCAGGATAGCAAAGATAAGCAGCAGTTTTACATCGCTTGTTACAGGTTCCCCGTTCTTAAAACTCAAGAAAAGGTGCAGTACATCGAGGAAAATGATGATACCCATAAACAGGCAAATAATGCCAATAATCAGGTTAGCCAGTTTATTTCTGATATAAGCTTGTACCACAAATACCAGCATTACAATTAAAGCCGAATAATTTAATTTATTATTTGCCATATAGCTTTCATAAAACCAGATGCCACCGCATACAATAAAGTAAAACCATGCTATATAAACCAGTATTTTGTAAACACTTACAGGTTGTTTATCCATCAGAACTATTTATTTTATTCCAAACTTTTTGTTCTTAAAATCTATTATAACAATATTATTCCAAAACAATGCATTACCGGTTACAGCATCACATTCTGTGGGTATGTTTTCCTGCCCCGGTTTCAGGCTGGTATATATTTCAATATCAGAAAATGCCCGTCCGCCAATATAAATTGAATCTTTTAAAGGTCTGTCGATAAAATCAATATGCTGTCCCCAAGAGGATATACTAAGGGTGTCAGTATTGTTTGCCTTCGAGAACGCATCCATCATATTGTGCTTCACAATGAGAGGAAACAAGCTGGAGCCATTATCAAATAATACTTTGTATTTCTTGTCTTTAAATATCATGTCAAGTATTACTTTGCCATTACTGCTTAAAGTAAAATCGTTGAAGTCACAGTTATATTCATCAGGCAGGCGCTCAAGCAAACAAAACCTTTTATTAGGGTAGTCTATAACAAGTATTATGTCATGGCAAATATCTACACCTATGGTCCCGATCTGTTTTGGCGTTGGAGTGAACATCGAATCTTTTGTAAGCCTATCTCCATAACCATTATTTAATATTACAAAATCACTTTTAAAATACTGGCTGTCAAGGCCCAATAGCATCCCTTTCATTTGCTGCAAGGGCTTACCATCAATCTTTTCTTTCTTATCTTGCAGTAATTTCTGTTTCAGAATGCCGTACTGGCCAATATAAGGTTTGATTGGGTTTTCATAAAGCATCGTAACATTAGAGCCCATATCAAACTGCATATCGAATGCATGCGGCAGATTTTCTATCTCAACCGGCACCTTCATGGCCGCCTTGTCAAAGTAGCGTTTGCCAAGAGAGTCGCCCGTCCATTCGAATTTTATCCAGGGCAAAGAACTTGTCTTTTCTTTGCTTATAGACACCCAATGCTGTGTATAGGGCTCTTCTGTTTTAGAGATATGCAATGTATAGAATGTTGTAAAGAACAAAAGCAGCCTGTAAATAAGTACAATTCCGTATAATCCGGCAAGTGCAACAATGGTTTTTAGAAATGTTACAAAGTTAGACTCCCGGAAAATTCTTTTCAGTGAACCAAATAAAAAAATCAAAATTACGATCGTAAGGAAAATACTCAGAAAAACATCTTCACCCGAAAGCGCCATGAGTTTTACTAGCTTTTCATGAGCTTCAGGCTTACTAATCAAATGGCCCAGTACCATTATTTTTTCAACAGATAAAAGCAGGACGAAAAAAACAAGCTCAAAAAAAAGGAACCCGATACTTAGCCAAAAAAGAAGAATGCTGTAAATATTCAGCGATAGGATCAGGTGCTCCACAAAGTAGCGTCTTTGACTAAAATAAAGCAAACTTAATAGAACCGAAAACAAAACAACCATCACGATAATGAGCATTTCGGCATGTTCTTTTATTTTTTTGTCAAACTCTTTTTCATATTCAGCATAACTTATACCCAGTTCATTCACCTTATTGTTGACCATTGGCCTTACTATGTTCCTATAGCGGTCATTCATTTGGGTTTGTAGAGGGGTGGTAAAAGTGTTAACAGAGGGTAAGAATAAATAAATGATATTGATGATAATAAATAAGCGAATTGGATTAATATAGTTTTTTCGATGCCCTTTAATAAATTCTTCAGTCAGGTAGCCGGGCTTTGTGACAAGGTATTTAAAACTCTTGAAGAACCTGGAATCGAAATGGGTGAATTCATGCAGGGTATGCCCGATAAAATTTAATACGGTCAGGTCGTGTTTATGTTCTTTTTTTTGGCCACAATTACTACAGAATGGCCCGCTAAGTTCCGCCCCGCAATTTGTGCAATTTGGCAAAGCCGTGGTTTCCTCCAAGGTAACAGGATTGCCTGGCTTGCCGAAAAGCAGTTTTATGAATTTATTCATTTAGACGGAAGTGTATAGGGTAAAAATAATGCTTTATCCAAATAGTAAAGGTTCAAAATGGCTTTTTCATGTTTTACTTGCGATGTTTTAGACTGCTAACATCGGTATTAAAATTTGCAGGCACCCTTTAAAATGAATATTTTTTTTATTAATTACTTTACAGCGAGAATTATTTATACTATATTTAAAAAAGTTTTGCAAAACTGCGAGGTAAAATAGAATATGATGAAACAAACATTACTTTACTCAATCTTATTTGTCACCCTTTTCTCGGTTTTATCGTCTTGCACTAAAACTGCCAATACTACCACCAATAATGTGGGACCCTACAACTACATGACAGCCACCGTGTCGAAAGGAAATGATACCCTGTATCATACATGGACATCAGATTTAACGCTGGCAAATTCATTTAATCCCAATATTAATATTGTTGGAAGCAAATCGAGTGATTCCAAAACAGGCAAAGCCGGCCAGGCCATCAGCTTCACTATTAAAAACTACCCGGGTTTTGTAGTTACCCTGGTAAATGGTAAAGTATATGGCAACGGTATTGGAACTTATACCATTGATGGGGCAAGTGTTACGGCTTATTGGTCTCCTGATGGTATTACTAAAATACCTGCTGTAAGTGGCACCATAAATATTGTAAACGGCAACCAGGAAAGCGCTTCCGGCACATTCTCTTTTTTCTGTGCAGATTCTACAATGGTGCAAGGTACAGCGACAAGTGGAAATGCTTTTAGTGTATTGTGGTGAGATAGCTATACTTTTTATGTTTGTATCCCTATTAGGGAGTTAAAAAGCATATAGTTCCCTTCATTTAATTCATCAATATCCATGCATTCAAATAGGGCCAGAAGCTGTCACAGTCTCTTTGCGTCCAGCTTTTATCTTTAATTAGTTTCAATGCATAATCTCTCAATATCGGGCCATTCCAGATAGAGGATTGCAGGAAGGTGCCGGACTGCACTGCATCTGCAATAAAAGTAGACATAGGGCCATTAAACCATTCGGGCATAGGGGCGTTGATGCCTATTTTATATTTTCGGGTGCGTATATTTTCGGGCAGATAGCCCTTCATAGCATCACGTAATATGCGTTTCGAAAAACCATTTTTTACTTTACTTTCCGGTGGCAAACTGAAGATGTAAGTTACAAGGCGCCAATCCATAAAAGGCATTCGTATCTCTACACCGTGACGCATTGACGCCCTGTCCCAATTACGTAATAAAGTAGGAAGGGTAGTGCTGTGAAAGCTTTTATAAACAATATTATTTGCGCTGTCGCCGATCTCATTTATGCCCGTTGCGTCAAAACCGTATTGTTGTTGCAACCAATTATTGCCCATGGCCTTTTTAGCAAGATAGCCCTTCAGTATTTTCCGGCTTTCTTTCATCGCTTTACCAAGCCTGCTGCCGATTTCATTTCTCATATCCGCATACATCAGGAAAAGCTTGATGCTTCCTGAGCGTAGCATCCAATCCCGTATCATCCATGGATAGCCAAACAACATTTCATCTACACCATGGCCATCCATAGATACTTTGATGCCGTGCTCTTTTATTTTTTTGTAAATAGTGTGTGCAACAGGGGGAGTGAGGGAAATAAAATCCTCTGCTATAATTTCATTGACAATGGAATCTACCGGGTTCTTTTGTTCGGGGTAAATATAGGTGGCACTGCTTTTATAAAAATCTATTACCTCATCCGCATACTTTTTTTCGTCCATACTGGTGCCGGGAAAGGATGCAATGAAAGCCTTTGGCCCTTGATGAGGAGAGTTTAATTCATCAAGCTTTTTTTCATTGTATAGTTTTTGAACAGTGGCATATATGGATGATGAATCAAGGCCGCCGCTGAGGGTAAGCCCAAGTGGCACGTCGCTCCTTAATCTTAGTTTGCAGGAATCAATGAGTAGCTCTCTGAATTTTTCTACTTGCTCATCATAGCTTGAAGGTGCATCCGTAAGATGGTCTTTGGTATCCCACCATTTTTTTATGTTTATCTCTGCATCTGCCTTTAATGTAAGCTGGTGTCCGGGCTGTAGTTTATGTATGTCGCGGTATATCGTCTTGCCTGTAGATTCCAGGTAATAAGGGTTTTGTATCCCAAGGCTTATATTCTTCTCATCCGGTTCTTTTTTGAAATCGTTTAGTTTGCCAAAGGAAATAGATTCGGATGCAAAGGCAAATAATTGCCCCGAAGTATAAGTGTAGTAAAGCGGTTTAATGCCAAACCTGTCGCGGCTAAGAAAAAGGTTTTGTTTTTGTTTGTCCCAGATGGCGAAGGCCCACATACCATTAAATCGTAGTTGGCAATCTTCACCCCATTCTTTATAGGCAGCCAGGATCACTTCGGTGTCTGTTTTGGAAAAAAACTGATGTCCTTTTTCTTTTAACTCGTCCCGCAGTTCTATGTAATTGAATATTTCGCCATTGTAAGTGATATACAGATCTCCGCCTGCACTTGCCATAGGTTGTTTACCCGCGTCAGAAAGATCGAAAATGGAAAGGCGGCGATGGCCGAGAGCTAAACATACATCACTATCAACATAAATGCCCGAACCATCAGGCCCCCTGTGTTTCAGCGTATCGCTGAATGTGGTGATGTCTTCAGCGTTTATTCGCTGATTATTTAATCGCCATATACCGCTGATGCCGCACATCTAGTATTGATATCTTAATTTCTATGCAATATACGTTCGGAATTGGCAATAGTTCCCCAGTAAAAATTGAATTATTATTTCTTTTCTTTGATTCTGAATAACCCTTATAATGAAAGCTTATTAATGGTCAGCCGCCTGCCTAAAGCAGAGTGGGAGAGTCCCTCCATCCAATGGGGATTATATCCGGAAGAAGAATATTAGAAGCCGTCATCCTGAGCTTTTGCAGATAGCATTGTGCCGTGGCGCAAAAGCGTGAGGATATCCTCAAATAAAGATGTGCAGCTAAATAGTAGTCTACATTATCACATTGCCACATTCGCTACCTTCACTTCATGGATCAAAACGAAACTAAGTCCCTTGCACACTTAAATCAATTTATCGAGGCTTTTAAGCTTCGGGATGACAATGGCAATATCATATTCCCGGCCACTATACACTTTAATGTAAATGGCAGAGCAAGCAGTTTGCAGACAGACGTTCATATCAGTACCAATGCCTACCATTATTCAGGTACTATATTTATCAGCAATAAAGACGGTGAAGACGAATTGGACATCAGTCTCTACCCAGGCATGTTCCACGCCAATTACCAGGATTATACTTTCGTAGACGGCAAAACCTTAGTGATAAATGGCTGCGATGACGGGAACAAGAATATAGGCACATACATTGTTGAGATTGTCCCTGTGTAATAAAATACCCCCTC
>JABDGU010000069.1 GCA_013285905.1 Bacteroidota bacterium | reverse complement strand
GGGACTGGCATTGGCCTATCAATTTGTAAAAAGATCGCCGAACAGCATAATGGTTTTATTTCCGCAACCAGCATTGTAAATAAAGGAACTACCTTTTCGGTTTGCATTCCCGTAGTGCAACCCAATTGACAAAAAGCCCCTTATTTGCCTATAACAGCAACTTTGGCAACGACATTATTACATGCAACATCTGCTTAAAATTATTTTTTGCGTTCGCAGGCTTGCGGCTTGTCTGCACATTTGCAACAAAGTTTAAAAGCATGTCGTGTTTTTGCTGTTTCCTGCTTATACCAGCTTTAATCTCCCTGTTCATGAACAACGTTTCGTTTACACCATTCATGCTAAAAAAACTGTACCAGAATAATTTTATCTTCAAGTGAGGGGCGGACTTCATTTTAAAAAAAATCTTCCCATTTTCTCAAATTTATTTATTTAAGAAAACAGGAAGCAATTTAAACCCATTGGACTATACTATACAAAACGCATTTTAGGGATGCACTATAAATGCATCTCTTTTGTAAGCCCCTTTTTTATTTTTTTTCCGCTTTTTACACTTTCGTCAAGAATATCCATTATCCGGCTTTTCACATCTTCTCCAAGATATTTAATATCTTCACTCACCTTACTTTTCAGTTCATTGAGCTCTTTTTCTGTTTTGCCTGATACTCTGTTCACTTTATCTTTTAACAGGTTATAAGAATCTCCCACAATTTTCTTTCCCGGCTTAGAAAGGAGAAGTAAGCTTGCTGCAATGCCTGCGCCTGTTCCGATTACCATTTTTGTTTTGTTCATGTTTTTTTATTTTTTAAGTTTAATAATTATTATTTACCTCCCGACATTTTTGCTATTAAAAAGATTATCAGCCCTACTACTACCACTACTAAGAATATTCCTGCGCCCACGCCAGCCTTAAATATGTCTCCTACCAACTGGCAGCCACTTAATGACACAAGCAAAACAACAATTGCAATCAATGATATCTTTTTCATGTTGTTATTTTTAGATTTTAAAATGCTTTGTATTAATGGTTGTGTATTAATTATACGTCCCCTCTCCTGATAACACCCAGTAAGAAAGAAATGATCGCTAAAACTAGGAGGATATAAATCAGGCCGCTCGCGTTCCACACGAATGCTCCTAAGGCCCAACCGATAACAAGGATAACGGCGATGACATACAATAGTGATCTCATGATAAATCTGTTTTCTTATTACAGGCAAATAGCGTACCATCACATTTTGAACACGGCCGTTAAAAAAAATGGTAAATATTTTATAAAAGACCGGAATGGGTATTAAATACCACAAAGACTCTTTTTAAAGTCTTCGTCTTCAAATAGAAAAGGGCCCTCCATTTGTCATGGAGGGCCCTTTTTTTGCTTATCCTTAGTATGCTTATTTATTTTGCTTATCCTTATTATGCAAGGCTTGCATTAATCGCTTTATATTCTTTCATTTTATTGTACAGCGTCTTCCTGTCTATGTTTAATAAGATAGCGGCTTTACTTTTATTAAAATTAACCTGTTTAAGAGCTTCAATAATTACATCATATTCAGCGCCTATATTGGCAGTTTTAAATTTTTTATCAAGGCTGCTCACCTCTTCATGCCTATCAACAGGCTTTGCAATTGGATCTGCGATTGGCACCGGGGAATCAAACTGCAATTTCTTATGGTTTGTGATCTCGAACGGCAGAGATTGTGTTTCTATCAATTCCCCATCAGTTAAAAGTGTGGCACGTTTTACCACGTTTTTTAGCTCGCGCAGGTTGCCATACCATACATAATCATTAAATATTTCCTCCACCTGTGCAGAAAAGCCTTTTACGTTTTTACCAAGTTCTTTATTTGTAAGTTCCAAAAAGTGATTGGCGAAAAGCGTAATATCCTTTTTTCTGTTTTTAAGAGAGGGAACCTCGATACAAAATTCATTGAATCTGTGGTAAAGGTCTTCCCTGAATTTTCCGTTCCTTGCATAATCCCACAGGTTCTGGTTACTTGCCACAATTATTCTAACATCTATATCTATATCCTTGGTGCCGCCTAAAAGTCTTATTTTCCTTTCCTGCACCACCCGTAACAGCGAAACCTGTATATCGTAGGATAGGTTTGCGATCTCATCCAGGAAAATGGTACCACCGTTAGCTCTTTCCAGGCTCCCTATTTTATGAGCTAAAGCCCCGGTAAAAGCGCCTTTTTCATGGCCAAACAATTCGCTCCCGGCCAATTCTTTAGATAATGCCCCGCAATCTATGGCAACAAATGGTTTGTCCGCCCTGCTGCTTTTAGAATGTATCTGCTGCGCTATCGCTTCTTTACCGCTGCCACTTTCTCCATATATTATCACTGTATAATTAGTGGGTGCAACCAGGTTGATCTGCTTTATTATATTGGAGAACTCTTCGCTGTTGCCGGTAATATATTTGCCGTTCAGGAAAGTTGCATTTTTACCCGCCTTATTCTCGCTTTGTACTGGCTCGGCCTTTTTGGCTTTTTCTTTAGTTTCAAGAGTCTTTTCCGCCTCCCCGTTCGTTGAGAGCGCATTCTTTATAGTTAGTAAAATCTCGTCGGGGAAGAGTGGCTTTGTTATATAATCATACGCCCCCGATTTCATTACATTTACGGCATCTTTGACGTCACTATAGCCGGTAATTATTATTGTGGGAAAAGATAAACCTGCATCTTTTATTTTATTTAGTAATTCGCCGCCACTCATATCATCCAATCTGAAGTCACACAACATCAGGTCAGGCACATTTTTCTTTAACGATTCCAGGGCTGCTTTTCCCGAATGGCAAATCGTTACTTCATAACCATGGCGGCCAAGAAAGCGATTCAGAAGCAGGCACATGTCATTATCATCGTCTACAACCAGGATCTTTTTCATAATTTAATTTTTTAGGTTATTAAAATCAATCCCATATTGGGCTACGTAGTTTAATATTCTTTTTTACCGGACTATATATTTGAAATAAAAACGTAATGAATGCATTCGGCATGACTATGCACTTTGTCTCTTCGTGTTTCAGAGCGGCTTGCGGAAATATCATGTTATCTTGTTTGGGTCTGTACACTTATCTATACAAACGGGAAGCCAAAAATTTTCAAAAAAAGAATACTTTTTTAGCCAATTGACTATTAGTACTATACAATAATGCAGAATAATTATATGGGAATAGCTTTTACGTTCGCTGTGCTATTTGAATAAATTTTGAGAAATAAATTCCACAATATTTAAGGCAGCCTAATTTCGCGTCATGATCAAAATATATGGCATAAAGAATTGCGATACCATGCAAAAGGCTTTTAAATGGCTGGATGCAAAAGGCCTGAAGTATGAATTTCATGACTATAAGGAGAAGGGTATCGATAAAACCACCCTGGAACTTTGGCTGCAACACTTCCCCATAGATAAACTGCTTAACACAAAAAGCACGACTTACCGCGCACTCAGCGACACAGAAAAAGCAAGCATTAGCAGCAAAACAAAAGCTATAGCATTGATGATGAAGTACAATTCACTCATAAAACGCCCGGTATGGGATTTTGGCAAGGGAATCTTCTTTTTAGGCTGGAATGAAGACGAAATAAGCAGATTGGTATGATTGCAAAAGGCAATATAATATCAGTGACAAGCAGGAAATACTCCATTCTGAATTATCAAACCGTACTACGATGATAATAATCATCAAATGAACTGACCGGAGTTATTATCATTGGCATTCCATGCAGGTATTTTTGCACGATGAAGACGCCTATGATGACAGAAAAAATGGTATTTCAATATCAGTATGAGCGGGAAAGCTGGTTAAGAATGCTTGCTTTTTTGAAAAAGGAAATGGTTTTCCTTAAGATCAGGCTGTCTGAGATCATCAAAAATGAATCCGACAATAAACTGCTCGAACAAGTAGAATGTTTCCAGAATAGTTTCTTAAACATCGAGACTACCATTACTTTATTGCAACAGGAGATAAGGGAGCAATACATACTGACAAGCCCGAGAAATAAGGCAGAGGAGGCTATTGCAATAAAATTACTGGAAAGGCATAACAGGCTGAGAGATGAGATGGGCAAAATGTGGGAAGAATTCAGTTCCATCCAGGATGGATTTTGCCAGTATTTTTTAGCAAGTATGTAAGGTCAATTAGATAGATTTTCCAGTTTCTTGCGGTCAAGGATAACAATATCCCCGTGCTTAATATCAATAATATTTTCGTTTTTAAAATCACTTAGGGTCCGGATAAAGGATTCTTTCGCGGTGCCTGCCAGGTTAGCTAGGTTTTCTCTTGTAATATCAATACTGAAATTGTCCGATTTAGTAGTATTGTATTTTTTACTCACTGTGATAAGCGTATCAGCTACTTTCTTTCTCAGAGAATTATAAGCCGTATTTAAAAGTTGCTCTTCTTTGTCAGCAATATTATTTGCAAGCAACTGCACAAACTTGCGCATCACATCTCTGTTGCTGCTCAGCAGGTCATCAAATTCTTTTTTCGGTATCATGGCTATCTCGCAATCTTCTATTCCTTCTGCCGATTCTTTATAAGCGCCGCCTTCCAATAGGGCATTATAACCAAAAAAATCTCCCTTGCTGTAAAGGCCTATTATAAGTTCTTTGCCATCGTCATTTATTTTGTATGTTTTCACCTTTCCGCTTTCTATATAAAACAAGTGAAAAGGGTGGTTCCTTTCGGTATAAATAGTTTGTTTCTTACGAAACTTGCTTGATGATCTGTCTGTTATCAGTGTATTTAATACTTCCTGGCTACTTGTTATGCTTACCAGGCTGTTATAGCCTTGCATGCCTTGCCCCAATTCTGTTTTCATTAACTGGGCTCTTTTCAGCCGGCTTTCTATTGCATTTAGTAATTCCGTGCCGTTAAAAGGTTTTGTAATATAGTCATCGGCTCCCAGCTCCATGCCCTTCCTCATTTCCGATCTTTCGGCTTTCGCGGTGAGGAAGATGAACGGAATAGAAGATAATTCCGGAGTTTTCTGAAGCATGTGTATAACGCCATAGCCATCCAGCACCGGCATCATAATATCGCAAACTATCAGGTCAGGTTTATGTTCTGTGGCCAGCTCAACACCTACTTTGCCATTCTCAGCGGTCAATACTTTATAAGCAGAGAGCTCCAGGATCTCTGCCATATTTTCTCTTATCTCGTTATTGTCCTCAATCAGAAGTATTGTGTTC
Organism: Bacteroidota bacterium; assembly: GCA_013285905.1. GTDB lineage: Bacteria > Bacteroidota > Bacteroidia > Chitinophagales > Chitinophagaceae > JABDGU01. Next base: position 6,104 of record JABDGU010000069.1, on the reverse strand, counting down.
ATTAATTTCTTTTTTTAGAAGTGAAATAATAAATTCAGTACCCTTCTCTAATTCACTTTTACACTCAATGGTTCCATTCATCAGTTCGGTATACTTACCCACAATATGAAGCCCCAGGCCCGTGCCTTGCACATTAGTTACGTTCTTTCCCCTGAAAAAGCGCTCGAATAAATGTTCCTGGTCTTCAAGAGATATTCCCATGCCGCTGTCTAAAACAGAAAGTTCCACCCGCTCGTCATTATTATCGGTAAATATTTTTATCGGCGAATTTTCCGGCGAAAATTTTATTGCATTCGAGATCAGGTTGATAACAATGTGCTTTAATAAGGCCGGATCTAAAAATACAGCGCTCGCTCCCGTATGAAAGTAGCTGATCTTTTGCCCTTTTCTTAAAATAGGCTGCATTTCAGAGATCATAGAATTGATCAACTCTCTTATATCGAATGTCTGGTAGCGCACCTGTATTTTTCCTTCTTCAATTTTGCCTACAGAAAGGAAATCATTAAGAATATCTGTAAGCATATTTACAGACGACACAATGCGCTGGATATGTTTTTCACGTTTGGGCTGGTCTTCAGTATTTGGATATTTCTGAACAAGATAAATTGAGGAAAGCACCGTGCTTAAAGGTGTCCGGAATTCATGCGATGCAAGTGATACAAATCTCGATTTTAATTCGTTCAGGTCTTTTTCTTTTTCAAGGGCTTCCCGAAGTTGTATGTCTTTTTCCTGGGCTTCCTTTATCTGGTATTCCAGTTGTTCCACTGTTTCGCTTAGCGATTGTGTTCTTTCCTTTACTTTTTGTTCCAGTTCCGCGTTCAGTTTGATCAGTGCTTCTTCCGATCGTTTACGTATCGTTATGTCACTTACAAAAGCAATAGCATATTGTTTGTCATTAACAGTATAAGTACTTAAGCTTATCTCCACCGGAAATTCTGTGCCGTCTTTTTTAACTCCGTGCAGGTCCATCCCCAAACCCATAGGCCGGCTATGGGCGTTGGCAACATATTTATCGCGGTGATGCTCGTGTTTGTCTTTATACCTGCGCGGAATGAGGATTTCTATTTTTTTACCTATCAGTTCAGCTTCTGTGTATCCGAATTGTTTTAATAAAAATGGATTAACAACGCTTATCTCTCCAATTGAATTAACAATGATAATACCTACTGAAACATTGTCAAATAACGCATCCGATATTTTTTTTACCTGCTCCATTGTCTGTCAAACTAACTCACAGGCAAAAGTAAAAGATTCTGCTCAAGTATATTATACAATAGGAAGTTTTTTTATTTTACAATGCCCTGACAATAATCGTGCCGCATTTTTGTTTTTTATGCTCGGGCTTCTTCTTCTATCTCTTCGAACAAGCCCATGAAACTGTTTTTGACGAGGGTAGTAATACGCAGAAACCTTGTGCTTGTTTTTACTTTGGGTAATTCCATTCTCTTATTTTCAGTCTTTTCTATGACCACTACAGGAAAAGCAGCTTCCGCTGATACAAGTGGTGCCGGTTCATCTATAATTGCAGCTGTTTGTGGCTGTACGGGCGCTAAAGCATTTTCATATTCGGCATAACCTTTTAATATTAAGCCAACACAAGTAGCATAAGCGGGTTTTGTCAAAACATCGGAGTAAGTGCCTGTTAAGTATTCTTCAGAAGTTCCTAACCGCACATTCATGCCGCTGATCTGCCTGGTAAACTGTAGTATGTTTTTTAACTGCGCACCACCTCCCGTAAGGATGATACCACCATTAAGTGATTTGTCAAGATTCAGCTGCCTTAAATGATATACTATATAATCTATTATTTCCTGCATAGCTTCTTCTATAATAATAGCCAGCATTTTCAGGGATATTTCTTTATTAGGTAAGCCTCTTAAGCCGGCAACCGTAATATACTTATCTGGGTCAATGCCGGTGGCCATAGCGTTTCCGTATTGTATTTTTAAAAGTTCAGCCTGCGACCGCAATATTCCCAACCCCGTCCGGATATCATTGGTAATGTTTACGCCCCCGCATGGTATAACGCCTGTGTGTTTAAGCACACCATCGCAAAAAATTGCAATGTCCGTAGTGCTGCCACCAATATCAACAATGGCTACGCCTTCCTCAAGGTCTTCTTTATTAGTTACCGCTACGGTAGAGGCAAGGGCCTGCAGCGCAATATTTTTTATATTGAGCCCTGTTTTTTCAACACTGCGTTTTATATTCCTTATTGCATTCTTATCACTTGTTATGATATTGAAACTGGCGCTGATCTTCGAGCCGCATATACCAATTGGATCATCTACATAACATGTATTGTCCACCACAAAACTATGCGGTATCACATCTATTATCTGGTCAGTATCGGGTATATATGTTTTATACTGCTCAGATATCAGCATGTCTACATCTTTTTTAGAGATCTCATATCCGTCCGTCCTCCGCGACCGTTCTCCCCTGGTTTTCAGGTTTTTTATATGTTGTCCGGAAATGCCTACATAAACATCCTTTATATCAAGCTCGGGGTTAGAAGCAATACATTTTTTAATGGCCAGGTTGATTGAACTCATACATTGTTCAAGGTTCAGCACAACTCCATTATTCACACCAACCGATTCGGTTTCTCCAAATCCCAAAACCTCTAATTTGCCCGATTCATTTTTTTTGGCCGCTATAGCTACAGTTTTAGTTGTGCCGAGGTCCAGGCCAACAATAACAGGTTGCATATTATTTCTCATCACTTGTATAGTTTTAAATGTTATTTTAATTATTCTCAGTTACGCACATCAGTTTCGCTTCCAGGGCCGAAAGTTTTAGTGGGGTCAGCGGTTTTGATATAAAATCAAATACCATGCTGTAGTTTTTTGATCTTTCAATATCATTTGGGTCAATGGATGAACTAAGCATAATGACCTTACATTTTTCAAATACAGAATCCGGAAAACCTTTTAACTCATCCAGGAATTCCCATCCATCCAAACCGGGCATATTAATGTCAAGGAAGATAAGCTCAGGTATTTGGTCTGGTCTGGAGTTTACAATATGCCTGAACACATCAAGTGCTTTGGCTGGGTCTTCAAAGGCTTTTACATTTTCGGCAAACATTACTTTTTCTATCGTTTTTAAATGGATGAGATTGAAAATATTGTCATCATCAATCAGAAGCAGTCCCTTAATTTGTGTCATATTTATTTTGTTTTTGGTATATAAACATTAAAAGTTGTCCCTTCATTTATTTTGCTCTCTACCTCTATTTTTCCTCCCAACGATTCCACATGTGTTTTCACTAAGTTCAGGCCAATGCCACGCCCGGGAATTTTGCCGGTGTGAAATCTTTTGTACAACCCAAATAATTTGTCTCCGTTTTTATCCAGGTCTATTCCCATTCCATTGTCTTTTACGGTCAGGCATACATAATTATCCGTCTCATGGCTTTGCAGGTCTATATGGAGGCTTTTATTTTCCGACCGGTATTTTATGGCATTCGACAGCAGGTTGTAGATAATGCTGTACAAATAGGTTTTGGATCCAAACACACCCTCAGCTTCTTTGAAATTATTTGTGATCAAGGCTTTACTTTCATTAATGTTGTTTTCCAATACTTTTTTTACCAGGTCCAGCTTGGCGTCAAAAGAGATGTATTCAGGTTCAATTTTCCCAGTATCCCTTGCAGTGATTATGGTATTAATATCTTTTACTACCATGTCCAGGGCGTCAACTTCGTACTTTATACGTTCCACCAGGTTCATATCAAGAGATGCCGTTTCCTGCTCATTTTCGAGCAAATAAGAAAGCCCTGTTATTTTTGCTATTGACGAACGCAGGTTATGGGATATCATGTAGGCAAACACTTGCAGGTCTTTGTTTCTTTTCTGTAGGTTTTCAACCAGCTGCAGTGTTTCATTTTCCATTTCTTTCATGTCAGTAATATCATGTATTACGCCACGTATGGATATAGGCGCCCCATCACTACTAAGTTCGTAATTCGCCTGTGTATACACATGCCTGATAGTGCCGTCTTTTCTGACAATACGATGATAAAAAGAAAGGTTGGATAAAGTTTCTGCAGCTTCCTTTATTAGTGTCCTCATTCGCGGAAGGTCGTCAGGATGCTGAAAAGATATCCAGGACTCAAATGATTGTTTGTTATCGTCCGGGGATAGTCCATATATCCTGCATGTCTCTTCAGACCATTCACCAATATTCTTTGCAAAATTATGTTCCCAGTTCCCAACATGTGCAATTGCCTGAGCCTCTTTTAAACGTGCTTCACTTTTCAATAGTGTTTCTTGCGTTGCAAGTTTTTCCTGTATTTCTATATTCTTTTTACTTTCTGATATATCTGTTGATACACCGCAGATCGCATATATCCCTCCATCCATTCCGTAAAGAGGGAATTTGGTCGTATGGTAGTGATGGTAGCTGTTGTCCGTATGCTGAACTAATTGTTCATTCTCAACCGCCCGCCCGGTTTCAAGGACATTTTTATCAACAGTTTTGAACTTCGCTGCTATTTCTCCCGGAAAACGTGCATAAGAATCTGAACCAAGAATATCAGCAGACTTCACTTCAAATACCCTTTCATATTGCTTATTTACCATGAGAAAATTGCCTTCCAGGTCCTTGATATAAATAACCGAACGTGTATTGTCAATAATATCGCGTAGTAATTGCTCATTCTGCACCAGCTTTCTCTGGTTCAGGGTTTTTTGAGTAACATCCCGGAAAACCATTACGGCGCCGGTAATATTGCCCTCGCTATCTATTATTGGGGCGGCACTATCATCAATATAACGATTTGTTTTGCCCTTTTTCACCATTAAGGTGTTATGCTCAAGAAATACAACCTGTTTTTCTTTTAGCGCTCTTTTAACCGGATTTTCAACTGTGAAATGTGTATGTTCATCCTCCAGTGTGCATATATTCTCTATAGGGTGCCCCTTAGCTTCATTAATACTGCTGCCAGCCAGTTCTTCAGCAATCTTATTCATCATCATTATGTTTCCGTCCTTGTCCGTAATTATAACACCATCGCCCATGCATAAAAGTGTCTGCGATAAAAATTCGCGGCTTACAAATAATTCATTTTGTGCTTTCTGGCGTTTATTGATCTGGCGGCCCAGAACAATAAAAAAGCACATAAATATTGTAAGGATACTAAGATCCCCTCTTAGCAATGTTTTAAATGAAGTATTGTAGTTCTTGTCTAAGGCCGAAGCTCTTTCTGAAAGTAATTGGTCTTCCTCCACATTAAAAGAATTTATAAGGGTGCGTATATTGGCCCTGTTCTCTATCAATCTGTCTTCTTCATTCAAGTTATCATTTTTATAGGCTATCTCTTCGTCAAGGCTGCTAAAATGGAGTGCGCAGAGTTTTGTTAAGCTGTCTATTCGTATTTGCTGTACGGAAGAGTTTTTAACCGTTTTTCTCAACTCGTCCAGGTCTGCCATCACAGTCCTTTTTGATTCGTTATATAGTCGAAGGTTTTTCTTATCTCCGTTTAGCAGGTAGTCGCTTTCTTCTATTTCTGCACACAATACGCCGGTGAATAGCTCGTCAGATATATTGGTTATATTATCCGTTTGTTTGTCTAGGTCGGTATATTTAATGGCCCCTTCCAGCGTGCTGTAATGCACCCAAAAAATAAAGCCAAGGGATATTACAAATACCGCGCTAAGCAATATTATTAGAAGGCGGTTGTTTTTTTGTTTTGTTGTAAACATGATACTGCTGTATGTCAACGCAAACATATCAACACTGGCAGAGTTGTTTTATGAGGTGTATCACCTTATTAAATGATTTTCATTAAGAAAAAGGGACTTGAGGGCGGGGAATTGTTTTTTTGATGATGCCGGGCAGCCAAAAAGATGATTTTGGTCATCTTCTTGGCATAATGCATTGTCCTTCAGCATCCTTTTTGAATGAAGGTTTTGCAAATACTAAAGAAGTGTCCTGTAATTTTAAAATATGCGGCTTATTTTCGGCGTATTTAGGCGAGTGCCATTTTAAACTTCTCCTGTGCCATAATATCCTTATAGGTCTTGTCTATGAACAGAACAGCGTTCATATTTTTTATATTGCTGTTATCGGTAAAAAGGGGTACATAAATACCTGACGAC
>JABDGU010000068.1 GCA_013285905.1 Bacteroidota bacterium | reverse complement strand
GGGGTATCAGTTAACAATACACAGTGCAAATGCATTTTACTTCAGGCTGAATAATACATATACCGCAGGCGTATCATCCGGCATCACTTTAAATAACCTATACATTGTTTCCGGTGAATTTAATAATACTAATACATTTTTGTGGGTAAATGGCATGCAGTATTCAACCACATCAAGCGGCCTATCTATACCAACTTGTACAACTGCATATATGGGAGCGCAGGTGAACGCAGCATGTAGCACTATAAGCACATATTTAACAGGCTATATTTTTGAGTTAGCTTTTTGTAGTTCGATACCAGTTTATGAGGCTAACATAAGAGCTAATCAAAACGCATATTTTAAAGCATATTGACATGAAAAATATAATAATCATCTTGTTTTTATTCCCATTTTTATCAATGGCGCAAGATACCTTATATGGGTATAGATACAATACTAAGACTCAAAGCGATAGCGTTGTTTCGGCTTTAAACAAATGGAAGGGCATACCACATGATGCGTATAGCACTACTCAAACATGGACAGTATCGGCACAGGACAGTGCAGGTAATTGGTTTGTGCCTTTTGACAGTACATTATATAATTTCATAAAGGCACAACCAACAATTATAACCATAACAAGCAAACCGTAATGGATGCACCACAACATCATAATCCTCTTCATGCAGTCTTTTTGCTTGCCGCATTAAGTACGGATGGTATAGCCATATCAACTATGAACCTGTATATAATAATTAGCGGCGCAATACTTACGACTTGTGGCATTATTCATTACCTATGGTTATTCAGCAAGTGGTTTAAGAGAAACTATGTAGCCAGGGGAATTCGTTTTAACAGGTTTAATAAAAACAACAAATAACAGTATGGAACAGAAACTTATAATTCAGAGGAACATTACCTACCTCACGCAAGGTGGTGGCTTTGCAATTATTCTTGTAGTAATATTTGCTTACATCTTCGCCAAGATTGATATAGCAGTATTGATGGGTATAATATCCCCTGTACTTCTTATGATGCAAAAGGCAAATGGTTTTTGGACTGATAGCTCAATAGGTAGCCAGTCCAAGGATGCAGCAATAGCAAACAGTACACCGATAGTCCCAAACGTCCCAGCCTCGGACAAGGGGCAAGCATAGAACTAAATTTATTTTTAAACTACATAAAACAACAAAACATGAATATTGAATTTGTACAGAACCTCGAACAAAAAGCAGAAAAGTTTTTAGCATCCTTTGAAACAGGAACTATTAACACTTGCAAGGTGGCACTTGCCATTACGCAGGTCGTTGAAAAAGACCTTACAAGCCCTGCCGCTACTCTTATTGAAAGCCTGATACCAAGCGGTGCAGCTTATGCAGCCGAAATAGAAACGCTTATTAGCGGCTATCAAAAGATGTTGCAGATAGTGGCGAATGTTGACCCGAATAAAGAAGCCCCGTTTTTCAATAACCTTTTATTGGGTTTAGGTGCTGAAATTGTAAAGGTGATTGAGGGTAAAATGACTATCAGCGAAGCTATAAAGGCTTTTCAGGGTAATAACTTTTAACATTATTTATAACCATAAAACAGAAAAAAATGAATAATCCATTTTATTTTTTAAAAAATTGTTACTCCGCACAAATAGAAGGTAGTGGATTTAATTTCAGGTTTGGCTATGCCTGCTTTGGTGTAAGGCTTATTCCTATGAAATTTTGGAGAGGCAGGGCGATTGATATTCCTTTTCTCTATAAAATCTTACTCCCTATCTCTTTGGGTATAAACTATCATTCATCGCAATGCGATAGGTGGTTTAGGTTTAAAATAACAATCGGGTGCTTTTCTGTTTGGTATTTAACAAAAGGAGAGCAAGAAGAAAAAGGATATACCGGCTTTCATTGCTCCTTTTATTTTCCTTTTAGGAAAACGGTTAAGGCTAATTATAAGCTGTTGTTTTTAAAACAAAAGCCCCGAATTGCTAAGGGGCTTTAAATAAAAATAAAATGGAAATAGCCATAGATTTTGACGGAACAGTAGTAACGCACGATTACCCAAAAGTTGGGGTAAGTGTAAAGGCAGAAAGTGTTTTGCTTGAATTAACAAAGCAAAAACACAATCTCATTTTATTCACAATGCGTAGCGGAAAAGAGCTGCAAGATGCAATTAATTGGTTTAAAAATAATAACATTCCACTTTATGGTATACAGTATAACCCAACTCAAAAAGATTGGACACAAAGTAACAAATGCTATGCGCAAATGTATATAGATGATGCGGCTTTAGGCTGCCCATTAATTGCCGGCAAACATTCTCGACCGTTTGTTAATTGGAGAAAGGTAAAAAATCAATTAGTAAAACAAGGTATATTAAAAAAGCCTGCAATTAAGCAGGCTATCAAGTAAGTTGGCTTACTATATTGAATTGGAGATTGCAAATATACAAAATGAAAACGATAACCAAAATAATTTTATGACCAAATATCAACAAGAAAAAATAGCCCCAATAGTTGAACAAATTAAGAGCCGTTTCGGTAATGATGCCTCTTATCAATCGGGCGTAAATGATGGCATATATTATTTGCTAAATGTAATATTCGGGAATATTCCACATGAAAATGAAGCAATGGAGTTTGAGTTTTTACTTGATAAAATGAATGACTATTTAAAAGCAACCAAATAAATATGCACACCCCAACACCTGATTATAGCCATAATTGGTTTAGAACAAAGAAAGAAATATCGAAAGATAAAAAACGGGAAGCGAAAATGAAACGCACCTATTCATTTAACCAATCTGAAAAATGGCATAGATAATGAAAAAACTACTACTCGCATTAATAATTTGCATATCTGCAAATATTCAGGCACAAGCGCAAACATATCATGGGGAATATGTGGTTACGGAAGAAGATACCAATCCCCCTGCTTGGACATTTGTTGAGTCTATTTATGGGGATTACCATGGTGGATTATTTCATAGCTGTAAGGAATATCGCTATTTATCTTACAATTCACATAGTATATCTGAAAAGCATTATGGTGAATTTTATCTGCCAATTATCTATCAATGGAAAATGGAAGACGCCGAAAAGAAAGCCCTTATTAAGGATATAAACCGATGCAAGAATAGTTCATTGCGTGAAATGGAAGCCATAAAGATTGAGGGCTTTAAGGCTATTCGCCATGATTGCTTGCTTAGATTGAAATTCAGACGGGCGCACGAATTGGGTGTAGAAATTCGTAACTATAAATACAAATACTAATGAGACAAGACTTACAAACTAATGCAGACCTGATAGACAGGTTAGATAATTTGGCAAACGCTCTTAAAATGCCGTTACCCGATTCTATGCATGTTGAACAGTTACGGGATGCATTACCCGAAATAGTTGAGCAATTAAAGGCATCATTTGTAAACTTATCAGGCGTAAATCCGTGGAAATAATGAAAGACCTATACCATAACAACAAACCGTTACAGGGTATTTTAGCTGCTACCATATTTGCCATGATGGTAACGACATTAATGTCGCTCACATCATGCGTAAACGAAAGGAAAGCCACAAAATACTTCGACAAGCATCCTAAAGCAGCGAATAAATATTGCGGCAAGTTTATCATTCCAGACAGCATAGGAAATTGGGGTTATTACGATAATGCATATGCAGGTATTCAAACCCCAAATGTCGATACCGTCTATTTGCCTACAAAAATAGGCTACCCTCCGACGATGATTATCCATAAAGACAGTTTCATTTATAAAGAGCGTACTATTTACAGGTCAAATACAGCCTCTTTGAGAGCATGTAGGGACAGTTTAGGTACTTATATTCAATTGTACTTTCAGGCTTATAGTGACCAAAAGAAAGCGGAATCTGCTCTGAAAAAGTGCAATGCGGACAAAAAGGAATCTCCGGTAGTAAAAAACACGCCTAAAAAGGATTATACATTGCTTTGGACGGTACTTTCTTTTGTATTTGGGATTGCCGCAAAATACGCTCATGGTAAAGCTAAAAACGCATGACAGGTGAAATAAGATTTGGTATATGTCTTTTTCTGATAACATTACTCATTTGGGTTTACATAAGGTATAATAAAAAATGACATTCCTAACAAACCCATATTCGCCCATTTTATTAGTAGTTGCTTTATGCGTGGCGTTTATGGTAACAAGTTGGCTTGGAGATAAAAGGGATAAGAAACGAAAATTAAGCAGCAGGGAAAAACATAAAATAACTGATAAAGAATAGGACTATGGAACCATTAAATGAAACAATACAAGATAGGATTGTTAGAATTGCCAAAAGTTACGAAGGGCAAGAAGAAATAAGAGAAAATCAAGGATTTAAAGACCCTGTTTTTGATGCTAAAATGCGTAAAATAGGATTTCAAAACGGATGGGCTTGGTGTGCCCTTTTTGCAAAATTGATATGGATGGAAGCCTATGCACCATATCCTGAACTTTTGAGCCAAATAATACATAATTGTAGCCCTTCTGCTTTAGGGACGCTTCATAATTGGTTGCAGAATTCAGGGGATTTTGTTTTCTCTAAAGAGCCTGCTATTGGTGCTATTTGTATTTGGCAAGAAGGGAATACTGGATTTTCGGGTCATGCGGCGATATGTATAGGTTTAATGACAGAAGTAAATTATTTTAGCACTATGGAAGGAAATACAAATACTGATGGAAGTCGTGAAGGATATGAGAGTGCTGAAAAGAAAAGGCTACTTTCATTTACTAATGATCCAAACAAGTTGAATTTAAAAGGTTTTATCCTTCCCGCTCCAATACCTGCATAAAACTAAAAAGCCCCGTTGAGGGCTTAATAGCGAACGTGAAACACATTCCATTGCAAATATACTCATTCTGCCATAAAAAGGTCGTATTTGTGTTCTTGACCAATTGTAATTGCATAAGTGCCATCTTTCCTAAATCTGCTTAAATTATCCTCTTTCCCTAACTTTCCTTCAATGCAAAATATGATTTTATAATTACCCGATTGGTCTTTAGATAATCCAATCTGCGATACTGGAATATCAAATCTCGTTACAACTTTCTTACCACTAAGGGCTTCTTCTAAATTAAATGGTTTCATATCTTAGGTGCTTTTGGAAGTGGTTGCCAGAATAAAACTTTTTCATTTAAACTTGATACATCGTCCCCATCTTCCGCATCCCAAACCAAATGTTCACAATTCCACATAAGCAGGACTATGCCATCTCGTTTTGTATAACACAAACATGGGACATGCTCATAACTTTGTAAGGTTTGCTTTTCGGGTAATCCATCATTAACGCTTATCCACCCATCCCTATTGGTAGCCCCTGCGATGTAAGCATCTCTTTTACCATGCTCGATACTATGATAGGAAACTGTTACTAAATTTCCATCTAAATGCTCGTGGCATGGGTACATTTCTTCTGCTTCCTGTTCGATTGTCATTTTATTTGGTTTTACTTTGTTGTTCGAAATATATGCTATACAACTCGGATGAGTTTTTACCATCACCATAAAGTATAGGTTCCCAAACATTATCAACACTATTAAATTCATAAGGTTGCGTACCCATCCATTCTGCAAACGCAATAGCATCTGCTTTCATTGCTTGTTTGACTTGCTCAACAACACTATTATCAGCGGTAATAATGTCGGGGCAACATTCGTCTATAATTTCTTCCGCCGTTTTCATAATTCTATTTTTAGTTCTTGGTTAGTTTTTTTTAATATGGCAATTCATCAGGTTCGATGGGTGTAGGCTCTTCCGGGTGTGGATATTCGACAAAATGCTGGCACAATATCATTTCTTCCTGTTCTAATCTATCTCGTTGTGCGATCCTTTCGCTTTGCTCTTGCCTGATAATGGCAGTTGCAGCTTCATCAATAGAATAGCCTCTATCCCTATAAGAATCGAGTTTATCTACATTGTGTTTATTACCACTTCCTCTAAAGTATAGTTCGTTCTCTAAATTACTAACGTAACTCATAATAATATAGTTTAGTCTATAATTGATTTGAAAGGATGGGGGATAGGCTTAACTATTCCCTCTGAAACAATCTTATTCCAACAATCTTCGCCAATAAGGGCATTCCCTTTAAAAGGAGAATTTCTCACCCACGGATGAACAGGGTGTATTTCTACGCTCCTATATGATGTTTCCATTCTTTTTTTTACACCTGCTGCAATAGATACCAGTCTTAGGGTCATCTTTTCTATTATCTGCATCTAAATAATACCACGGATTTATGTCTGATTTGTCCATATTGATAACTTTATTTTTTTATTTTTTCAAAATAGTTATTGTATTCGGCTTGTTCTTTTAGGTGTTTTGAAAGAAAATATACTTCCTTTGCTTCGGTAATTGGGTTTAATTCGACACCTGAACCATTGCATTTTAGGCATTCAAATGTGGTAGGCTCTCCATAACACCCACAATCCCTACCATCACAACATCTACCTACCACACAACCAATTCCTTCGCACCACCTACAAGCATTTATTTTCGAAAGTATTTGGTTTAATGTATATAAAAGGGCATTCCAATCGGCCGGGCTTGCTGCATTCCCAAAAGAAACCATCTTTTGTATTTTATTTGCCAATACTGGAAATTTTTCGAATTCCTGCTTTTGTTCTTTCATACTTCTTTTTTATGGTTAGTTAATAAACAATGAATCTAAATAATCCCACATAGATATAAAAAAGTCGCACTTATAAAGTTTTGATTTAAAATATTCATGTTCTTTTTTATACATTTCAAACATGGGAGAGCCAGTCATTTTTGAATATTGAACATTTGAAATTCTATCACATAATTTTACAAATAATGCGAGATTATTATTTCTGATGTCATTGTAAACCTCATTAGGCATCCTCTCTTTCCTATTCCTACCTCTACCATAATTAGTAACACACCTTACTATTTCGGCGACATCCTTAGACGTATTTTTTTCTACATCCGAATAGCTTTGCCTTGTATCTTCTATCAAATCATGACACCAGCAAGCTGCAAAAACATCTTCATGTTTAATAGGTATTATGTTTACTATGAACATTTCGGCCGTGCGCCTAACCATTCTTAAATGAAATTCATAAGGAAGGTATTTATCGTACATGTGATTTGTTTCTGCATGGCATTTTATAGCATATTCTATATATTTATTTTCCATTTTTACTGATTTAGTATTTTTAAAGCGTTTTCCAAAATTCCAGTATTCCCTTTATGATATAACATTGTTGTTTCAATATTCCCATGGCCAGCCAAATCCCTGACATCGGTAATTGCCATACCTGCATTATTCATTCGGGTTATAAAGGTTGTCCTGCCCCAATGGAAGGAAATAATATCGCAGATACGCTTATTGCTTTTTTCGGTTTGGCTTCCCTTTGCTCTTGAAATTTCTATCATTCTTGTAAGTTTCAAGTGCTTGCAAATATCTTTCAGTTTAACGCTCATTTTTTGACTGCTGATTTGAGGGAATATTTTATCTTCTCCATTATTGTATCTGTCAATTATTGAAATCGCTTTATTGCTCAAAGAAACCATGATAGATTTGCTTGTTTTCTCCTGCGACAACTCAATACATTGCATGATGCCCATTTCGCCCAAAACTGGCTTAAAATGCGATTCTGACAATTGTATAATATCGCTATGCCTTAGTCCCGTTTCGCACGATAATAAAAACATATCCAAAACCACACGTTCCCTGTTTTTTTCAGGTATATAAGCCCAAAGTGTTGCAAGTTCCTTTGCTCTAAGGGCATCCTTTATAGATTTGCTTTTCTTTAGTTTTGGCTTGTGTATATAATCATGCGTAGCAATGTATTTTTTCTTATGCGCAAAAGTCATTATTGTTTTGATCCTTGTAATTTTCCTCATAATGGTGCTGTTAATATTCCCTTTTGCTATTAAAAAATCAACAAAACTCATATAAAAATCCTCATTAACACTACTTAAATAAATAGCCAAATTGCTTTTTTCATACTCTTTCAGGTCGTCAATAAGGCTTAATGTTTGCCCTGTTGTCCCATCGCTTAATATTCCTAAAACAGAATTATAATATTCATTTGCAATATCAATTAACTTTGGAGCGTCTATTTTCAGTTTTACCCACTTTTCTATATTTGGCAAAACAGATGTTTTAAATTCACTCATGCTTGGTTTTGTAAAACTTGCCCGACATTTTTCTATATAAGTTTCAAAAGTTTCGTTCCATTTGGCAATAAGTATATTTATTTTACCTGCATTATTATGATTCCTTGCTTTACCTGAAACAAAATGTTTGTAATTTTCACCGAACATTGCAGATGGAAGATTATAACCGCTATAAGCTGTTTTTATATCTTTGCCATTACTGAACCTTGCCATCACTTGCATAGTGCCATTTTTTAAATCCCGAGCATAAAAAAGAATAGATGCCATTTTGTTAACGATTTTGGTAACGATTTCAATTGCTTTTCAGTTATCCAAAGTAAATAATTCCGACAATCTTATTCAATTACAGGTGTAAATGAGTGTTTTTAAGTGTTAATAAATGATATTTCGAATCCAGGTCGAACTACAAAAAATGCAAGCCCTGAAAGTACTCACTTTCAGGGCTTTTTTGTTTCTTCAGGGGATGGTATAAAGGATGGAATGTTTTATATTTTAAGTCCGACATTTATTATCTTCATGTGATAAACAATGCCTTCTATAGTGAGAACTCAGATAATTTTCAGGGAGATTAATTCAAAATTCAATAGGCAATATGCTAAAGAATACAATTTTGGTCGGGAAAGTCATGATAATCAATATGCTAATTGGAGCGTAACATATGCTATTCCTGAAGATGTTATTGATATTTTAATCAATAAACACGTTGATTTTGATTTAAAAATTAAAGACAATAACGGCGATGAATTAAGCTTTATTATTAAAGATATGTGCGTGGTTGATTTTATTATCCCCAATAACAAGTCAATTAAATGTGCAGTATCAGAAGAATTACTTATTAGAACTCATAAAAGCCCAAATTTGAAATATAACATTATGAGATTTTATTTTAAGATAAAAGACAATATTGAATTTAATTCTATTGGCAATAGTATTTTCATTATTAAAGAAAATATTCCGAAGGAGTTGCTACAATGTTTAGTAAATAAAACATAACCTAATTACATAGACAATATAGCCAACTTTTCCTGTTGAATCCCCGGTTAACTGTAGTCTTCCATACAAAAATATCGCTCGGCGGCAATCTCCGATTCCGTCGTAGAGGCAGCCAATCTCCGATTGGCGGATATTCCCCCATGGTTTAAGGTTCCGAAGGACCACTAAAATCGAAATAATAAAACGAAGGACTGCGTCCGGCAACATACCGCCTAAAGTTCATAACTTCAGTCCCTTCACCCAAGTGAGCAAAGCTTAGCTTCATTTTATCAATAGGGTTCTACCTTAGGGAATTCAGCATATATTGATACTTTGTCAATTTCATCTAGCGGAATAATTCTATCGCCACCTATTATCCGGCTACGCAGGCCTATTAAAGTGTCGCTTTTTAAAATTAAAGTGTCATAATACACTTTCTTTTTCTTGCCTGATTTTGTTCTGATAACAAATTCGGTGTTCTTGTCCGGGTATAACCATACAAAATTCCCCTTGCCATCTTTGCATTTTATTTTAGTAAGATGATTTGAAGGATACCCATTTATAAAAAACTCCTTAAATAATTCATTTATTGTGACAACGAATAAAAGCTCGTTTAATGTTTTTGGTGTCGCCAATTTTGTATATGCTCCAATTAGCGTTTTATTATTGCCCGGAGTTTTATATTCATAATTGAAAGCGACTTTCTGGCTTGCAGCAATTTGTTCCACCAAACTCTCTTTCTCTATTTTAAAAAACGCCCAGGGTGGCGCAAAAAGAAAGAAAAAACAAATACAGTTCAAACTTTTCATTATTATCTTTTTTTTAATCGCCGCTCTGCAACAGGAGTACGTGCCTCTGCGCACTCTTATAAAGGTAAATAAAAACTTTCTACCAATTCACCATCCAAACAGGAACAAAAAAAACATACCCGTCCATTTTAACCTTGTCTTCCAAACATAGTTCTCATTCGGCGGCATTCCGATTTTGTTTATGGTTTGTACTTAACTATATAGAAATACCCTGATGGGTTGCTAAGAGTGCCGGTGGACTTACTCGCTGTAGCATATATATTGCCCGTCGCATCAACAGTCATTGGCGCCCCGATTTCCGGCACACTACCCGGATCGCTAAGATTACTCCAGGTGCTACCATCCCATTTAGCTATGCTTGCAGATCCGACATATACATTTCCCGCAAGATCAATATTCATCGAGTTAGTAATCCCAATGACAATCAGGGAATCACTACCCTTGCCTAATTCATCCCATGCATTGCCATTCCATTTGGCAACATATTGGTTCCCGTTTGTGTTGGTAAACAGTCCAACAGCATATATATTAGCTGAAGCGTCTGCACAGATGTTAGTTATCCGGTTATTAGCATTTAGGGAATTGCCTGCAATACCAAGCTCAGACCAGGCACTCCCGTTCCACTTTGCTACATATTCTTTTCCATTGCTATCGGTAAAGGCGCCGGCAGCATATACATTACTGCTGGCATCAATAGCTATTGAGCTAATAATATGATTGGCTTTGAGCGAATTAGAACCATTACCAAGTTCGCTCCAGGCGCTTCCATTCCATTTAGCAACATAAAAATTTCCATTAGTATTAGTAAAATTTCCGGCTGCATATATATTGCCGGCAACATCTGTACTTATTGAGTTAATAGTGCCATTGGCATTCAGGGCACCCAATTCATTCCATGTGCTACCATTCCATTTAGCAACATAAAAGTTCCCGTTAGATTCAGAAAACCCACCGGCAGCATATAGATTACCAGGTGCATCAATAGCCATAGTATATACAGGTCCATCAGCCTGGAGGGAATTATTCGTAGTCCAGGTACTGCCATTCCATTTGGCTATATTGTTATTTACAACGGTGCTTGTAGTAAATAAAGGAGCCGCATATATATTGCCGGATGCATCGCATATTAATGATGTCATTCCATCGTCAGGATGCAAAACACTGTTACCGCTACCCACTTCTTCCCAATGTGCGGTATTTGGATTGCTGCTTGTTTTTTTACAGGAGTAAACAAAAATTAATATACCTATGCTGTATAAAAATAATGCTCGCATTGTAAAAGTTTTATTCTTCATAAAAGCCATAATACGAAATTTTATTTATATTCCCCACTGGTTTAGTGTTCCGGAGGATCACTTAAACCTACTCATAAAACCAAGGACTCTGTCCGGCAATATATGTCCTGAAGTTCATAACTTCATGCCCCCACTCTTTACTCCCGCTCACCTGTTAAGAAACAAGGCTTCCTTGGCGGCTCTGAATTTCAACTCCTATCTCCGCGCTTAACCAGGAGTGAAATTTCCTCTGTTGTATTTTCGAAACGCCGGCTCAGCATTGTGCACCAGCGCTCCCCGCTGCAACTGCGGTAATCTTCTCCATCTATCTCCAGCACCTGGTCGCCCAACTGTGGGCCATCCACCACTTTGTTTCCTACTGAAAGAAGCGAGCCAATAAAAACCTGCTTGTCTTTCAGAAAAAGTGAAAAGTTGAACTCCTTCTGGCTTGTATTGTCATATGGTCTGATCGGGATCATGCTTAATTCACCTGATGACCAGTCAATGACCAGGCGGTA
>JABDGU010000067.1 GCA_013285905.1 Bacteroidota bacterium | reverse complement strand
CTTTGCAGAGGTCTGATTCTTTACAAGAGCTTTCAGCAGAATATTCAAACAATAAAATGACCGTTTACATGCCCAAGGTCTATGCCGAGAAATGGGAAGAAACTAATGAGGTTGGTTATAGTAACAAACTTGTTTTTAATGATGGCAAAGAATTATTCATTTTAGTCGAAAAAGACTTTAAATGTATAGATGGAGAGGTATTGGAAGACCAGTCTGATAATTTTGACAACCCACTTGATAAATGCGAATAGTGATCTTATTTGTGCTTTACTACGTTGAATACCCTTGATAAATTAAATCCGAAATGAATGCCGCCTTTAGCCCAGTCTCCGGTGGTTTCCTCTATAACAGCACGTTCGGTTATATCTGCAGAGTTGGTCAAGAATAATTGAAAGACATGCCCTCCGGTTTCTATATCTATACCTACTGATAGTGTATTTGAATAGCCATTCAAACGATAAGATGGCAACCTGTAGTAATACTCTGCAGTTAATGCGATTCGTTTAGATAATTTATAGCGTCCTGCTATACCCATAGCAATCTCATTATTGGGCTCATCAGATGTTGTAACAATATTATAGTGTATATAGGTTGGCATTAATTGCAGGGAAAAACGGGCGTTGAATTTGCGTGCCAGCAATAATTGATTGGTATAATAGATACGGTCGCGGAAATTATAAGTCGTACCGCTCGGCACGAGCACATCTGATGGCAAAGTTTGTATAGAAGGTGCCGACACGAAGCTGACAGACAAAGGCATGCCCTCACCCGCTTTTTGCCTCAATATCCTTATTTTCAAAAACCCGTCATATTCTTTCTGGAATGTGCTTCTGCCGGCGCCTATCATCAGCCAGCTAAAGAGGCCGTAGTTCAGCCCTAATCTCGTAGTGGCATTATCAAAGCCATAAGAAGTTTCTAATCCTTGCCTCAATTCTCCAAAACGGTGAGATATGCGGAATTCAAGTACTCCCTCGGGGATATTTTCAATGCTTTGTCCGTTAATTACCCTTGATGATTTGAATATGGCTTCTGTGTAGCTATTCCCAGCACCGGAATTTCTATATTGCGCATCTACAAGGCTCTTCAGCTCTACATCGGCCTTTTCATCTTCTGTGTCGCTGCTATCCTTAATTACGGTTTTTGCGCCATGCTTCACCTGCGCAAAACTTCCGGTACATAATAATACGGAAACAATAACTGCAATAAATATAAAAAGCCTTGAATTCATTCCCCGAACTGTTATGCCTGTACGCTAAGTAAAATACAAGATAGCTAAATTTTATTGCGGGGCAATTGATATGGTTTACTAAGACGGGAATCCGGGCTTATCCGGATTTTTTAATGCATATTGAGTGTTGTTAATACACTGGTTACAGTTACTTCTATTTCTTTTGCTATCTTCCCTTCTACAACAGAAGGTATTTTAATATCGTAATCTTTTGTTTTTACCACAAACTTAGAGCTCATAGTAATATCAGTCCCTTTTACTGTAATAGTGCCGGGTATGCTCACCTCTTTCGTTACGCCATGCATGGTTAATTTACCTTCAGCTTTGGCATTATACACACCGTCTTTCGATAAATTAACTTCACCTACATTAGTAATCTTCCCTTTAAATTCAGACTTTGGAAATTTATCGCTTTCCATATAATCTTCGTTAAAATGCTCCTGCATGGTTTGTTTCTCAAACTTGAAGCTCTTTATAGGCACCTGGAATATAAGATCGCCGCTTTTACTGTCAAAAATATTAGCAACCTCATTATTGAAGGCCTCAATTTTCTCTATCGAGGTCGAAGAAAAGAAAGACACTTTGCCTGTGCGCGTCATATATTTTTGGGCAAAGGCTCCTGTACCCAAGCTTAGCAATAATGCGGCAATAATTACTTTTTTCATGTGGAAATATTTGTCATTAAAAATATAGCAATATTACTGCCAAACTCCCATTATTTAGATAAAACGGGAAAAAACAAGCGCGAAGCGGCAAAAATATAACATTGAATATAGATCAATTAAATTTCACCGGCCAGCCATTGCTTAAATTCAGCAGCCCTTTCAGAACTTACCACCGGTGATTCTTTTACTGTGGGTTTCAGTTTTATGATAACCCTCGCCTTACTATATGTTTTCATTTCATCAATAGCGCGCAAGCTTATGAGAAACTGCCGGTTAATACGAAAAAATTCTTTGGGGTCCAGCATTTGCTCCAGAGCGTCCAGGTTTTGGTCCATCGGGAAAGTACGTCCGTCGGTAGCACG
Organism: Bacteroidota bacterium; assembly: GCA_013285905.1. GTDB lineage: Bacteria > Bacteroidota > Bacteroidia > Chitinophagales > Chitinophagaceae > JABDGU01. The sequence goes on along the minus strand of JABDGU010000067.1, from coordinate 9,562 downwards.
CGCAAGTGTATTCTTATTCTCGCTGTAGCAATAAGAAATTTCATCTACAGATAGAGTTTTGATATGCTCGCCAAAGCGTATCATAAACCTCTTTTTATATTCTACTAGGTGGTTGTTGGCTTTTTCAACAGGTTTATTCTCGTTATGCCTGAAGATATGCTGCATATCCCTCAGCTTCTGTATGGCGGCTTCAAGATCAGTTTTCTTTACTGGCTTCAATATATAATCTATACTAGACGCTTTAAAAGCATCCAATGCATATTTGTCATAAGCAGTTGTGAATATAAGCGGACAATCTATCTTCACAAGTTTCAGCAGGTCGAAAGCCGATCCATCTGCCAGGTGAATGTCGAGAAAAACCAGGTCAGGAAAAGCATTTTGCAAAAACCAAGTTCTGGCTGCATCAATGCTCTCAAGCGTCGCAACAATATTAGCTACCGGCACGACCTCTTTTATAAGTTTGGCAAGCCTTGTAGCCGCAGGATTTTCGTCTTCTATAATTACTATGTTCATAATTTACAACAATGGCAATATTACAATAAACTCTCCCCCCTCCACCCCAAATTTAATCCGTTTATTGGTTAATAGTTTATACCGGTTACTGATGTTCTTAAGTCCTATTCCCTCACTTTTCTCTTTACTCATCTTTTCCTGTATAGGGTTCCTTATACTGATCTCATTTTCATCTCCCTTTATCCATATCGTCAAAGGATGAGAATTTGATACAATATTATGTTTTATTGCATTTTCAACCAATAGCTGCAAGGCCAACGGAACTATTTTTTTTGAGTTCATCACCTTTTCCGGTATATCCGTTACCAGGTTCAATGCATCGCCGAACCGGCATTTTTGTATATAAAAGTAGTCATTCAGTATCTCCCATTCTTCCGATAATAGTATCAGGTCCATATCACGATAAGCAAGCATGTTCCTGTATAGGTCGGCGAGATTAACGGTATATTCCACCGCTGTGTCTTTGTTTTCTTCTATCAGATTCGTAAGTGTGTTAAGGCTGTTAAAAAGAAAGTGAGGGTTTACCTGACTTTTAAGGTGTTCATACTCAAACACCATGCGCTCTTCTTGCAGCTTCGACATATTTTTAAGCCTCTTTTCCCTTGCCCTGATAATTAGGTAAGCCAATAAAATAAGCAAAATGATCATCGAACTCACAAACCAAATCTTCCTCCAGAATGGTGTAGCGATCACAAACGAATAAGTGTCCTCATTGGCATTTCTAAAGTCGTTATTCAGCGAAGCCTGCACAATAAATGTATAATCACCGGGTGGTAAGCGGGGAAATGTTACCGATTCATCATTCGTGTTGATCCACCTCTCTTTATAACCCCTGAGCATATAGCGGTAATTAAGCTGCTCGGGATTTGTAAAGTTGATGCCTTTGAAATGAAAACTGATGTCATTTTCATTGTAAGGAAATGTATGCCGCTGGTCGGTGATGTTTTTCTGATAGACGCTTGAATTGGTAATATCGACCGATGGTCGTATATCATAAAGCGAGTCCTGCTTGTTGAATATTACTATCCCTTTTTCAAATGGGACATATATATTTCCTGCTGTGTCCTTAGTAACGCAGTTCAAAACAAGAGGTGTGCTATCTATCCCAAGCCCCAGTTTCCTGTTAAAATGCCTGAAACAATTGCTTTTAGGATACCACTCTTCCATACTTCTTTGATAAACCGAGACCACTTGTCCGCTGCCATTGGCTATTACTGCGGAGATATTAGCATCAAGGTTAGCAGGCATTTCAGCCGCTCTCATATTCTGCCAATAACCTTTGTGTAAACGATAAAGGTCTTTTGTTCCCAACCATATATCTCCGTAGGCATCTTCGCTAACAGTATAAGCAACTTCATTCTTTAGCTTACTAAAAAAATTCCAGTGGTAATAATTTTTACCGTCATATTTGCAGACGCCTGCCCCATCTGTGGCCATCCAAATATTTCCTTTATGGTCCGGGTATAACTCGTACACATAATCAGTCCCTATTCCCGAGCCTTTACTATAATGCTTTATGGGCCTTATTTGTTTGTTCAATGCCGTAGGATAAGACAATTCCTCCAGTCCATTCAGTCCTGCAAGCCATAAGCTACTCTCTGTGCCATTTATGTTCAAGATGCTTTCATTCTTCAGCACTTCAGGACCTATTGCACGGGTAATAGCACCATTATTTGTTCTATACCACAGCCCTTTCCCGAACGTGCCTATCCATAGCCTGTCCTCTTTATCAACATACAGACTGGTTATAGTTGCCTCTGCATTATAGACATGCAAAGGAGGCTTCCCGGCTTCGTTTAACGATATGCTGTACAGCTCATTGTTTTGTGCAAACCAAAGCGCATTGCCCTTATCACAAGCGATCGCGGTAACTTTTCGTAAAGCATACGGGAACTCCAGCTTAAAATAAGAAATGTATTCAGAGCTTATCAATGTCAATCCCTGGTCGGTCGCCACCCATAAATTGCCTGCTTTGTCTAAAAGTAATTTTTGCAATTTTTTATTCGGAAAAAAATTTGCTTTGGCAGCTATATGCAAACTGTCTTTCAAATCAATATTTACCAGGTAACCGCTTTCGGTAATGGCGATATTATGATGTGCTGAAATGGAAATGATATCGTTCACTTGTCCCCACGCCCACTGACCATCCATTTCAGGCACCCATACTTTCTTAGTGTCTTTATTATACAATGCAAGCCCTTTTTCCTGTGTCCCGAGCCAATATAAACTGCTGTGCGGTATTGATTTTATGACCCGCACAATATTATCGGGTAAGCCCTGCGCTGTTGTGGACAGGCTAATTGCGGTTTTGTTATTCGCCCAGTCTATATCTGCAATACCATTGTCCGATCCCAACAATATCCTTTTGTCGCCAACAACTGATACTTTATAAATAAAATTATCGGGCAAGCCCTTACTGGTGTTTAGGTTTTGTCCAATGTCATTAAGCACAAGAAAAATCCCTTCATCTTCTGTGCACAAAAACATCATACCCGAGGCGTCCAGGCAAATAGAAGTAATTGATGAAGAGGGCTTGGCATTGCTTATATGCAATTCTGTAGCCCGGTAATTCACTATTTCAACTACTTTGCCATTTGAATAGCCTGCAACAATGCGATTTTGCTTATATGCTAAAGCTGTTACAGCTTTATTTATGCTGTCGCTTATCTTTATAAATACTTGTCCGTTAAATGTGTAAAGCCCGATATCAGTCCCTAACCATATGTTGCCAATATCATCCTGTACTATTGCATTTATTTTGCTTGGAGTATTAGATTCACTCAGCGTATAGTCCTTGCTGAAAGGTACCTGTGCGTCCAGACTCGTGGATAAAAAAAGCAATAAAAAAATGAATCTGGCTATGCGCATCATGAATTGGGAATAAGTGTAGCTACTACTGTTACATTTATATCAGGCGCCAATTTGTCCATCACTATCCTGGGTATTTTTATATCATGGTCTGCAAGGGGGACGATAAATTTGCACTCTATTTTTATCGTACCGTTCTTGCAAATAATATGTGCTTTTATGATCCGCTCTCTTTCTATTCCATGAATTTTCAATTTCCCCTTCGACCTAACATCATATTCGCCGTTTTTAGAAACATCCACGTCTTCAATTATTTTTCCGCTATAGGTGGCCTCCGGGAAGCGGTCGGTCTCCATGTAATTTTCATTAAAATGCTCCCGCTGCAAGGGGTTATTAAATCCTATAAAAGAAGCTATGCCTATTTTAAATAAGAACGACTTTTTGCCTAGGTCAATTGCGCCCTTTATTTCCTCCGATGATGCACTGATAAGTTCCTGTTTCGCTTCGGAGTAAAAACGTACTGTCCCTTTATTTATAACGTATATATTATTGGTCTGCGCCTGCGAGAGCTGGACCAGCAACAAAAATGAAACTAACAAATATGCACGCACCCTTATCATTATGTATAACAATGTACTAAAGTTTTTTCCTAATAACAAACCCTTTGGCATGTTCCAAAACCCTCGAAATAAAAGGCACATGATATCAAAAACCGTAAAAGCTTAGCTGGCCCTATTAATGCATTTTTCAAACAACGGCTTAGACATTCAAATGGAACATACAGCCACTCTCAAATAAATAAAAAATCCATGCAATTATGCATATTACTTCACAGATGGATCCACAAATCGTCTGTCGTAAATAAAGGTCTTATCGCTAAGGGTACGCAGAAAAGCTATAATGTCTTTTTTGCCCTGGTCTGACAATGGGCCTATTTCATACATTTCTTTCGAAACATTAGCTCCATACTTTTCAGCACTACCATAATGGTCAAGCACTTGTGATAAATTTCTGAACCTGCCATCGTGCATGTAGGGATAGGTCATTTCAACATTTCGTAATGAGGGCACTTTGAATGCATAATTTTCAGATTCACTTCCTGTTATTGCCCCTCTTCCTTTGTCTTTTAACGATGTATCGGGCTTTAAGCCATTGTTCCGGTATGAATTATCTGTAAAAAGCGGTTCCTTGTGGCAGGTGCCGCATTTCTCCCTGAATAGTTCAAGCCCTCTTTTCTCTGCAAGCGAAAATGTATCCTCACCATTTATGTACTTATCATAACGCGAATTGGAAGAGATCATTAAGCCTGTAAATTGTGCCAAAGATTTTAGAATTCTTTCTGAAGAAATAGTAGTGTCTCCAAATGCCTTTTTAAACTCTGCAACATAAGCCGGGTCAGCCTTTAATTTAACTATGACATGGGCGATACTCTCATTCATCTCTATGGGATTTGTGATGGGGCTCAATGGCTGCACCTCCAAATGGTTCACTCCTCCATCCCACATAAAGGCATCATTCCATATTAGGTTCTGCAATGCGGGTACATTCCTTTTGCCTATCAATCCGTTTATTCCGTGGCTCAAAGCATGGTCGATATGTGCAAATGCTGCAATGCGCTGGTGGCAGCTTGCGCAGCTCGTTGTACTGTCTTTTGACAGAACGGGGTCGTAAAATAATCTCCTGCCCAAAACAAATACTTCCGGGCTAAGCTTATTGTTCTTAAACGTATAAACCGGTTTAGGAAAGCCTTTGGGAATTTTCAGTTCAACATCTTCCTTGGATATATCAAAATAAGTATTCACGCCTGTGAACCCGAAAAACACAAGGCTTACAAAAAAAAACAAGCCATATTGCAATGATCTTTGTCCTCATTGTTTTGTACTCAAAATTGAAAACATATCCATATAATTATCGGCTATCATAGTCGCATTATGAAAATCAGCAACGGACGAAAGTTGTGAAAAATCAATAATCGTTTTGGCTTTCAAAATTTCAGCAACATCAACTTTTATATGCAACTCATTAATGCTTTCGCCGCTTAATACCTTATTGAATGCAAGCCTTATTTTTCTGATACAGTTAGCTGGCTGTTTATACCCCCCAATATGATACTCAAAAAAATTGCCCGGCGATTTAGATGCCGGTGATTTGCCTTCCAGTTTCAAAAATATATAACCTGTATTCCATGTCCAGAACATTCCGTTTACAGGATCTAATGCACCCGATTGTGCCCCGCTGCAATTATGCAAGCTATCCACCCCTATAATAAACTCAATGCCCGCGTATTCTCCGGCTGGCAATGGCTCGAGCATGAGTTTTTTTGATTCCTGTTCTTCTTCATTTATTAAATAATAGTCCGTAAAAACAACATCTGCACCATTCTTCCTTTGCAGGTGGATATCACCAATATAATATTTGAACTTGGTAACAGTGAAAGCCTGGCTGGCCCCATTCTTATAGTTTACAGAATCAAACTGCAATGGCTGTTTGCCAACATAGTGATCGAACATTATGTTCAGCTTTCCATCTTCTTTTGCCTGCATTGTAAACGACATGGCAAGCCAAAAGCTTGCCATGCAGATAATATTAACTATTGCTTTTTTCAATTTACTTCTTAATAATTTTATCAGATACCCTCACACCACCTGATTCAAAACTAAGGATATACATTCCCCCTGGCAAATCAGACATATCCAATGCATATCCTATGCTTGGTTGCATATCCCACATTTTCCTTACTACACGGCCTTCCATGTCCAGCAAACTGGCAGAAACATTGTTCATGTTGGCTGCGTCCATATAAATATAGGCATAATCCTGCACCGGGTTTGGGGCAATTATATATTTGATGGTGCGGTTTTGCACCTGGCTTACATTAGTAGTACCTGTGTAAGTAGTATCGGGGCCAACCGGTGTAATATGATTGTTGGTCGATCCTACTACGCCATAATAAGATGGGCCTAGCACAAAGGGGAAAACCGGGTTAAGGGCCGAATCGATCGTTACAAAATAGGCATACGTTCCGTTGGGATAATCCGGTGTATAGCAGAAGCGCCCGTTATGTGCATCCAGGTCACCGGCTCCGGAAGTATAAATATAGTCTTCGCAGCAATCACCCAAGGGATATGCACTTGCAGTAGGTCCGCCAGTCCTTGTTGTATCGGTTGTCAAAATATAGCTGCTTCTCATCCTTTTTATCGGGCCTGATGCTGATGTAGTGCTTGCATAGCCATAAGCTCCATAAATAGGGAACCCATCAAGCGCATAGCCTATAATAGGCGAATGGTGTGTACTATCTGCTGCATTGTAGAGGCACCTTGGATTAACGTGGTTATGATACATACCCTGTTGCTGCGGATGGCCTAAACAAGTATCAAATCCTGGCCCTTCAAAAACCAGCGCATTCCTGTTCCATGTCGTATTATAAGGGGTCCCTACACCCATAGCCCATGTGCTGGTACTGCTGTTCCAATGAAATGCATCTTCAGGATTGAAGATACCCACCCCATTCGACCATAATCCAATGGGACCACCACCTGTATATACAGGTGCACCCGTATTCTGAACCGGGTTCCTCGGAAACTCGCAAACTATATTTTGCGGAGATGCCGAATTGGGATTACCTGGCCAGGGGCCTATGGAATATTCAGGAATACAATTTGTGCTGATATAAACATAGTTTGCAGAGTATTGCACCAACTGCACATTAACAGGGCCGCCATAAGTAGTATTTGATATGGTAGTATTTTGTAACCATGAAGTAACATTAGGGCCAACCTGGCCTTGGGCAGAAAGCGAAATGGCTCCGGCAATCAATAATAGGGATAAGCTTCTTTTCATAAAACTGATTTTTTGTTTGTCTTGAAACGTATTGATATAAGTTTAGACGCCTTAAAGAATCAAACCCTTCGCGCTTAAAAAAACTTTTAGCGATCCGGCGCAGGGCCATCCGGCGGTGGCGGACCATCTTGTCCGGGTGGTGGCGGACCACCAGGTCTCGGCGGCCTGACCGACATCTTTTTCAGTATCTCCTCGATAATATCATCAAATATTCTCTTTTGCTCATCATTGCATATTTCCCTTAGCTGCCTGAAATGCCTGTAGGTTACAAATTCAATTTGCTTCTGGTTATCACCTACAGCGTTCATTAAGCTGTCTAATTGATTTTCAGTTTTGCCTGCATTCTTAAGGTTGTCGAATAGTACTGTTCTTATTTTTCTCCCTTCATTCTGTAAAACAACAATGGAATCATGATGCCGTTTCTTTAATTGGTCAAAATCGTGCACCTGAGCTTCAGACAAGTGGAGCTTACCGATTATCAACTCGTCCGGCCTTTCCGGCTGTGGCATGTTATTATTTTGATGCCTGAACAGTATCCCTACGCACAGCGCTATATTCAAGATAGCCAGCGATATTGTAAACCATTTCCATGCCCTGATCGTTGTTCTTGCATCCATAAGATCAGTAGTTATAAGTGGTTTGGTTTCCTATTTCTGATAAGATACCCATATTCGTTTCATTATGCATCTCCGGCTCATGCCTGCTTATTTCGTTTGTAAAGGCTATGCTGTTGATAAAAAGTAAAAATAGGCCCGCAATTATCCATTTAGGCAATAATGCACCGGCAGGGATATCCTGAACAGTATCTTTGTTCTGCAGCCTGTACATGATCTTTTCATACAGAAAAGGATTGCCCTCGGCCTTTTTCATCCCTTCCATACTGTTCAGCACTTCAGCTACCCATTTTTCTTTATCGTTTCTGCTATTCATGTTCTTATGTTTTTTTAGACGTTGAGAATCCTCATTTCCTTCGCCGTTCGTAAATATTTTCAAGTTTTGTTCTTAGAGTTGTTTTTGCCCTTTGTATTAAGGATTCAACTGCCTTTGTCGAAATATTTAAAATTTCCGCAATTTCTTTTTGGCTCAGGCCTTCGATCTGTGATAGTATGAAAGCTGTTTTCTGGCTTGCAGGAAGCCTTTCAATTGTTTTAAACAGGTATTTTGCCCTCTCTTTTTGTTCCGCAAGTATCCCGGGGTGTTCAAAATTAGAAGTGTCGTGTATCAGTTCGCCCGTATCCTTATGAAATAAGCTTGTTACAAAAGCAAACCTCTTTTGCCGCTTCTGTGCCCGTATCTGGTCAAGGCATTTATTTACAGTTATCCGGTAGATCCAGGTGCCGAGTGTGGACTGCTCGTTAAACTTTTCTATTGATTGGTAAACTTCTATAAACACGTCCTGGGCAATATCCTCCGCCCACTCATTGTTTTGTACAAAACTGATGGCAGTGTTAAACACTTTCTGCTGGTAGTTTTCTACCAGTTCCTTAAAGGCAGCAGGGTCGCCGGATTTGAGTTTATGAATGATATGCGTGTAGCTTTAATTTAAATATGGTATCTTTTCAAACTCTGCAACAATCTTCATGGATTCTTTTTTACCAGTTGAGATTCTCTTTTCAGTTTCTTGGCAAGCAATTTCCGTTTAGAAGATATTTTTTTCATAGGGCTGCATTTTCACAAAAGTATTTCCTAATAATAGTAATTAAACTTCACTTGTTTTATTTTTGACAATAATTATGTTAAAACGCACGCTATATCTGATACTTTTTCTCGCTTCCTTATCATTGCTATCCGGCTACCTTTTGTCAAAGGCATCATGGATCGGAAAGCTTGGGATAAGCCTTTTTTATTCTCAATATGGTTTCCTAAAGATTTGGTGGCAGGGAGCTTTAATTGTTTTTGCAGGCCTGCTCCTCGTCCTTATCCTGACTGCTCTTGCCGGGAAAGCATTAAAACCAATGTATGCACTTTTAGCAAACATCATTTCACTTTTGCTGGCTTTGTGCGGCTTATATTTTACTTACAGTGATTTTCGTAGTGATATTTCTCACCGTTTGTTGGGTGAGCGCTTTCATATTGGCGCTTATTTATTCTGGATCGGATGGTTGTCTATCAGCCTGTTTTATCTTTTTAGCAAAAACAATGGGCCCGAAACTTTCCCGAAAGATCCCGGAAGCCCAAGCAGTACTGTTTAAGATTAACTGAATTGCAGCCTATAAAACCCCTTATTTGTTCTGATGAAATGCCTCTAAGAGTTTTTTAAGTTCCTTATCGCTGATAGTCGCTACGTCAGACTTGTCATAAATTGAAATGAGGTTAACAACCATTTCCTCTTCTCTATGGCTTATTTGCTCTACCAATATTGCTTCCAGATACGATATTACTCTTGCTCCTCCGCTTTTAC
>JABDGU010000066.1 GCA_013285905.1 Bacteroidota bacterium | reverse complement strand
AGAAAGAAGCAAGTTGCCACAGGATACTGCTTATGCGGCGGAGCTTGGCGCACTGGAGTTGAAGTATAAGCTGGAGCCGGGAAAGATGGTGCAGTTAAAGAATAATTTCATTGACTGCGTGGATCGTGTCAGCAACCTGGAATGCATTGCTCATCCTACTCTTGATATAGCCATATTGAAATTTACAGGTTTTAATAAACTCCTTTGCACATCGTACGCGCGATTTGTAAAGGACGGATCCAAAATAAAACAAGGGCGTTCTTTATGCCGTTTAGGTTATCCCTTCCCGGAGTTTAATAATTTCAGGTATAATGAGGCGGCCGATGATATAGAGTGGACAAATGAAGGCAATAAGAATTCGCCGAATTTCCCCATAGACGGCATAATAACAAGGTTTGCTGCAAGCATGAACAAATATGGGGAACAACAGATAGGCGGCATAGAACTAAGTACGCCCGGCCTCAGGGGCCAAAGCGGAGGCCCCTTATTTGATGTGGACGGACTGGTTTACGGCATACAATCTATGACAGGGCATTTGCACCTCGGCTTCGACATACAACACATGGACATAATGCTGGACGGCAAAAAAACAAGCATATCCAACCATCCTTTTCTGCATGTGGGCCGTTGTGTGCATGTGGGCCGAATAAAAGAATTTTTAAAACAGAACCACGTAAAATTCTACGAAGGATAAATTTATTTTATCCCTACTTTCTTTATCTTAATATTGGCTTCCTGTCCTATGGAATTGTAAGCAACTATATTATATTGTTTGTCGCCATCGATGAGTAAAATGTTGGCTGTATTGGGCGGTTCATTGCCTTCGTTGTTGGCAACAATAGTCAGTATATCCATGTCCTTGCCGGATAAAGGGATGCGAAGTTGTTTCTTTTCTTTGGCAAGTGTATAGCGTTTTAGAATGCTGGCATTATTATACAATACTGATATGATATCCCCATCTACATTTCCGCCATCCCATATTTCGGCAACTACAGTGTCTGTATGCCATTCGTATATTTTGTCAACACCACTGGTTATCTCATCCGCTACCGGGGCTTTGTCGGTGGGTGCATGGTAGTTTTCATTTACTACCGGGCGCGATGGCCTGTAGGACGATGCAGGCCTTTCGATGTTGGGTTTTTTTACAGCTTTGGGTGTATCGGATTTAGCGCTGGCATCAGCAAACAATTCATTCAATTCAGCTTCTGTAACAAAAGAGATAGTGCCCGCGCCGCAGGATGTATTGGTGGCATCGTTGCTGCTGAAAGGCCCGCTGAGTACATAGCTGTTATTGCTTCGTGCATATTTAAGTTTGGTATCAACAAGACACATAATGGCCTTGCTTTCAAAACCATGGTTGTATACAATGGAAGTTTCCCGGAATGAAAAAGTCCTGGCCTTCCGGTCGATAGTGCCGGTGATGGATGACCTTACCTCTTTCTTCTCTTCCGCATAGGTAAGGGAATATCCATTTATGGCGCCGAGGGAATCGCTGAATACAAGTTTGTAAGTAAATGATTCGCCTCCGGCCACAGCTATATAACCTTTAAGGGTAGTGGTTTTTACCTGTGCCTTTGCTGCAAAAGAAATGATACAAAACAATGCCAATATTCCGTACTTCATCGCAGCCAAAATACTGGAAAAATCTTAAAATGGATGTACTAACTTGCAATATGCTTTTTTGTGTCTCTGTAATATCACATCTTAAAAAAACAGCAGGACTCTTTCTTCTTGCCTTTTTTGTTTTTACAGCTAATATATATGCACAGGCATATAAGATATATGATGACTCTGCAAAACGTTTTAAAGTATCTATACCCGAAACATGGACGTATATCCCCAATTATAAAGAAACATTGTTCCTTGCACACAGGCCTCTTGCGTATAAAGGAGAATCGAAAATTGAAAATGTGGCCTTGAGTAAAATAATAGATACCTCAGCCGGAAGTATGGAAGATGTTTATACCTCGTCCATACTGGCAAGCAGGTTCAAAGACAGCACCTTGCTGCTTACAGAGCAAGGCACATCCCCAAAAGCCAATTATCGCTGGTATATCAGCAAGCATAGAAATTCCAAAACAAATGAGACCATCATGAGCATGACCATAGTGTTTTATGTAAAAAAACAAGCTTATATCCTCCAATGCACTGCTTCGGCTGCCACCTTCGCCAAGTACAAAAATGTTTTTATGAAAATTGCCGATTCTTTGCAGTTTAAATGAGCAATCAAGCCCTCTTGCAATTGAAACCGGTATTATATATTATTATGCCTTACATTTTAATCGCTTGTTAACAAGTATATTTTGCTTTGGCTATCCTGCTGCATTAACTAATTTTGGCAAGCTTAGACTTGTGCTGTTTTTGGAAAAACTTTGTTATTAACAGAAAAATATTTGAATAAGTAATACATTTATAACAGAATCAGGGAAGAAAAAAGATGACCCGGAAAGAATTTGACTTGTTTTGTAAAGATGCTGAGAAGGACCTGATATGTTATTATGAGGCAAGTGGCGATTATGTGCTTGTCAATAATGCTTCCCTGTCTATTACTGGCTATGAGCCTGCCGAACTGATAGGGAAAAACCATTACGATTTTTTTCACCCTGAGGACAGGAAATATATACAAAATGCTGCCCGGTATTTGTCGCTGCAGGGAAAAACAAATAATTTAAAACCCTTACGCTACCGTAAAAAAGACGGTACCTATGTATGGCTGAGTTGGGATACGATACCTGTGAAAGACGAAAACGAAACGGTGACAAACCTGTTGAGCATATCAAGAAACGTGGTATCGAAAACGGAGATATGGGATGAAAAACTGAGGAAAGAAACGGTGTACGATGAAGTGGGGAGGATGGCAGGCATTGGTTATTGGGAATTAGACCTGAAAACAATGGCGCCTACGTGGTCTAAAGGTACTTATGATCTGCATGAGCTGGATTATATATACCGGCCGGACCTGACAACAGCAATAAACTTCTTTGCAAAAGATGCAAGGATAACAGTGCTAAAAGCTATTAATGAAGCAATATATGAGGGTGTGCCGTTTGATATGACACAGCCTTTGATAACGGCGAAAGGCAGGAAGAAATGGGTGCGGATAATAGGCAAGCCCGTGGTGGAAAATGGCAAAACCGTGCAACTTTTTGGCTTGTTCCAGGATGTAAATAAAAGTACTGAGGAACTGAACGAGCTGAAAGGAACTGTAAAACTCTTATCGAGCCAGAATAACCAACTGGAGGAGTTTAATAACATGCTTTCTCACAATGTTAGGAGTCCTATAGCGAGCCTGAGCATGTTATTGAGCCTGTATGAAGTGGCTGAAACGGAAGAGGAAAAGCAGGAATTGTTTGAGGCCCTGAAAATGGCCTCGCAGTCGATGAATGAATTGCTGGATGAACTAATGGACAGCGTGAAGGCTGTGAGTAACCGGGAGGTGGAATCTGAGAACAATGATTTGGTTACCATCATCAACCAGGCAACAGAATTGCTGAAAGGCGAGATCATACAATCGAGAGCGGTAATAAACCTCGAATTGGGTTGGGAAAAAATATATTACCCCAAGATGTACCTGGAAAGCATTATGCTGAATTTGATGAGCAATGCCTTAAAGTACAGATCGGACGAGCGTGACCCGGTGATAACTATTACTACGAAAATTGAAGATGGCTGCAAAGTGATGGTGTTTAGTGATAATGGCAGCGGGATAGATATGGAGCGGTATGGAGATAAAGTTTTTAAATTGTACAGGGTTTTTCACAGAAGCAAACCAGGAAAAGGACTGGGTTTGTTTATGATAAAGGGACATATAGAGTCAATGGGAGGGGAAATAGTAATTAATAGCGAACTGGATAAAGGAACCATGTTCGATATCGTTTTTGATAAACATAAAAAAATGGGCGCCCCCTTATGAAACCGGAAATAATTTGTATAGTTGATGACGATCCGATAGTTCACTTTACGGTGACTAAAATGATCGAATCAACGCTGAGCGTGAAAAAGATACTGGTCTTCGATGATGGCGAGCAGATTTTTGATTATTTGTATAAGAATGCAGCCAATAAAGACCTTTTGCCCGATATAATACTGCTTGATCTTAACATGCCATATATGGATGGCTGGGAGTTCCTTGAAGAATATGCTTACCTGAAACCACAATTAGCGAAAAAAATAACCATCTATATTTTAAGTTCTTCCGTTTCCGATTTCGACATTATGAATGCCATGGCCAACCGTGACGTGACAGACTACATACCCAAACCCCTCACTAAGCAAAAGGTAGAAGAGTTATTTCATAACTGATCTTTGGTAAAACTATAAGTAAAAACTGCTTTTCTTTTTCTGCCAGAAGATAATGCCCTTGCCCAACAGGTAATGGAGCGTGATATTGAAATTAGGCACAATAAGGTTGCCCGTGATGCTGGAAGCTATGGGCACGAATCTTTGCTTATTATCAACAATAGTCAGGAAATAATTGTTCTCCCCTGCAAATAGTATAGTGTATTGAACAGTAAGCCCAAGGCTCATATACACTTTGCGGTTCACAGAACCACCATACACATACTCAAGCCCAAGCGACATAGCGGGAAACACTTTGGTAATATTGGACGTTGAATCAACATGACTGTTCATGGCAAGACCATTGGGGCCGCTTACGCCCGGAAATTTTTCTTTAAGGTTTGTAATGCCGATGCCCCCGATAAAATAAATAGAATTATTGTTCGCGAATGTAACAACCAGGTTCCCGTTCAGGATAAAATTCTCGTAGCGGAAAGCGACCGTAGAGACATTATTCTCAAATTGTTTGAGTGGCAATATTGTTTGCCCGAGAGAATAGTAGAAGGTGGGGAAGAATTGGGTATTTTCAGGCTTATAGCTTAGCTCCAGGCGGATACCGAAACTGAGCTGCTTATAATATAAATTAGTGTTGTTTGAATTGAGCAATTCCGGAAAACTCATATCAATGCCGGAAGCAACTTCTATCTGCGCATCTGAGCGATCGGGGGACAGGAGTACAATAAAAAACAAGAGGTATTTGGCAATTGAAAATCTCTTATTTATATAGTTGTGTTTCATCTTTAATGCTCAGTTTCAATAGCCTTAACGCAATATCAGTTAAAATAAGTATTCGGCAAAAAGGAAATAGTTTTTCCCGCAGATACCCGCAGAAAAACGCTGAAGAATTATTTAAGAGAGATGCTTTTCCTGCGATACTCGCAGAAATTATACCTCACAAATACATGTATTTCGAAAATCAGTGAGTTTCAACAGGCTATTTTTTTCTTTTAGCCCTTTCATATTGCAAAGGCCATTTTATGTCGTAATCCAGTTCGCGGGCGGCACGTAGTGGGAAGTAGGGGTCGCGGAGCATTTCGCGGGCCATAAATATAAGGTCGGCTTGCCCCTTTGCAAGGATGGCTTCTGCCTGTTCCGCACTTACGATGATGCCCACAGCGCCTGTTGGTATATCAGCGCCTTTTCGCACGGCCTCAGCAAAAGGCAATTGGTAACCGGGAGCCGCAGGTATTTTTACAGCCGGTATTACACCACCTGATGAGCAATCTATAAGGTCTATACCTTTTTCTTTTACAACCTTCGCAAGATGCACAGAGTCTTCAACACTCCAGCCTTCCGGGCTCCAGTCGCTTGCGGATATGCGTAGAAAAAGCGGATAGTTTTCGGGCCATACACTACGTATAGCAGCAGTTACCTCCAGAAGAAACTTCATCCTATTGTCAAAACTGCCACCGTATTCATCTGTACGATGATTGCTGAGAGGAGATAAAAATTCATTTATAAGGTAGCCGTGGGCCCCATGTATTTCCAACACCTTAAAGCCTGCTTTTAAAGCCCGTGCTGCGGCTGATTTAAAATCTTCAACGATCCTGTTTATTTCTTCTTTGCTTAGTTCTAAAGGCGTGTCGCTGTCGGCGGAAAATGCAAGGGGGCTGGGTGCCAGGGTTTTCCATCCGCCATCTGAAGCCGGTATTAATTTATCGCCGTTCCAGGGTTCAGTCTTGCTTGATTTGCGCCCGGCGTGTGCCAATTGCATACCCGGCACTGCGCCTTGCAACTCGATAAAACGTGTGATCTTTTGTAACTGTTCAATGTGCTCGTCTTTCCATATGCCGAGGTCGTGTGGGGAAATGCGGCCTTCGGGAGACACTGCTGTAGCCTCTGTAAAAACCAGCGCGGCCCCGCCGACGGCTCTCGTGCCCAAATGCACAAAATGCCAGTCGTTGGCAAAACCGTCTTGTGCTGAATATTGGCACATAGGCGACACCACGATGCGGTTTTTGAGTTCTATGCCTCTTATCTTGAAGGGAGTGAAAAGCTGCGCCATTATATTATTAGTGATATTTAAGACAAAATTACTTAATAAGGCAGCTACTGCATTCGCTTTATTGCCGAAGAACACTATTTTTATGAAAAATAATTTTATGAAACTCCGCCAGGGATATTTATTGCCAATAATTGCCTGTTCATTGCTATTTGCTTCATGCACGAACAACGAACCACTGGAAAACCATAGCAAGGCTGCCGCACCTGCACACTGGGATTATACCAACACCGACTGGGCAGGTGAGGGCTATTCAGAATGCGGCGGTATGATACAATCGCCAATTAATATTGCTACCGCATCAACCATTAAAACAGTATTGCCGGATGTTAAGTTCAATTATTCGGATTTTCCGATCAGTATTATTGACAACGGGCATTCGATACAGGTGAATCCTAATGCCAACGGCACTAAAAATACTATTACTTACAATGGTAATGTTTATGAACTGAAGCAGTTCCATTTTCATGCTGCAGCAGAACACAGGATAGATAGGGTGCAACCCCCTATGGAACTGCACCTGGTGCACAAGAATGAACAATCCGGTGCTATAGTCGTTATCGGGCTTCTGATAGAAGAGGGCCCTACAGATAATCCCTTCATTGATAAAGTATGGAAAAATATTCCTCAGGAAAAAGGGAAAGAGGTGGCAACTACTGACAATATTAATATGAACGATATATTGCCCGCAAGCAAACTATATTATACCTATACCGGCTCTCTTACAATTCCACCTTGCAGCCAGGGCCTGAACTGGATAGTGATGAAAGAAAAGATAAAACTTTCTGCTGCGCAGATACATAAGTTCACTGCTATCTATAGTAATAATACCCGTGTAGTGCAACCTTTAAATAACAGGCTGGTTTACGAGGACATTGAACCAGTAGTAAAGAAGAAGTAAATGTTTTACTTTTTTACCAACTTCATTACTTTTTGCTCCACACCAGCCTTTACAGTTAATATATAAAACCCGGGGGCAAATGCATTTATATCAATTGAGGTATTGATGTTTTTGTTCACTGCCTTTATCTCTTTTTGCAATAATAGTTTACCAGTAATATCGGTGACAGATATATTGGCCGTAGTGGAGCTGATATTGCTTGCTTCAATATTTACGATGTCATCTGCGGGGTTAGGGTATATATTCACAAGCGGACTGCTGCTAATTTTTGTAACAGAGGTAGTGGCCGGCACAACAAGAAACTGGCCCATCATTCCATCATCTTCATGCATCAGCATATGGCAGTGATACATGTAAGGAATAGCAGTATCTGTGAAATCCTGGAATTTGGTGATGAAATAAACCGTGTCATAAGGCTCAACAAGAACAACATCTTTTTTGCCCTTCTCAACCGACAAAGGCCCATGGTTATTTTTCTTCAGTATATAAAACTGTACATCGTGTATGTGGAATGCATGGGCCACCATCGTTTCATTTACCAGCTTCCATATTTCAATATTATTCAGGGGGATGCGGTAATCGATACGCATCATGTCAAATGAATTGCCGTTGAAATAAAAAGGGCCGTCCATTACCATGGCACTATCTGCTGTGAAATTAATTGTTCTTATACTATCGGCACTTGATGCTGCGTAAGGATTTAGCGGAACCAAAGTAGTGGGCACAGTGGTGACAGGGTTAACGCTTGCAGCGCCGACATTGAGTTGTAAAATATTGAAGTCAATACCATTCAAAGGACTGTTCATTGGGGGCGACCAGGGTGGCATGGGCATGGTGGGCCCGCCTTGTACCCCTATGGGTATTTCGGAGGCATAACTCATGAGATAAAGGCTCTGTCCATTCATGGCGGAAAGGTCGAGCAATATTTCAGCACGTTCTCCCGGCCCTAATCTTATGCGGGTTGTTGAAATGGCACTGTCGAGCAGGCCGCCATCTGTTGCAATTACATAAAAAGATTTATTCCCGGTAAATCCAAAATTAAATGCCCTTTCCTGTGCTCCGTTTAATAAACGCATCCTGACAACCTGCGCCGGAACATCCAGGTAGGGATTCATTGTTCCGTTTACCATCAGCACACTATCAACCATGCCTCTTGGGTCTATCTGGTTCAAGGTGTCCAGTTCCTGCGATTGAACAATAATAGGGAAATCATCAAGGCCGTATCTGCGGGGCAAATTAAAAGTAGCTTCGGTGCTGTCGCGCACAATTATTAAGCCCATGGCGCCAAGCATTACCTGCGCAGCGGTCTTCATGCCCATGTGGGGATGGTAGAAGTAAGTGGCAGCATCATTCATCACCACAAAGCCGGGGGTCCAGGTTGCGCCCGGAAGTATCATAGTATGAGGGCCACCGTCATTGTAAGGAGCGACGTGTAAGCCATGCCAGTGCATAGTAGTAGTGTCGGTGAGCTGGTTATTAACAGATAAATTTATAGTACTCCCTTTTTTTAAAATAAGGGTAGGGCCGAGGTATTTGTAATTGTTGAAGCCGTTTGTCTGCGTTTTTTGCCCTGCTAAAAATTGCACACTATCAGACTTCAATGTAAGGCTGATATTTGGCCCGCTAAGTGTATCGGGTATAAACAAAGGCTGCTGCGCACTTAGCGACATTCCGGAGAGGAGGATGTATATTAACAGGCTTAGCCTCATTTACACGAATATTAAAATCAAATTGTGAAATATTTTACCGGACCTGATCCCCTCCAAACAATCCTTTATTCAACGCATATCTTTCTGATAGCTGTTGTGCTTCCATCATCAAGCTTTAAGATATAGATGCCCTTAGCTATTCCATTCAGGTTCAGATCATACTCCGTTTTTGCATTTGTTGCCGGAATAATATCCTGCTTTACAATTCTGCCCGTAATATCAAACAAGCCAATTTTTAACTCCACCAGATTCGGCAGAGAATAGCTTATGTGTAGATTTTCGGACGCCGGATTCGGATATACATTTAGTTTGATAGCAGTTGGTGTTTCTTTTATACTTGTGGCGCTGTCGCCAAAAGCAAGATTATCGACGTACAAATAACTTTGATTAACCGCTGCATGACCGCTTGCAGAAAGCACGATGATACATGTATCTGGATTAGCGCTGTTCATGTAGTTCAGGGTAATACCGAATGGAGCCCATGTCATCACCATCGAGGGAAGGTCATATTTCGTCATGGCAATAGTATCTCTTTTATTTGCTACTATGTTCCACTTGCTTAGTAATACAGAGATATATCCCTGGTCGTTTCCCCATGCCATATATTGCCAGTCGCCCTGTAATTGCTGTGGCCTCTGATTATAGGCGAAGCCGGATTTGGCAGATAAAGTTATTGTATCAAGAACACCGCTAACAGCAATGCCCGGTTGAGTGGCATGGCCCGGAATGTCTTTTGAAACCAATTTCAGATAAAAACTATCTGCCATACCAGGTACACCCTTCATGCATGTGTAGGTACTGGTTGAAGTAGTATAAGCGTTCAAGTTATCCCATTGCTGAGGAACAACATAGGAGCCGACAGAATCCCAGTTCTCAAAACTCCCGTTGGGTATTTGAGCGAAACAATTTGTAGTGGCAATAAGAGCAAGAAAAAGAGTAAATATTCTGGTCATCAACACATATTTTATACTTGTGTAAAGATATACATAATAGTGTTGCCATATATAGTATGATAAAATTAAGGTATTTGTAAGCGGTCAGACAGAATTTATCGTTTCACTAGCTTCGTCACTTTTTGTTCCCCACCTGCCTTCATAGTTAACAAGTATAAACCTGCAGCAAATGACTTTATATCAATAGATGTGTTGATATTTTTGTTTGTGGCCAGCACCTCTTTTTGCAATAGAAATTTGCCTGTAATATCTGTGACGGATATGTTTGCAGTAGCGGAGTGGATATTGCTGCCAATGACATTTACAATATCACTCGCTGGATTTGGATATACTTTGACTTCAAAACTATTTGCAGCAATATTCGACACACCTGCTACTACATTCAGCTTTTGTTCATAAAGCCTAACACCGCCGTAAACATCGCCCACTATCATTTCATATTTACCATCGCCGTCAATATCGGCAACCGTAGGGGCCGAACGGTATCCGTTATAATATACTTTGGGGAGAGTATTTGATGCGTTCCATGTGTATTTATAGTAGTTGAACAAAGTATCAACATAGGAATACGCAGAATCGATCAATGTGAAATAGACATTAGCACCCGTATCCGCGTGCTGGAAATTATCGTAACGATACAGATACCCGGAGCTGCTGCCGAGGAGAATATAGTCAATACCTGTATTATCTATTTTCCCAATAAATGGCGTGGTCAAACTATTGTGTGCATAATTAGGGTCCGCCATAGCATGCCCTAGCGAATCGTTTGCTAATTTAAGGCTTAAAGACCCCGCGCTGCTGCTCATGTTGCGGTAAAAACGAAGGTCGCCGGAGGCAGCACCAATAATAAGGTCGGGCTTGCCGTCCTTATCCATATCATAAACAAAAGGAGCAGCATTGCTACCTACATTGATGGCTACATTATTTACGTCTTTCAAGACCAATTGAGAAAGTTGCCATTGTGGCTGCACATTATCACTGGCAGCCATATTCTTGAAAAAACTCAGGGTGCCATCTGTATGTCCTATTACCATGTCGGTAACCCCATCATTATCAAGGTCGCCGAAAGCAGGGGCAATCCCCTTGAAATCGTATGAATTGATGCCGAGAAAATCAGTTGTTTGCAATGTAAGTGAAGGGTTGCCGGGGGTACTGGTATTGAGATAATAAGAAATGCGGCTGCGCAGAGAATCATTGGTTTGATAATAACCGTCAGAACCTATAAAAAGATCTGGCTTGCCATCTTTATTAAAATCGAAGAACTGAGGATATGCGGCAGTGCCGAGGTCAATGGTTTTATCGAAAAGAAAAGAATCAGATTGAAAAGACCAGGAAGGGTTGCCAGGGGTACTGTTGTTTTTGTAATAGAGGTAGCAATTATAATTTTCGCCACTACCTGACGGAGCAACAAGAATATTTTTTTTACCATCCTGGTCAATATCCAAATTAAAAGCTGCAGGGAAACTTGGAAGCGTAATCGTAGTCCCGTTCGTCTGCCAGGTACTATCATATATAATAATAGAGTCTGGGCCGGAAGCATTATATGGAATCCGTTCATTCATGAACAGGCGCATATTATAACAGGAAATAGTTCCTTCCAATAGGTCGTAATCGCCATCGCTATCATAATCAAATACACACATTGTAGCCCCCTGGCCACCTCCATAACAGGATGAAAACGGAAAAAATTCCTTTCCCCATTTGTTATCTTGCAACTTAAGATAAATACTATCACAAGGCAAACTCATCTCCACCCGCAAATTCTTATAATAAGCGATTTCAGCACCATTAACATCCAGCGCTAAAAAATCCAGGTCGCCATCACCATCAACATCAACAATAGCAGGGATATTGCCTGGGTTATTATATGCCGGCACGGCGCTATTTGTAACACTGTCAATATAAGTGAGTGTTTTATAGAATGTAAAACACAATTGATTATTGGTGTTGTAATACCCTTTATAAACCACAAAACCATAAGAAGATTGCTGCGTAAAAAGATCGGCAATGTTATCGCAATTATAGTCGGCCAATACTAGGTAGTCCGTTACGGGAGGAAAATTGAGCTCATATTCAGGGGCATAAACGTATTGGGGCATACCCGAAGCTGCGGTATTGATGAATGTCCTTATTCCTACCCAAGGAGTAAACATAATGAGGTCTTGCTTGCCATCATGGTTAAGGTCTGCCATGGCAAACTGCGCCTTATCAAAACCGCCGCACCATGCCAATGTTTGTTGGTTGCCATAGGCAAGCACTTTTACACTGGTATCGGCCTGGTAAACCGCGCCCTGGAACTGTGCATGTGTAACAAAACTTAAAAAAGACACAACAATAAATACGAGGAAGGTAAATGCATATTTCATAGATGGGAATTTTAATAAATGTACGAAATATAAGACGTAATTAAAGGTAATTAGCCCTAAAAACTGTGATTATTACTTCTGCAAGCTATTGGAAAGTATAAGCGATTTGTAATAATTCAGTATTTTTAAGCATGGAAATGTCTAATGTGCGCCCTTCAGATGAATTAAGCCCCCAGGAAAGGGAATATGAAAACAGCATCCGGCCACAGACCATTGAAGAATTTGCAGGACAGCCCCAACTGATAGAAAATCTACGCATTTTTATAAAGGCAGCCAATTTGCGCGGTGAGGCTTTGGACCATGTATTGTTTCATGGCCCTCCGGGACTGGGGAAAACAACCCTTTCACGTATTGTGGCCAATGAGCTGGGCGTAGCTATAAAAGAGACCAGCGGGCCTGTGATAGAGAAACCCGCAGACCTTGCAGGCTTACTCACCAGCCTTGAACCGAGAGACGTATTGTTTATTGACGAGATACACAGGTTGAGTACTGTGGTA
>JABDGU010000065.1 GCA_013285905.1 Bacteroidota bacterium | reverse complement strand
AAACTGATGATGACGGCTAAGGCCATGGCCGATATATATGATGCCAACAGGCAAGTTTGCAAATATGTACACAGCACATCACGGGGTCACGAGGCCATACAACTGGCTACCGGTTTTTTGCTGAAACCCTGCGATTTTGTAAGCCCCTACTACCGCGATGAAAGCCTGATGCTGGGTATGGGTTACCGTCCCTATGAACTGATGCTGCAGTTACTGGCTAAAGGCGATGACCCTTTTACGGGTGGACGCGCTTATTATAATCATCCTAATTCCCGCAGGGAAGACCTGCCCAAAATAATACACCAAAGCAGTGCCACCGGTATGCAGGTAATACCTACTACAGGTGTGGCACAAGGGATACAATACCGGGAAACCCAAAAATTATCAGACTACCCTGTACCCCCTGTAGTTATTTGCTCCTTAGGTGATGGTAGTGTAACAGAGGGCGAAGTGAGCGAGGCATTTCAGTTTGCAGTGCTGCACCAATTGCCCATTATATATCTCGTGCAGGATAACGACTGGGGCATATCAGCCACCGGCGAAGAATCCCGTACAATGGATGCTTATGAATATGCACAAGGTTTTAAAGGCCTGGAACGGGTAAGAGTGAACGGCAGCGATTTTGTGGACTCCTATAAGACCATGGAATACACCATAGACTGGGTGCGCAAATGGCGCAAACCTATATTGGTGCATGCAAAAGTGCCTTTGCTGGGCCACCATACATCAGGTGTGCGCAAAGAATGGTACCGTAGCCCCGAAGACCTTGCCAAGCACACAGCCGATGATCCCGCACCTAAACTGAGAAAAGTATTACTGCAACAAAAAGGCATCAGCGAGGCTGACCTTGATAAAATAGAAGCTGAACAAAGAGAATATGCACAGGCTGAGTTTGACGCGGCGGTAGCAGCTGCAGAACCCAACCCTGCAAACGTTGCTGATTTTGTGTTTATGCCAACAACAGCAACAGAAGAAGTGGGAAACCGCACACCTGAAGGAAAAGAAAAAGTGGTGATGGTGGATGCAGCCCTTCATGCAGTGGAAGAAATATTGCAGGACTATCCCGAAGCCCTGTTTTACGGGCAAGACGTGGGTAAAAGATTGGGTGGCGTGTTTCGCGAAGCGGCTACACTGGCGGATAAATTCGGTGATGAGCGCGTGTTTAATACCGCCATACAGGAAGCCTATATCATTGGCTCTACTGTTGGTATGAGCGCGGTGGGATTAAAACCTATTGTAGAAGTGCAATTTGCAGACTATATCTACCCCGGATTGAACCAGTTGGTAACAGAAATAAGTAAATCCTGTTATCTCAGTTGTGGCAAATTCCCTGTGAACTGTGTGATACGTGTGCCTATCGGCGCCTATGGCGGCGGCGGCCCATATCATAGCGGCAGTGTGGAAAGTACTCTGGCAACAATAAAAGGTATTAAGATAGCCTACCCTAGCAATGTTGCGGATATAAAAGGCCTTTTAAAAGCTGCCATCATAGACCCTAACCCGGTTGTGATGCTGGAACATAAAGGACTGTACTGGAGCAAAGTACCCGGCACAGAAGAAGCCAAAATGGTAGAACCCGACCGTGATTATGTATTGCCATTCGGCAAAGGCACTGTAGCATTGCATGCACATAATGATGCTATTGATGATGGGGCCTCACTCTGTATCATCACTTACGGCATGGGCGTGTATTGGGCAAAGAATGCAGCAAAACAATTCCCCGGCCAGGTGGAAGTAATTGATATACGCAGCATCTATCCGCTCGATGAAGAATTGATCTACAATACCGTAAAAAAGCACGGCAAGTGTATTGTACTTACAGAGGAACAATTGAACAATTCATTCTGCGAAGCCTTGGCGGGAAGAATTATGCAAAATTGTTTTAAACAACTGGACGCACCTGTACAAACCATCGGCGCCTTAGACCTGCCTGCCGTACCCATGAACATGGGCCTGGAAGCCGCTATGCTGCCCAATGCAGAAAAGGTAGCTGCTAAGATTGCGGAAATGTTGAAGTGGTAGGAATTGTGTCAAGTGCAATATATAGCCCCGGACTTCAGGCCGGGGTTTAAGATAGGCAGTTGAAAAGGCTTTAGCCAAAATCAACTTATTGAGTATGTGGCAAAATTTACTTAAAATGACAATAGGTAGAAGATTCACCAAATCCCTTTTTCCAGGCTGATCTCAACCTTTTTAAGGCTTTGTAATGCTTTGTCGAGAGAAATATTTATTCCTTCAATTTTAAAAGATGCAATCATTGACATGAGAATTTCTTCCCTATTTTTTCCTGTCTTTTTTAAGGTGGTTTTTTTCTTAATATTCATCCTATAAAGATACAAATTTTATGCAAATAAATATACTATGGGCCTGGAAGCCGCTATACTGCCCAATGCAGGTAAGGTAGCTGCTAAGATCGGGGAAATGTTGAAGTGGTAGCTGGTTTTGGTTTCTTTCTGTATTCTTTCAGATAGCCAAGGCCAAAGCTAAAACCCTTTGTAGATAGTATATATGTTAGCTCTGTAATTGTTGTCAGTCTGCCAAATACAAAGTTATAAGCCAGATATGCTGATACATGAGCTCCATTCTTTAAGCTAAAATATCGCTGCAGCTGAAAGCATACATTCATCGGTGCCTTGTTTATACGGTCTGCTGTACTTGCCTCATGGTGATAGTATTTCGGTAAAGGAGTATTTGCATTCGCAATTCCCATTGCCGTATTGATCTCCGTAATGTTTATATAGTCCTGGCCTGTAATAAAAAAACCGGCCGAAGGTTTAAATTCAAAATGCCATTTATTTTTCTTATCTATTCTAAAATCTAAAACAGGTGCCAGGTAAACATAAACGCTATTATTTTTAAAACTGTTACGCTCATAAGGCATAGCTCCGGAAGAATCCTGGGAATACAAATAAGCAAAGGCGTATTTCGTTACATACAAGGATAAACCAATATTGATATTTGACTTAAAATCAGTAATGGCATTAACAGAACACGTTGGGTTATAACGGGAATCGTTATAGCTGGTTTTAGATGTGTAGTTATCGATAAAAGTCGTACTAGATTGAGTAATCCCAATATCAGCCCACACTAAGAATTGTGCATTTCCCTTAAATGATAAGACGAATAGTACAAAAATAAAAACAGTTTGTCGCAAATGGGTGTGTTTATAAAATGATGTAAGAATTCATATTTACTATACCATATAGACGTATAAATTTTACATTCCCCCGTTTTCTTACTAAATTACAATGGCTTACTATTCCTCTCTTTCTTTCGAAATTCCAGAAGACTGTAATTGATACCCAAGGTGAAAGTGCCCGGACGGAGGTGCTTATATTGGGACGTAATGCTTGTTAATTGGTTAAACATGAAGCTATAATTGGCTGATAAATTTAGCGAGTTGTCTCCTTTTATCAGTATCGTCCTTTTCAATTGTAAAGCAGTGCTAAAGATCAGCTTACTAATATATTCCGAAGAATTAAACGATTTATAAGTGTAGGCATTTCCAGAGAATTGATAAATGTTTGTATCTGCGGCGCCGACTGAGTAACCATTATTTCCGACAATACCAGATGAATATCCTTTATCCATTCCATTCATAAATATCCCTAAAGTTGGCAGCAAGGAGAAATGCCATTTACGATTTTTATCTATACTCCAATCGAAACAAGGTGACAAATATAAATAGGTACTTTGATGATTGTCGGACAATGAAGATGAGGATCCCGAGTAGAAATCAAAATGGTTTGCGCTAAGATTAATGGAATTCTTCACAATAGAAACTGTCAAGCCGTAATTAAATTGTTTGTCTTTATTTCTCAGGACTGATACTGAATAATATGGTTCATTATCTGCTGTAGTTTTGGTGTTGCTCGCATAGCTTGTTGTGCTCATAGCTGTTATGACAGGAACTGAATAACCGATGTCAGCGCTTATTGAAAAAGGAGAATTGCTGGTCCTGATTTTTCTTTTATAGTCCCTCATATATCCAATACCTATACTGAAGATCTGCGGGTTTATGCTCTTATCAGAATAATATCGGTCTAAAGCAGTGCTTAAGCTACCCGACATGAAACTATAACCTAATGTTGCTGTAAGGAGATTTCCCGGGCTTATTTCAAACCGCTTTTGAACTTGTACACCCATTCTGAAAATATTGTCATTTAGATAGCCCTTAGTACTGTATATCGAATTATCACTTCCAAGTTTATCACTTCCTTTTATCGGCATACCCAAAGAAGGCGATAAAGATAAATGCCACTCGCTTTTTTCGTCCAGGGTATAATCCAGGATCGGTGCTAAATATAAATAAGTGCTTGTGTGCTTGTCATTCATCTCGGCAATGTAGGATTGGCCTGAGTTACCTACATAAACGATATATCCGTTTTTGCCATCGACCGGATGGTAGCTAATTGAATAGTTTTCCAAATAAGCGGACAATCCTATATTGAGGCGGCCATCACTATTCTTCAAATAGTTGATTGAAAATCTTGGTGTGTAGGAAACATTTATATTGTCGGAGTATGGGTATAGGTAATGAAATTGCGTTATGGATTGGGCAAGAGCCACATCGGCCCAAACACAAAATTGCGCATGAACATTGGCAAAGCCCAGGCAACAAATAAAAAACAGGATTAGTCTTTTCATCAATCTAATGGTTTAGGTTTTTTATTGCATTCTCTCATATACCCAATACCTAAGCTAAAAACTTGTGGCTGAAGATCTATATCGTAGCCATTACTTTTAAATGCACTGCTAATTGTTCCGGGCATGAAGCTGTACCCTACTGTTGCGATAAGTAAATTATTGTCAGACAATTCAACGCGCCTTTGTAGTTGAAACCCCATTCTTACTATTGTTTTACTCACAAAAGAATGCGGGTCAGGTTCATTTATTGCGTATTGATTGGTATAAGCCGAAGGAGATGTTTGTTGCGCAGAAGAATGCTGCCCTGTAGCAGCACTTAAATAAGCATTATCGGAAGATGAAGCCCAAATATCAGTACCTGCAACTGCAATGCCAAATGATGGTAATAAAAGTAAATGCCATTTTGCTTTGGCATCAAATTTGTAGTCTAGTACCGGAGCAATGTAAATAAAAGAACTTTTATGCCTGTCAGAGACTGATATTGTGTTTGTATCTATAGCCCCGCCTACAACTGAATATTTCTCGAGGTATAGTGAAAGGCCGAAATTTATTTTTCTGTCGCGTGCATTCAGAATGTTTATTGCAAACCTTGGCGTATAGCTAATATCCGAGTGTATTTTTTTAGAATTCGGGTCTGCAAATACAGTTAGTGATTGGGCCAATGCAAGATCCGAAGCAACAAAAAATTGCGCATGCAGTATTGCAGGTGTAGAAAAAATGAGAATAATAAATAAGAATCGGGCCATAACAGAAGCCCAAGATAGAAAATTTATCCTTCATATATAACTCCAGATGTAGGAGTTTCATGGAGTTCTATTTTTTTGAGTTGGGGAACAAGTGGCTTTATTTTATTCCATAACCACACAGCAACATTTTCACAGGTGGGGTTTTCAAGGCCTTCTATGTCATTAAAAAGTTTATGGTCCAGCATATCTACTATTGGGTTTACAGCATCCTTCAACACCGCAAAGTCCATTACCCAGCCAATTTTAGGGTCAAGTTCCCCTTCTATATAAACAATAAGCTGGTAAGTGTGGCCGTGTATGCCTTTGCATTTATGCCCATCGGGAACAAGTGGCAGGAAATGTGCTGAATCGAAACTAAACTGTTTGAAGATGATCATTATGCCTGGTTCTTTAAAACGGGTGCAAAATTAGTCCCTATTAATGAATAAACACTCTTTTAAAAAAAACGTCTGCATTCTGTTCATTCATTGCTACAGATACCTTTAACAGTCGCGAGATAAAACTTATATACCAGAAGTACCAATTCAAAAATTGCATCACGGTTTTTTTATTCTTGAAAAATTAAAATAAACTTAATTAATCTCGTTTTCAATTGAAAAATAAATAAATACCAATAAATTATAGAACTGATGCCTAAATAAATAATAAGCTAGTTTAAAATTCTATATTATTCCATACATTTATATTATAAAAACTCTTTAACTTCAGAAACTTCCATGCCCGATCTAAAGAAATTAGTTTTTGCACTAATATTACTACTTCCCTTTAGAAGCAATTTATTAAATGCACAGCCCGTAGTATCATTAACTACTTCGGGCGGGCCTTGCAGCGGCGATACACTTAATCTATCCAGTAGTCTTCCTAATGCGCGGATAATCTGGAAACAGAATGGTGTACCAGTAGATACTGAAACAAAAAAATTACTGAATTATGCTGCAACGGCTGCTGCCAAAAATTCAAGTATAGATACAACTTGGTCTGTTAATGGTGTTGCTGTTGATACTAATGGCAATGTTTTTGTGTCTTTCGAGGCTTCACAACCAGCTACTATACCTCCCCCACCAGCTTGGGGGCCAATATATAGCATATGGAAATACCCTGCTGGGTCAAGTAATGGAACAATGCTGGTAACCGAGGAATATATTGGCAACATTTATGTTGATGAGAACGATACAGTTTATTTTGCCGCACTGACACCATATAATGGTGGCATTATGAAGTTAGCGCCCGGTGCCAGTTCCGGGACCTATGTTGCCGGAGGCAATGGCTTTGGACCAGGACCAGCCGCGGACCAAGTTGATTTTCCGGGCGGCGTATTTGTGGATGGGAACAGAAATATTTATGTTTCTGACTATGACAATGCATTGGTGGAAAAATGGGAGCCGGGAGCTACAAGCGGCGTAATAATTGCAGGTGGGAATGGCATTGGATATACAGATAGCCAGCTAAATTATCCGAAGGGGATATTTGTCGATGATAGCGGTAATCTTTATGTTGCGGACTATGCTGCTAACAGGGTACAGAAGTGGCCGCCCTTTGCAACTACGGGTACAACGGTAGCCGGAGATTCATTGGGTACTCCCGGTTCTGTTGCTTATTTATTGGATGGACCTACAGCTGTTTATGTTGATGACAGCGGTAATATATTTGTAACTGATCAGAATAATAACCGCATCCAGAAGTTTGCACCGGGCGCCGTAAATGGTGTAACTATTTTGGGTGGTAACGGACAAGGCTCTGCAAACAATCAATTTGATGCCCCCGTGAATTGCGTGCAGGATAAATACGGAAATGTATATGTTGCAGATGGTGGTAATGGACGGGTACAAAGATTTGCAGACACGGTACTCCCTTACTACATTACCAATACAGGCGGCAGCTATACCGCTCTTGTAACAGCTGCAAATGGCGGGGGAAGCGCTACTACCGCGGCGGATACAGTTCTTGATTACCAGGTCCCGGGTGCCACGATCAGTGCATTGTATAATAATTCGATCTGCCTTAGTTATGATACCATACAAGTCACTTCAATACCAAGTTATGGCGGTACAGCTCCTACCTATGATTGGTACAAGAACCTCTATTACCTTTTTACCACTACGAGCAATAGCGTCACCCTGCCCGGTATAGCAAACGGAGATATGCTCTTATGCTACATAAATTCCAATTATGCTTGCTTATACCCACCGGGTTTTGCAGAGAGCAATGAGATAACTATTACAGTAGATTCATTTACTACAACACAAACAGCTAATATTACTGCAAGCCCAGGCAATATGATACAATACGGCCAAAATGTAAGTTTTACAGTTGCTACTACAAACGGAGGGGCGGCTTACCAATGGTATAAAAATTCCAACATTATACCCGGGGCTACCGATTCTGCATACAGCAGCAATACCTTGCTAAATGGTGATGAGATAACCTGTGTCTCCCAAAGCAATTTCCCCTGTGTCTGGAACCATTATGTTGTTAGTAATGTGATACACATGAAAGTGGCGCTGGGTGTGGGACAGTTAAGCAATGTTATCCATGATCTTAGCTTGTTCCCTAATCCTAACAATGGTGTTTTCAATATAAGTGGCAGTATAGACCCTTCTCTTGCAGGAGCTGATGTTTTGATAGAACTATTGGATATGCCGGGAAAACTTTTACAGCAAGAACGTGCAACAGCACAGAACGGAATATTTGTCAAACAGATAGTTTTAGGCCCATCCTTAGCTAATGGAGTTTATTTACTGCGGATATCTGCAGCAGGTACAAACCAAACACTAAGATTTGTGATTGACAGGTAAACAGCACATCTTATTTTACGATCTTTTCAAGGCTGACCTGTGCAAGGGGGTGGTAGTTCATTTTATATTTAGCATACAGGCTTTTTGCCATTTCTTTCCCTGCGGGTGTTTTCATCATTTCTGTATACAGCGGCTCCAGGAATTTGCGACGGCCCACGCTGCTTAAAAACTGTTCCATAGCAGGATAAGCAGGTTTATAATCTGCAGATAGAGACATAACAAACCATACATCAGCTATCTCACTGTTTCCTGTTTTTGTAAAGTGGTAAGACTCGTCTAAGAACTTCATTTGCGCGAGAGATAGCTTGGCCGGCATGTTCCTTAGAAAATGCAGCCACTCATTGGTTGTCCAGGTAGCAGTAATACTTTTCGATATTGGTTTGCCTGTTAAGAATTCAGTTCGGGTGGTGTCAACCGCTTTGAATCTTTCAGGATAGTCTCGCGGGCAATTTGCAGGAATGCCGGGCCCATATACCCAAGCGTTGATGTTTATCTTGTTGATGAGCGCTGTATCGCCTTTTAAGAGGTTGTCGTTAAGATAAACAAGAAATTGTTCAGTATATATTGTTTTGAAAGCATGCTCATCAAAATACTTCTTAAGGAAGGCATCAAACTTTTCCCGGCCAACTGTATTTTCTATCAGTTTTAAGAAATGGGCCCCCTTTTCATAGGCTATATCAGTAAGCCCGTCGTCTGGGTCTCTTCCTTTCAGGTCAAGCTTCAGCCAGGTGTCTTTACTATCTTTTCCTAAATCGTTTACGGCAGCTACAAAATCCTGGTAACCCAGTTCCCAAATCATGTCAGCAAAGCTCTTACCATACATCGCTTCTGATATACGATGCTCAAAATAATCAGTAAAGCCTTCATTGAGCCAGAAATCATTCCATGTGGCATTTGTAACAAGGTTGCCGCTCCAGCTATGTGCCAATTCGTGAGTAATAAGGTTGACAAGAGAACGGTCGCCGGCAATTACAGTAGGGGTACAAAAAGTGAGACGGGGATTTTCCATGCCACCAATAGGAAAACCGGGCGGCAAAACCAATACATCATACCTGCCCCAACGATAAGGACCATAAAGTTTTTCAGCAGCGCCAACCATTTTACCAACATCCTCAAATTCGTAACGGGCTTTATCTATCATCCCGGGTTCTGCATACACCCCAGTATGTTCATCAATACTTTTGAAGGAAATATCTCCCACCGCCAGGGCCATGAGGTAAGCCGGCACAGGTATCTCCATATCAAAATAATAAATTCCGCTGTCATTTATTTGCTGGGGGTTATGGGCACTCATAAGGGCCATTAAGCCTTTGGGCACTTCTACCCTGGCATTGTAGGTGTATCTTATTCCCGGCCCGTCTGCACAGGGTATCCATGAACGTGCATAAATAGATTCGGACTGTGTATAGAGGAAAGGATGTTTTTTATCGTGTGTTTGCTGCGGCCCGAGCCATTGCAAGGCTATTGCATCTTTACCTGTTTTATAATGAATGGCAATAGAGCCGGTATTAGCGGATATAGGAATGTGCAAAGCTGAACCAAGGTACTTTACAGGACTATCCAGTATAAATTTTACAAGTTTTCCATCTGCAAAAACACTGTCTATCGACATGTCGTAAGTATCTAATTTCAACTCAGTTACTTTGTCTTTGTTCTCTATACTCCAGTTGGCAACACCAGCAATCTGTTTAGTTTCAAAATTTACCTTTATATCGAGGTCCAGGTGTTTCATAATTACACTATCTGCATTGGATTGAGTGTGGACATCTTTTACTATGGTAGTGTCTTTTGTTGCGGCGTTTGAACTTCCGGTAGTTGCGGCGTTTTTGCATGCAGTGATGGCGATACAAACTAATAGGCAGAATGACGCGTATTTTATCATCTATAAAATCTGGTTTAGTGTTAAAAATTATTTGTCATCAGCCTGCTTTATAACAGCCCAACTTGTGTTGGAGTAGCTGTTCCATACCAGCCATAAAAACCCTGAAGAGAGTAATAAAAAGATGAGTTTCAAAATTGTGTTCAATCCCAAAACATCCCTTTTTACAAGAGCATAATGCGCTGCACCTAAACCGAAGGCAAGAAACATAGAGAGAAAAGCTCTTATTACCCTATAGCCGGACTGGTTTATTTGTTCGGAAGTGGAAAAAGGGAAATGGCGCGCCCCTACCCTTACCATGCAAACAGCAAACAAGGTTACATTCACTAAAGCAAGAACAATGTCTAATGAGGTCGCCCAGCCCCAGAATGTGATGGTGAATATAGAAAGCACGGCAAAAAACGGGAACATATATTTCAACCATAATGCTTTAAATGCTCCTGACAAAACCCCGCCGGGTGTTTTTAAAGGTGCTGCATAATACACCCAGGCCGCTTTATACTGTTCGGATATGTACAGGTAATTCAAGGCATTCATCATTACAAAAGCACACATATACAGCAGGATGATATAGCCGGGATTATTAGGCATATCAATCCAGGCATCCTTGAAGGATTCATGCTTCGATAAAAGCAG
Organism: Bacteroidota bacterium; assembly: GCA_013285905.1. GTDB lineage: Bacteria > Bacteroidota > Bacteroidia > Chitinophagales > Chitinophagaceae > JABDGU01. The sequence continues at coordinate 2,211 of JABDGU010000065.1, read as the reverse complement.
GTAAACAAAGTAAACAGGCACGTAAGCAAATGTTGGGAATACGCGCATTCTGAACGTACGGCTGCGGGAGGTTTGCAACCAGGTAATTATAAAACCCGCTTTTGCATCATCGCTGCGGTTAAAAGCGTTGGCGAGTTTATGGTAAAACTGTTTTTTACCAGATGTTACTTTGCCTGCAGATTGTATCTTTTGTTCTGAGGTTTCAGCGACATCGAGGCCGCCCAAATTGCGCGCAAACTGTGGCGCGAGGAATTTTATCAATACCCAGAAACAAGTTAAGGGAGCTAATATGGCAAAAACAGCAAACCATTCGGTACCGGGAAGGTAGATAGGGAAACTTTTCACATCCAGCCAATGCCAGCATTCCGCGATCCAATAAGACGGGAGAAACCTTATCCACGGATGATCTGTGATAGTGATGTTAAACCCTTTTTCAGGATCGAAGGCTTTAGGTATCAGGTAGACTGCAGCAAAAAATAAAACCGAAACTGCTATCTGGAAATAATTGATGATCTCTTTGAATTTTTGCGGCCCTGCAAACCTCAAAAGCAGCAAGTAGCAAAAATTGACAAAAAACAAGGAGATGAAAACAATCAATAAAATAGCAAAAGGGAAAACCAAAACAGAAGGCAAACCATATTTTATGCCCAATACGATCCAGCCGGCTAAAGACATAGGCAGTACGATGCGCAGCAGGTAAATGAATACATGTAATAAACGTGAAAGGACAATAGTTTTGTCATTTACCGGGCGGGGAATGATGATAAACTTATCGCGGGTATCGAACAGGATATTTGAGAAATCTGTTATCAGCATCAACGCAAGCCATACCATCAAGAGGCCGAGGTATATACTTAAACCGAAAATAGCGTCTTTAACTGTGATGAGCGGGAACATATATACGGCACCCATTATCACAGAAATGAGCATATTCTTCCATGTAGCGTTTTTTACTTCCTTCTTTTGGTTTGGCCGACCCAAACTAGGTGGCCTGCGGTCATCCATTTTAAGGCGTACATCCAGTATAGCTCTTAGCTGGTCGGTGTCCGCACCCATACCACGCCACAGGCCCGAGGGAAGCATTACCAGTTTTAAAAGAATTTTATTCATATCCTTAAAGCTTAATTAGCTGTATTAGTGTAATTAATTGCAGATGCAAAATCATCAGCCTTTTTTGTCAAATTGCCTGTTGAAGTGAGTTTAGAAAATATTTGCTCTAAAGAATCTGTATCATTTTGTCTTAGCTCGGCTATGGTGCCATTGGCTATTATCCGGCCATTGTTAATTAATACTATCCTGTCTGAAACCTTTTCAACAACGTCCATCATATGCGAACAATAGAAAATGGTTTTACCTTCCTGTTTCAACACCTGCAATAATTCTTTTACCATAATAACAGCATTGGCATCCAGGCCGGATAAGGGCTCATCGAGAATTACAATACTAGGATTATTCAACAAACCAGAGGTAAGCAGTACTTTCTGTTTCATGCCTTTAGAAAAAGTATCCATGCGCTGGTATATATTGCCAAGAAGGCCAAAAGTATCGAGCATCCTTTTAGACCTCTCTTCTATAACATTGTCAGGCAGGTGATATAACTTACCTATAAAGTTGAGGTATTCCCATGGAGTGAGCATGTCATACAGCTCTGCCAGTTCGGGTACATAGCCTATCATTTTCTTTACATCCAGCACATTACCCCTAAGGTCTTTTCCGGCAATAGTGATATCCCCAGAATAGTCTTGTATAATGCCACAAAGTATTTTTACTGTGGTTGACTTCCCTGCACCATTAGGGCCAATATACCCGATTATCTGCCCGGGGTAAATATCAAGATTAATATCGTTTAGTACGTTTTTTTCGCCGTATTTTTTATTAAGGTGCCTGATTGTAATGATCGGTTCCATATAGTATAAAATTAGAATTCCCCGGTAAATAAATACCAGGGAATAAAGAAAAGAATTTTCGATGATAAAAATACCACCCTTTTAAAGTTTGATGTATTATTTAATGTATTATGCCTTTACGAGCCTGAAAGCATGGGTCCATTGATTACGAAGCATGCCGGGAATGCACCAAAGCATGCATAAGGGTTCGATGGCACGTGCTGCGGTGTCTTTACCCATATCTTCCACGTCCCAGCCAAATACATCTAAAATGTGAAGTACCTGCTTTTTGGCGGCTTCATTATTACCACAGATAAACATGGTA
>JABDGU010000064.1 GCA_013285905.1 Bacteroidota bacterium | reverse complement strand
GTCGGACCGCCTCGATAGAAGCAAAAAGAATTTGAATATGAAAGTCGTATTTTTTACGGGCCTATGTACCCTAATGTGTTTTATAATAGTAGCCGGAACTGCCTGCAAGAAAAGGTCGTGTTTCAGCCAGGCGCTTTATGAGCAGCACAAGGGTGATATGTGCCCGGATGGTGGAGGCTCGGTAAAAGGTTGCGATGGCAATATGTATTGGAACGAATGCTATGCTCACCGCATGGGGATAGAAGTAGTAAAATAAACCTGTTTTTTTAAATACATTTGTGCAAATGGTGGCCTTTTGTCACCATTTGTTTATTTCAGAATAAAAAACAGAAATTTGCCCAAAGAAGCGGAATGCATAATTCTAAAATAATTATAGCGATAGACGGATATTCGAGTTGTGGTAAAAGCACGCTTGCCAAAGCATTGGCGGCCAAGCTGGGCTATCATTTTATTGACAGCGGGGCTATGTACCGCGCCATAACTTTGTACTTTCTTCAAAACAGTGTTGACCTTAAAGACCATAGCGCTATATTAACAGCACTGGCAGATATCCATTTATCATTTGTGTTTAACGAAGGCAGGCAGCAGTCTGATATTTACCTGAATAATGAAAATGTAGAGCACCTGATACGCGAAATGCTGGTAGCCGAAAGAGTGAGCGAGGTAGCCGCCATAAAAGAAGTGCGGTCCTTCGCGGTGGCGCAGCAAAAAAAAATGGGCAAAAAGAAAGGCATTGTGATGGATGGCAGGGACATCGGCACCGTGGTTTTTCCTGAGGCGGAACTGAAACTGTTTATGACAGCATCGCCGGAAATAAGGGTGAAACGCCGGTTTGAAGAGCTATATATAAGCAACCCCAACATCAGCCTGGAAGAAGTGAAGCATAATATAGAACTTAGGGATTACCTGGACACGACACGGGAAGAAAGCCCCCTCCGCCAGGCCGATGATGCCATTGTACTGGACAACAGCCAGCTAAGCCGCGAAGAACAGCTGGAAAAAGTGCTGGAATTGGTAAAAGAGAGGCAGCACGATTAACAATAATTAATATACGAATTAAATCCTGCAAAAAAATTAATTCCTTTTTGTATTTTGCTAAAATCTATACTCATTAAAACGAGCTGAGAACATGATGAAATTTCACAAAGCAGCCTTACTGTTATTAGTTTCTGCAAGCTTGTTAAGCTCTTGCAGCAAAAGCGATTATGTTATCCCCACAACGCCGGCCCAGCCGGCCTACCAAAATGATTTGAGGGATGACTTTAATTCTGATACGCATAACTGGTCTTATACCAATGTTACGAATGGCAGCGCCATTTATATCAGTAACGGCTATTTATATTATACTTCGCATCCCAGCAGCAACCCTGCCGTTTTAGAGGCGGGCCTGGCTACGTCTATCAGTTCTTCAGCTAATTTCCTGCTCGAAACAAGTATCAGCTCAGATAATATAATGGGTTTGTATTTTGGCGGCACCACTACCAATAAAGGTTTCTCTTTTAAGATAAATGCCGTAACGGGTTCTTATGCCCTTTATAATGAAGGAGACACCACTGCAAACAGCGCCACACCTGTACTTAACTGGACAGTTAGTAATGCCATATGCGCAAGCCTTAATATCCTGAGATTGGAACAAGTGGGCAACCTCTGGAATGGCTACATCAATAACACCCAGGTTTTTTCCACTACGGCACGTCCTTTAGTTGGCAATAGTGTTGGTTTTATTATGATTCCCGGCACAAACGGACAGGCAGACTACCTTGATATAAAATGGTAAAACCCTAAATCCCTAAAGAGACTTTACACGCTTTCTCTACTTATTTTGCCGAATTGCTCGAATTTGATGCGGTGCATTTTATTTCTGCGTTTTTCCACTATCATCATAGGTATCCAGATAAACGCGTACATGATGCCAGCTACCCCACCCAAAGACGGGCTTATTGCAGCAACAATAATAGACGCGATCCCAAACAACATCGCTATCAAATGATTGTATAATGTTGTCTTTGCCTCAAATGCCTCACTGTCTGTAAGCTTTAAATCATCCTTTTTCCGAAGAGCATGTTTATACATCAAAATAAATAAGAGAGAAATAATCGCATAGCCCCCACTATAGATATACATCAACTTTGATACCTGAACATCGCTAATTCCAGAGAACTGATGTTTCCACATCAACTGCACAATGAGCGCAAATAAAAATTTTAAGGGATATACAAAATACAATACCATAAAAATTAAAGCTGCGTTCAAATTATAGGTATATGAGTCGTGCAGTCCAAATCTTCTAAAAAAAACATATTGCGCTGACCAGAAACTAAAAAGCATCAAAAAAGAAAATCCAAATGGTATAAACCCGGTAAGGTTTTGAAGCAGGTCATCAAACGTTTTGGGGACTTCCAGCGAAACGATCAACAGGGTTACTGCAAATGCAAAAACTGCATCGCTAAATGCTTCAATACGTGTTACCTCATGGCTTCTCCAGGCTATACGGTCTTTCTGCTCTTTCTTTTTGGTATTGATATGCTTACGAAACATGCTGAAGGTATTTTCTACAATGTAACAAATGTATAGTAAAGATTAAAATACCCTTAGGATGCCTCTTTAAAAAACTAAGATTGTAAATTAGCATAAGCATCTATGGCAAACGAAGAAGAAAATAATCAGGAACATGTAAATCCAAATGTGGAATTTACACCTGTCGGGTCGAAACGGGAGGCTGTTTTCCTGGAAGGACCGCATCCACGCTGGGAGGAATTTAGCTTCCTCCTGCATGTAATGTCGGAATTTGTAAGAGGTTTCCGCAAACTGCATTTTGTAGGGCCATGTGTAACCGTGTTTGGCTCCGCCAGGTTTAAGGAAACGCATCCCTATTATGAAAAGGCCCGCGAGATAGGCCGTGAAATAGTGAAACTGGGCTTTACAGTTATGACAGGTGGCGGCCCCGGCATTATGGAAGCTGCTAATCGCGGCGCTAAGGAAGAAGGCGGGCGTTCCATTGGTTGCAATATCGTATTGCCCAAGGAACAAAAGCCTAACCCTTATCTTGACCGCTGGGTGGACATAGATTATTTTTTCATCCGCAAGGTTTTGCTTAGCAAATATTCTTACGCTTTTGTAGTAATGCCCGGCGGATATGGCACTATGGATGAATTTTTTGAAGCAATAACTTTAATACAAACAGGGAAGTTCCAAAAATTCCCTGTAGTATTATTCGGAAAATCTTTTCACGAAAAATTGTATAGCTATCTGCAGAAAATGGTTACTGAACAAACTATAAGCCCGGAGGACATTAACCTTTTCCTGTATACTGATTCTGTAGAAGAGGCTATGCAGCATATAGCCAAACATACATTCGACAATTTCGGTTTGAAAAAAAGGAGGGCCATAAAACCCATCGCCGCTCTGGGCGAAAGCAAGCCGAAAAAAACAGAGGCTGCAGCAAAATAATTTCTAAATATGCTTGTAACACTCAACACGGAAGAACTGAAAATTGAGATTGCGGCAAAAGGTGCTGAATTGCAAAGCATTTGCCACAAGCAGCACCAATTAGACTATTTATGGAATGGCAATCCCGCTTTCTGGAGCAAACACTCGCCTGTCTTATTTCCTTTTGTGGGCCAGTTAAAAGACGATACTTATTTCTATAAAGGAAAGGCATACCATTCCAACAGGCATGGCTTTGCAAGAGAAAAAGATTTTATCATAGAACATGCAGAAGCAGCAAAAGCTACTTTTTTATTAATAAGCAGCGATGAGACAAGGAAAATTTATCCTTTTGATTTTGAGTTTCACATCCACTACAGCGTGGAAGGAGCAACACTTACCGTAACTTATGATGTGCTGAATACCGGCGCTGAAACAATGTACTTTTCAGTGGGTGGCCACCCTGCATTTAAAGTGCCTTTAGTGATAAATACTGTTTATTCCGACTATTACCTGGAATTTGAACATGCAGAAACCACCTCAAGAATGGCTTTACAAAACGGTTTGATAGCTGGTCCAATTCCCTTTCTGCACTTCGAGAAACATTTGCCATTATCACACCAGCTTTTCCATAATGATGCTATTGTGCTAAAAGGACTTGAGTCGGGGAAAGTTTTATTGAGGAGTGAGAAGACAAATCATGGACTTGGTTTTGATTTTGAGGACTTCCCCTACTTAGGCATCTGGGCCGCCAAAGACGCGGATTTTGTATGTATTGAACCCTGGCATGGTATTGCAGATTCTATACATCACAATGGCAATCTGGAAGAAAAGGAAGGGATTATCCATTCAGAACCGGGACATCGCTGGCAGGATAGCTGGAGTATTAGCTGCTGGTAACAACAACCAATGTTATTTGCCCCTGCCCTGGAAAATAACATTCAGGGTATAAAGCATGATCTTCACATCAAGGGCAAGAGAGCAGTTCTCAATATAGAGCAGGTCATACTTCATGCGGTCTATCATTTGCTCCACATTTTCTGCATAGCCATATTGCACCATACCCCAGGATGTAAGACCGGGTTTTACCTTGTGCAGGTACTTATAATGGGGGTGTGTCTGGCTTATTATATCTATATAATATTTGCGTTCAGGGCGAGGGCCTACCAGCGACATATCGCCTATAAGAATGTTAAGGAACTGTGGCAATTCATCAATGCGCCATTTACGCATAAACCGGCCCCAATTCGTTATCCTCGGGTCAGCTTTGCTGGATAGTAATGGTCCATTAGTTTCCGCACCCACGTACATAGACCTGAACTTATAAATATTGAATGGCTTACCAAACAGGCCTATTCTTTCCTGCTTATAAAGTATGGGGCCCGATGAAGAAAACCGTACACATATTGCCGTAATAAGAAAGACCGGCGAAAGCACCAGCATGGCCACAAACGAAAAAGCAATATCAATAAATCTTTTACAAACCCGCTGCCAGTCCACCATCAGGTCGGGATGTATATGTATCAGCACCGCATCATATACATTGCTCGTTTTTACCGAGCCCGAAATAATGTCATAAATATCAGGGAGTAATTTCACCACCACAGGCCTGTAGCATAGTCTTGTAATAATGTTCTCCAGCAAATGATGTTCGGACGAATCCACGGCTACAATTACTTCCTCTATCTGGTTTTCATCAATTATATTTTCCAGTTTGGAGAGATGACCGAGCTGGGGCAGGTAATTGGTCATGCCATTGCTGGCTTCTTTGTTGGAGTAAATAAAGCCTTTGAAAATGTTTCCCAGCACTTTGGGGTTTTCCTTAACCTGTTTATATACATTGATGGCCTGCTGGTTACCACCGATTATCAATGTATTGAAACCCACTTTGCCGGAGATAAGATTGCTCTTTACCTGGTTAAGTATCAATAAACGAAAGATAAGCGTATAGGCAGTGTGGATAAGCAGGTAATGCCCGGTCATCCTGATAAAATAGGAATAATCTTTATTGTCATTCGCAAATACGAACAAGGCTACGAATATGGAACCTATAATACAGGATATAAGTGTGCGGTTAATTTCATTTAGACGAGATTTACGATATAGGTCGAAGTAGGTGCCCGACAAGAGGTAAAGAAACAGCCAGCAGAATGGAATAACAATAACACAATTGATAAGGTCTTTAATACCGAATAATTGCAGGGCATTGGAAAAAGTTTCGTTGGATAGTATCTCGTGCCGGTATATCCAAAAGGAAAGCCATGCTATGGCAGCTGAAAAATAATCGAGCAGCAGCAATATATTTATGGCCCTTCTTTTTGTATCTACCATTTGATCAATTTACCTGCTACCAACTACTTTAACATTATCAAGCAATATGTACCCACTCGTCTGCCCGGGGGCTAGCGTCACTTTAAAATATACCTGGTAATTACCACCTGAGTAAGCCGCAGCCAAATCAGCAAGGCTTACATACATTTTCTTCCACACATCCGGAGATGCGTTAAACCCATAGAAATACGTCAAATTTTGATTACGAATTGAATCAACAACCAAAAATGCATTAAAACCAAATACCAGGTTTGCTGTTCCCTTGTAATTAAACTCGCAAAAAGCGGGGCCACCGGGCAAAGCAAAACTATCTGTTCTTATTTGTGCGCTATCGTTGATTGATTTGAGCTCAATAGCTCCTGACCATTGCCCTTCAAAAACAGAATCGGGGTAATTGGTTCTGTGCATAGAAACCACATGCCCGGTGCTGCTATCACTAACGAAAGAATTTGCATCTTCAAAGTTCTCCATAAAACGAAATGTGTCTGCAAGCGCTCCGAAATAACTTGTTGTAGGGAGATAAGTTATTGTCTTCCCCGGCTGGGCAACCAAAGTGGAAGTATCATAATTGTAAAATGGATAAACAGACTCAAAATTGTACATCCCGTTAACCGTAATTCCTGCACCCAGGTTAAGAGAACCATTAGCGGTGGCAATAATCGGAATAGTTGCCGGCAGATCATAAGTGCCGACAAGTGTGCCGTTATAAGTTACCCATACCGATGTTATAGCATGAGAAGAACTACCTACCCTGCCCGGCTCTGTATTTGTAAACTTGAAGGAATCAATATGAATATAAGTGGGTATTTTTTCGGGAGGATTAATAATATTGCAAGCGCTCCACAAAATGCAAACAGGAAAAATAAAAAACAGGATGTTAAACTTCATTACGATACTATAATAATGTTAATACACTTACGTTATAACGCAGAAACCGATCAAACATTGTATGCCTCATTGTGCAAACTCATCTTTTTTAATATTTGGTGGGCCACGTCCATTGCCTGGTAGCCGTCATAGACACTCACACGCACATTTTTATTACTTGTAATAGCCTCGGCAAATTCTTCCAGTTCCATGCGGATAGCATTTGATGGCGTGATCTGCGGCAATTGCACAGAAATATTCTTTTTCTCCCCATTGCCCATTTCTATGGGAAAGTCCATCATGCCAGGTGCTGCACCCGGCTCCTTCATGCGTATTATCTCCGTTTTCTTTTCCAGAAAATCGATCCCTATATAAGCGTCCCGCTGAAAGATGCGCATTTTACGCATTTTTTTAAGCGAAATGCGGCTGGAGGTAAGATTGGCAACACATCCGTTATCAAATTCTATCCGGGCATTTGCTATATCCGCTGTTTCACTTAATACCGATACCCCGCTTGCTGAGATACGCATCACAGGCGATTTTACCAGGTGCATTACAACATCTATGTCATGTATCATCAGGTCGAGAATGACAGATACATCGGTGCCCCTTGGATTAAATTGTGCCAGCCTGTGTGCCTCTATGAACATAGGTTGCAAAGACTGGTTGCCCAAGGCAAGGAAAGCAGGATTATAACGCTCCACATGGCCCACCTGGCATTTTACATTGGCCTCCTTTACCAGCTTCACTAATTCCTTTGCTTCTTCCAGTGTATGTGCCAGCGGTTTTTCGATAAAAACGTGTTTGCCGGCCTGCAGGCATTTTTTTGCGATCTCGTAATGCGCCGTAGTAGTGGAGACTATATCCACGGCATCTACTGCATCTATAAGTGATTCAATATTATTAAAACGTGGCACCTGGTATTGGGCAATGGCCAAAGCTGCCTGGTTATCATCAGGGTCATAAAAACCGGTAAGCTCTATGCCTGCAATTTCCTGCCATTGCTGCATGTGGATCTTGCCGAGATGGCCGGCACCAAAAATTCCGATTTTTAGCATGTAAGCCGCTTTTATAGCGAATAATTATTATTTGAAAAAGACCGCTGCAAGATACAATAAACGGGGGAATATAGAGCGTAAAGAACGCAGATAAGAAATTTTAAACTCTATCCTATCATCCCTTCATCTGCCATGCTCAAATACCCTGTGCCGCAAACTATTAAATGATCTACTAATTTAATGTCCATTAATGCTGCGGCATCTTTTAGTTTATTGGTCAGTTCTTTGTCGGCTGCGCTGGCTTGTTTGTTACCGGACGGATGATTATGCGCCACAATAATACGGTTGGCATTGTATAATAATGCATTCTTTAAAATGATCCTGATATCGGCAACTGTGGCTGTTAGCCCTCCATTACTTACCATTTCGTAGCGTATCACCCGGCTGGCGTGGTTGAGGTATATCACACAAAAAGACTCATGGTTAAGGTCCTGTAATAAAGGCACGACAATTTCGGCAGCCTCGGCGCTTTTTGTTATTGTGTTGCGTTGCAAACCCTCGCTCATCTGCCTGCGGCGGCCAATTTCCAATGCGGCGGCTATTGTTATGGCCCTTGCCTCCCCTATTCCCTTTGTCTTTTTAAGTTCAGATATGCTCAACCTGCCCAATTCCAGCATATTGTTGTGGGCTAACAATAATATCTCTCTTCCCAGTTCGACGGCTGATTTTTCTTTGGTGCCGCTGGATATAAGGATAGCCAATAATTCTGCGTCCGTTAAGGCCGCTGCTCCTTTTTGCAGCATTTTTTCGCGCGGGCGCTCGTCCTCCGACCAGTTTTTTATGCTATTGGATGTATTCACTTATATCTTATTAAGATAAATTGCAAGGCTAAATAAGCCAATTCCTACTACAATATAAATTATTTCTCTTGCCAAATTACAAATTCTTAACCCCTAATTACAAACAAAACTTAACTTCGCTGTCAAATTCTAAACTTGTGCCAGCAAGCATCACGTATTTGCCATATAGCGATACCGGCTATTTTTCTAAACTGATTACCGATTACCTAAAAAATGAGCCTGGCTTAAAAGAATTTTATACCTACCCCTTTAATACTGAAGGCATTTCCGCGGCTATACAGGAACGCAAAAAACACCCTGTAAATCGCGAAGCTTTAGTCCAAACGCTCAACCATCAATACCAGCACTTATCCAAACACCAAAATGTAGAAAACAACCTTAGCCTTTTAGCGAACGAAAATACTTTTACTATTTGCACGGCCCACCAGCCTAATTTACTTACCGGTTACCTGTACTTTATATACAAGATCATCCATGCCATAAAACTGGCAGAAGAGTTAAAACAATTGCATCCGGATAAAAATTTTGTGCCTGTATATTATATGGGCACAGAAGATAACGACCTGGAAGAGCTTGGCACCTTTCGCTATAACAAAGACAAATACATTTGGGATGGCAATGGGCAAAAAGGCGCGGTGGGCAGAATGGATACCAAAGGCCTTAAAGGTTTACTGAGTGAAGTATTTAAGCTGTTTGGCCCACCGGGCGCTAATTGTGAGGAGTTGATAAAAATACTTTCAAAGGCCTACCTGCAGCACAAAACCATTGCCAATGCCACACAATTCCTGGTAAATGAATTATTCGGCCGCTTCGGGCTCATCGTGCTGAACCCGGACGAAGCGATTTTCAAACATGCCATACTGCCCATTATTGAGGATGACCTTTTGAACCAAACAGCTTACTCAGCTGTATCTTCTCAAATAGAAAAACTCTCCGTACACTATCATGCGCAGGCACAACCCCGTCCAATCAATCTGTTTTATTTAGACGAGCAGCTACGCGAAAGGATAGAACAAAAAGGAGATAGCTGGATTGTAGTCAACACAGATATTAAATGGACTAAAAAAGAACTGATAGAGGAACTGAACCTGCACCCCGAGCGTTTTAGCCCCAATGTGATACTTAGGGGGCTTTTGCAGGAAAGCATTTTGCCGGATATTGCATTTATCGGCGGTGGGGCCGAAGTATCCTATTGGTTGCAGTTAAAGTCTTTATTCGCTCATTATAAAGTTTTCTATCCTGCCATCTGTTTGCGCCAGTCTGTGCTATGGATAAATATTTCACTATCAAAACTAGGCACGCAATTACAATTCTCTGTAGCTGATATTTTTAAACCCGGGGAACTTCTTATAAAGGAGTACATTACAAAAAACAGCGGAGATAAATGGCAGACAAATGTGGAAACTGCTGAGATTGAAAAAATACTGAATGGCCTGAAAGAAAAAGCATCGACACTGGACCCTACGCTCAGGGCTTCTTCAGAAGCTGTACTGAGCAAAATAAAATATCAATTGCAAGTGCTGGAGAAAAAAATGCTGCGGGCCGAAAAGAAAAAAATGCAGGTGCAGGTGCTAAGGATCAATAAATTGAAGACCGAACTGTTTCCCGGCAAGGGTCTGCAGGAAAGGGTTGAAAATTTCTCATCCTATTATCTTCAGTATGGCAGTTCTTATTTCGATACACTTAAAGACGCCATGCAGGCAACAAAAGCGGAATTCGTTGTGATAGAAGAAAACTGATCTGCGGCATGTTTTTTGCTATCTTATTACATACATTTGTACCATCATTAAATTTATATGTCTTATGAAACAAAGAATAACGCTTTTTTTATCCTTTATTTTTGTTGTAATATTTAATTCCCCATCTTTTGCAGCACCTCCTCTACCCACACCCACGCTTCCGAGTTTCGATCTTGGAATAAAAGCAGGAGCAAATTTTGCTTCATTAAGTGGCACACAATGGCAAGGCACCATGCAGGCAGGTTTTACCGGCGGCGCTTTTGTAGGCATCCGCATAAAAAAAATAGGCGTGCAGGTAGAAGCGCTTATCAATTCTGCAAAATATAATGGGGCAGATATATTGTCTGGTACAGATTTTAAAACGACCAATCTTGATATCCCGATATTATTTCAATACAAGATCATCCCTATGCTATGGGTGCAGATAGGGCCGCAATACAGCACCGTTATATCTGCCTCCTCATCCGACCCAACTATATCAGACCCTAAAAGCATTTTTAAAAGCGCTTTTAACGGCGTGATTGGCCTGGAACTGAAATTGCCCATTAAATTTAATATCGGCGCACGTTATATTGTTGGCCTGTCTGATGTAAATAATTCAGGGTTTCCTGACACTAAGGCCTGGAATCAACGTTCTGCACAAATATATTTAGGGTTTAGATTTTTATAAGATCATTTATTTTTTATAAAAAGGCAGTATCAAAAAGGTTTTTATTTTAAACCTAAAATATCTCCCCCAGGTTAAGGAAAACTCCTCTTGATCCATCTATGCCCCAGGCATAATCTAATGCCACATTGGTACGGGAATATTTATTGAACTTTATTCTTAAACCCAAACCATAGCCGGGGTAAAAAACTTCGAATCTGCCGGAAGCCTGCTCTGTAAACGACTCTATATTAGTAAAGATAACGCCACCCAAAAGCCCGTTGTTTGTTATGCCAAAACGGTATTCTGCTTCTGCGTATATCATATCCCGGCCCCTGAACCTGCCTTCCGTATATCCCCTGCCCGTGTTGCCGTAAGGATCACCACCTGTGTTTGGCAATAATGCATAAGGCGGCTTATTAGGCCCCGGCGTGAACCAGTCATAGTTCCATAAGGCCAGCACATTTTTAGAACCAAAGGGCAGCTTTATAAATTTTCTTGCATCCATAACAACAGATTGCCAGTTTACATCGCTGCCTAAAAATGTAAGGTTGGGTCGATATATAATATTAAGCAGGCTGCCGCCTTCGGGATTGATGGAGTTTCTGCGGGTATCATATAAAAAACTAAAGTTAAGGCCGGATACAATGGATGTGGGGATGATGCCATATTTTTCAAAATCGGTCTCTTTGCCGGCAGGCGGGTTCACTTCATGTACATTCCATAGGTACTCATAATCGTAACCAAGGCCATAATAAAGGTCTTTGCCAAAAGACCTGAAAACAGTGGTATAGAGCCGGATGCTAGAATAATTGATAGTATATCCGTCACCTAATTGGGTATAGCCCCCCAGGCCATAAGTGGCTTGTGGAAATTGTACGTAATGCCAGTCTGCCTGTATATTATACTTGTTATTGTTGGTCCACATATTGGCCTGTATAGGAAAAAGGAACTGGTGGTATTGGGTATAATTAAGGCTGGTAGTGATGCTGGAGATATTGGCGTTTTCGGGGTTGCCGGTATAAAAGGCCAGGTTAGAAATAAGCGAGGCCTCAAACCCTGTTTGCAGGCTGTAACCAAAACCGGGCACGGGCGATGCGAAAACCTTATCACTTCTTTTTGCCAGTGTATCAGGCTTGCGCAACTCGTTTTTACCAATAATAGCAAGCCCTATATCTATAAGGTCAAGATTTGTGTAGGATGAAAGTTTGACTTTCTTTTTTACAGATGTATCAATGTCCGGTTTGGGCGGCGCCTGTACTTCGTGCGCGGCCTGGGCTCTGGCCATATTGGTAAATAGCATAACAAGCAATACTATTTTGCATATAACGACTCCTATAATATTATGCCTGTTTATCATCAGTCCAAACGAATGCAAAGCAATTTTTTTTATTAAAAATACGCTATTACATTTTAGATTTGCCCCGAAGAATTTAAATTATCTTAAGCATCCTACTCTTATAATATTACTATGTCAAAAAAACATAAGGCCCGCCCTGATGGATTGGTTTTCTCAACCAACCAGGATTATATGAATGATTTCCCGGAAGAACAGCCTGCCGATACATTACCCAAGAATCAGCAAAAACTCAGGGTAAGGCTGGACACCAAACAGCGAGCAGGGAAAGTGGTAACGCTGATAGACGGATTTATTGGCACTAATGATGATATGGAAAGCCTTGCCAAACAACTTAAAACCAAATGTGGCACGGGGGGAAGCCTAAAAGATGGTTTTATTATAATACAGGGCGATTATAAAGAAAAGATCATTGCGTGGCTTAAAGACTGGGGCTATACACAAAGTAAATGATGCCCCGCCCGCAATTTGAATTACAACAATGATAAACTACTTTTGCACAATATTATATACAACATGATGCTACAGGATATAAAACCACTTAATGAAAAGGAAACCCGTGGAGGATTTGGAGAAGGTATTGTTGAAGCGGCCCGCCGCAATCCCAATGTGGTTGCGCTTACCGCCGACCTTGCCGGATCTCTGAAGCTTAACCAGTTTATGAAGGAATTTCCCGATCGTTTTATACAATGTGGTATAGCCGAGGCCAATATGATCGGCATCGGCGCGGGACTTACCATTGGTGGCAAAATTCCTTACACTACTACTTTTGCTAATTTCTCCACTTCCCGCGTTTACGACCAGGTACGCCAGTCGGTTGCTTATAGCGGCAAGAACGTAAAAATATGTGCGTCGCATGCAGGCCTTACCCTGGGCGAAGATGGCGCTACCCACC
>JABDGU010000063.1 GCA_013285905.1 Bacteroidota bacterium | reverse complement strand
TTCTATATCAGGAAAACAGTCATTTCAAATATTTTTTATTAAAAACGCCTTAATCTTGCGTCAAGCCTTCATTTTTTTATATTAAATCCTATCTTTGCCAACCTAATTTTAATATTATTATAAGTTTAATCAATAGACAACACCTATGCAATTAAAAGGCTTGGTAAAATTTTTTACCGCTGCGCTCATTCTTATTTCTCTATACCAGCTATCATTTACGTTCATTGTTCGCAACGTAGAAAAGAAAGTCCGTGCCCAGGCAAGGCGTTCTGTTCTTACAGATAATCCTAATGCCACCGGTACCGAATTAGAGACGCTTACCGATACCCGTTATGCAGCCATCAGCGATAGCCTGCAAGGTGAAATTGTTTTCAGCGTACCGCTTCTGAAAAAATATAATTTTCAGGAAGCCAAGGAACAGGAACTGAGTTTGGGCCTTGACCTTCAGGGCGGTATGAACGTAACATTGGAAGTGAGCCTTGATGAATTGGTTCGCTCCATGTCCAATAATCCTGCGGATCCTGTGCTGAACAAAACAATAGCTGAGGCCAATGCTGCCAAGATCAATAGCCAGGCTGGTTTCGTAACACTGTTTGGTGATGCTTTCAAGAAAAATAATAACGGTGCAAAACTCGCTTATCTTTTTACCAAGCCTTCCGAAAAAGACATCACGCTTACTTCTACCGATGACGAAGTATTAGCTAAGATCAACAAGGAAGCTAAAGACGCTATTCAGCGCACCTATAATGTACTCCTTACCCGTATTGATAAATTCGGTGTATCAAATCCGAACGTTAACCTGGATGCGAACAAGGGTATCATCACAGTGGAGCTTGCAGGTGTGCATAACCCCGAGCGTGTGCGTAGCTATTTGCAGGCAACTGCAAAATTGCAGTTCTTCGAAACTTACTCCAACCAGGAAGTTATAAGCAGTTTGCAACCAGCCAACGACGCATTGGCAGCTTATCTTGCAGGCAATACAGATACTACGGCTAAAGATTCTTCCAAACTAGCCACGACCGCCGTTGCAGATACTGCAAAAAATAAAGCAGCCGGCAGCGATACAGCCAGCCTTTCATCTCTTATAGCCGGTGGCAATAATGGTAAAGCAGCTAAAACTACTGCAGGTGGCAAAACAGATTCAGCATCTATGGAGCAGCAGCAGCAGCTTAAGAAAAATCCGCTGTTCGCTGTTTTATATCCTAATCTTACCCGCGAAAATACAGTGGTGGAAGGGCCGGTTATAGGTATAGTACCTAAAAAAGATACAGCTAAACTGAATAGTTATTTACGTCTTGATGTTGTAAAAAATAAATTCCCTCCTAATGTTCGTTTCTTCTACGGTGCAGAAGACAAGAAAGAACGTCATAACCCTAATGCTCCTTTATATCTGTATGCTATCAAGCCGGCTCCGGGCATGGCTGATGCCAAACTGGAAGGCGACCGCGTTACAGATGCCCGTATGGATTACGATCCTTTAACAGGCCAGCCCCAAGTATCTATGAACATGGATGTTGCTGGCGCCCGTCTCTGGAAAAAAATGACAGGTGACAATAAGGGTAAATACATAGCCATTGTATTGGATGATAAAGTTTACTCTTGTCCTGTAGTAAATGACGAAATTGGTGGAGGCCGCACTTCTATATCCGGCCATTTCACTGCCGAAGAAGCAACCGATCTTGCCAATATCCTTAAATCGGGTAAACTCCCCGCACCTGCGCGCATTGTTCAGGAACAGGTTGTAGGTCCTACACTGGGTGCTGAATCTATTGCCTCGGGTAAAATGTCTATCATCATTTCATTTGTCGTGATATTCTTGCTGATGCTGGTATATTATAATACGGGTGGTATTGTGGCCAACATTTCCCTGATATTGAACCTTTTGTTTACAGTTGGTATTCTTTCTGCTTTACATGCCACATTGACCATGCCGGGTATAGCGGGTCTCGTACTTACCATAGGTCTTGCGGTGGATACGAACGTTATCATCTTTGAGCGTATCAAAGAAGAGCTTGCTGCTGGCAATACCTACCAGCAGTCCATCATCAATGGTTACAAGCGCTCTATGAACCCTGTAATAGATGGTCACTTTACTACATTATTAACGGCTATCATCCTCTTTATATTTGGTTTGGGCCCTGTACTAGGTTTTGCAACTACACAGATCATTGGTATCCTTTTATCTCTATTCTGCGGTATTCTTGTATCACGCCTCATTACCGATATTTATACAAAACGCGAGCGCCACTTTGTTTACTTCACAGGCCTGTCAAAATCTATCTTTAAGAAAGCGCATTTCAAATTCGTTGAGATGCGTAAATACACTTACTGCATTTCAGTTCTTGTGTTGATAATGGGTATCGCTTCTTATTTCCATGGTTTCGATAAAGGCGTTGAGTTTTCGGGCGGACGCAGTTATACTATTAAGTTCGATCAGCCGCACCAGACAGAAGAACTTCGCGAAAAACTGAAATCATACTTTAATGGTGAGTACCCGATCGTAAAAACCATCGGTACCAATAATCAGCTTAACATCACTACTTCTTACCTCATCCAGCAGCCTGGCCAGGAGATAGAACAAAAAGTACAGGAGCAATTGTATAATGGTTTATTAAAGGAGAATTTTATTCCTGCCGGCACTACATTCGAAATTTTTGGCAGCAAATACCTGCAAAGCTCACAAACGGTATTACCAACCATTTCTGATGACCTTAGGGCGGGTGCTGTAAAAGCTACTTTTATTTCCATCATTGTTATCTTTATTTACATCCTGTTGCGTTTCCGCAAATGGCAGTATTCAATGGGTACGGTATTGTCTTTGTTGCATGACGTTTGCGTAACCCTCGCTGTGTTCTCCTTCTTCCGTGGCCACGTGCCTTTCGCGTTGGAAATCGACCAGCACTTCATCGCAGCTGTCTTGACTGTAATAGGCTTCTCAATGAACGATACTGTGATTGTGTTTGACCGTATTCGCGAATATTTCCGTAAAACACCTGACGGTGATAAGAAAGAGATCATCAATCGTGCCATCAACGACACGCTGAGCCGTACTGTTATGACCTCGCTTACTGTATTCTTAACCATCCTTATCCTCTTTATATTTGGTGGTGAAGTAACACGTGGCTTTGCATTTGCAATGCTTATAGGTGTGGTTACCGGCACTTACTCTTCTATCTTTGTGGCCGCTCCTGTACTGGTTGATATGGACAAAAAAGGTTCATTAAAAGTAGAGGTTGACCGCGATGCTAAAATTGAAGAATTGAAAAAATTAGCTTAATACGTATTTAGATAATTTATAAAAAAACCGCCTCAGTCCTGAGGCGGTTTTTCTTCTTAACCACTTTAACTCTTTAAGCTCTTGCCTCTTATACCTATTATCCTTTTAACCTATTAGCTCTTTAACACCCACCTATCACAATATTGATTTTTTTGAATTTTGCCTTTTGAATTTTGCCTTACCTTTGTTCTTTTAAAAAAATAAAAATCTTCACAAATATGGCACACACACTTCCTGCATTGCCTTATGCTTTTGATGCGCTCGAACCGCATATTGATGCACAGACAATGCAAATACATCATGATAAGCATCACCAGGCTTATGTTGACAATCTGAACAAAGCCCTTGCAGGCACAGACGGCGAAAACAAATCTCTGGAAGAACTAATGGCAGGTATTTCTAAATATCCCGTAGCTGTTCGTAACAATGGAGGAGGGCATTACAACCACTCTCTTTTCTGGTCCATACTGGGTCCTAATAAAGGCGGCATGCCTGCTGGCGAGCTTCAAAGCGCTATTGCAGCTGCTTTCGGTTCTTTTGATGCACTGAAAGAAAAAATGAATACCGCAGGTACTACGCGTTTTGGCAGTGGCTGGGCATGGTTGCTTGTAAAAGACGGCAAACTCGAAGTTTCTTCAACACCCAACCAGGACAATCCTTTAATGGATATTGCTGAAGTAAAAGGTACTCCCATACTCGGCATCGATGTTTGGGAACATGCTTACTACCTGAAATATCAAAACCGCAGGCCCGAGTATCTCGGCGCCATTTGGAATGCTATTAATTGGGATGCAGTTGCCACCCGTTATGCCTCAGCAGTGAAATAGTTCATTGAATAGATATTAAAATAATTTAATAATTATACATATTTTCCAAAATCTCCTTCAAAAAAGGAGATTTTTTTATTTCAGGAAAATAATATATTTTTGATATCAAAATAATATCAAAATAAATATTTTATGGAAAAAATATTAAAACCCACAAATGGTTATTTGGCCCTTCTTTTATCGGTAATATTCCTCGGGGGCGCTATCTTTTTCTTTCTCCGTGCGGGTGGCAATGCCGACGGACTCTCTGCAATACCCGGTGCTGTATGTTTCCTTATTTGCTTTTTCATCTGGAAAGGTTTGCTCATTGTGCAGCCTAACCATGCCCGCGTGCTCAATCTCTTTGGCAAATATGTCGGCACCGTAAAAGACAATGGTCTCTTCTTTGTCAACCCATTTTATACGCCAATAAAAATATCTCAGCGTTCTCAAAACCTGGCCATCCAGACTTTAAAAGTCAATGATAAAATGGGCAACCCTGTGGAGATAGCTGCCGTTGTAGTATGGAGGGTAGAGGACACCTATAAAGCTGCATACGAAGTGGCCGATTATATGACCTATGTAAAAATGCAGAGTGAGGCTGCGCTCAGGAACCTTGCTACGGCATATGCTTACGACAGTATGGAAGATGAAAAGGCATTAATAACCTTGCGTGATGGTGGTGAAAAAATAAATGAACTGCTGACAAAGGAACTGAACGACCGTTTGAACAAAGCCGGCGTAAATGCCCTGGAAGCCCGTATCAGCCATCTCGCTTATGCGCAGGAAATTGCGGGTGCCATGTTGCAGCGCCAGCAGGCATCAGCCATTGTTGCTGCTCGTTTTAAAATAGTGGAAGGCGCTGTGGGTATGGTGGAACTTGCATTGGAACAGCTTAGTAAAAAGGACATTGTACATCTTGATGAAGAAAAGAAAGCAACCATGGTCAGCAATCTTATGGTAGTGCTTTGTGGCGAACGCGGCGCACAACCTGTGCTAAATACCGGCACTTTGTACAACTAATAAATTCCTTTAAACAATAAGCAGTGGCTGTAAAAAAGACATTTGTATTAAGACTCGACGAAGAGGTTTATCAGGCCCTCGAAAAATGGTCTGCAGACGATTTTCGCAGTGTGAACGGGCAATTGGAATATATTGTTGATAAAGCGCTCAAAGACGCCGGAAGAAAGAAAATACCACCTGCCAAACGGGTGGAGGATAAGAAAGATAAATAGCCCTGCATATTGCAGGGTTTTTATCAAAGCAATAATGAAGCTTCATTGTAAACACTGAATCAGATTGTAGATGCGAAGCTTAAGCCCGCGCCATATTTTTTATATCTTTGTGCAATGGATTTAACTGCGCTTTCGGCGATTAGCCCTGTAGATGGCCGTTACAGGACCCAGGTCTCGGCTTTAGCACCCTATTTCTCTGAGTTTGGTTTGATACGGTACAGGCTGCGTGTGGAAGTGGAGTATTTTATTTTCCTGGCGGAACATAAAGTGTTTAAACTGCCCGCGAAAGTGAAGGCGGCGAAACTGCGTGGCATATACGAGGATTTCAGTGAGGCAGACGCGCTGCATATAAAAGGTATTGAGCAGCGGACGAACCATGACGTAAAGGCAGTGGAATATTTCCTGAAAGAGAAACTGAGTGTAATGGGTGCCGGTGAAAGCATAGAGTGGATCCACTTTGGGCTTACATCGCAGGATATCAATAATACTGCAGTGCCTTTATTGTGGAAAGAGGCGATAGAAGAATGTTATTTGCCCATGCTGCAAAATATTGTGCTGCGCCTGGGTAAGGTGTCGCATGAATGGCGGGGGGTAGCTATGTTGGCCCGCACACACGGGCAACCCGCGTCTCCTACCCGACTTGGGAAGGAGATCATGGTTTTTATCGAACGCCTGGAAGGGCAGATATTGCAGTTATCGCATGTGCCTTTTGCGGCGAAGTTTGGGGGCGCTACAGGTAATTTCAATGCGCATCATGTGGCTTTCCCCACAAAGGACTGGATAGCATTTGCAAATGATTTCGTGCACAATCGGCTTGGGCTGGAGCGAATGCAATACACCACCCAGATAGAACATTATGATAACCTGGCTGCACAGTTTGACGCGTTGAAAAGGATTAATACCATTCTAACAGACCTATGCAGGGATATATGGCAATACATATCAATGGAGTATTTTAAGCAGAAGGTGAAGGAAGGCGAAGTGGGATCGAGTGCCATGCCGCATAAAGTAAATCCCATAGATTTTGAAAATGCTGAAGGTAATCTGGGGATAGCTAATGCACTATATGAACACATGAGTGCAAAGTTGCCAATAAGTCGCTTGCAAAGAGATTTAACCGATAGTACTGTATTAAGAAATATAGGGGTGCCTATGGCACATAGCTACCTGGCATTACGATCGCTGGAGAAGGGTTTGGGCAAATTAGTATTGAACAAGGCGAAAATAAATGAGGACCTTGAAAATAACTGGGCGGTGGTAGCGGAAGCTATACAGACTGTGCTGCGACGTGAAAATTATCCCCAGCCTTATGAGGCTTTGAAAGCATTGACACGCGGAAAAGCGGGAATAACAAAACAAGGAATCCATTCCTTTGTTGATACGCTGAAAGTGAGTGCGAAACTCAAAAAAGAATTGAAGGCGATAAGCCCGCATAATTATACGGGTGTGTAAAACCCTCCCCACCTCCCTGGGAGGTGGTGTTGACCTTGGCAACCTTCTAAAATGAGGTGTTATCAATATTCTATGAAAAAAATACCTGAATTATTGCTGAAGGGATTGCGGGAGCTGAAGGGCTTTGACGAGGAACCTTTTCTTCGTGCACATGAATTGCCTGCGATAACGAGTGTGCGTTTACATCCTCTAAAACATAGCAGCGCTTTTGCTGCTGAGGAAATAGTGCCATGGTGTAGTGAGGGGCGTTATTTAGGACAGCGACCGGTGTTTACTCTTGATCCTTTTTATCATGCGGGAGCTTATTATGTGCAGGAGGCTTCGTCTATGTTTTTGCAGCATGTATTGAAAAGTGTTTTGCCGGATAATAAAAATTTAAGGGTGCTAGACCTTTGTGCTGCGCCGGGTGGGAAGAGTACACTTATAGCTTCCTTTTTGGACAGGAGCAGTTTGCTGATAAGTAATGATGTGATACGCAGCAGGGCATCCATACTGGAAGAGAATATGGCACGCTGGGGCTATATGAATGCCTGGGTTACAAGTAATGACCCACGTGACTTTGGGAAGCTGGAAGGATATTTTGATGTAATTATCGTAGATGCCCCTTGCAGCGGTTCGGGCCTGTTTCGAAAAGACGCAGCTGCACTGAATGAATGGAGCGAAGGGAATGTGCATTTGTGCAGCCAGCGCCAGCAAAGAATAATAGCTGATGTATGGCCCGCGCTGAAAAAAAACGGAATTCTTGTCTATGCCACCTGTTCCTACTCGCAGGAGGAAGATGAGGCAATATTGGATTGGATGGGAACAACATTTGATGCAAAAGGAATGCGTATTGGTGTACCCGAGGAATGGAATATAGTGGAGGCCTCAGCAACACAAAAAGAAATGTATGGGTACCGTTTTTTTCCGGATAATGTGAGAGGGGAGGGATTTTTTATTGCCGTGGTGCAGAAACAGGAAGAGACGGAAGAGCTAAGGTATCCTAAAACCAAAGTGGCGAATGATAGGAGTATTAAAGAGCAGGCAGGATATCTATTAAATGTCGCCTATGTGCGAATTGTGCAGAACGCAGATAAGAATTTTGCAGCTATCATGCCTGAGCACTATGCCGACCTGGAACTGTTGCAGAAGATCGTTTATTTCAGGAAGCTGGGTGTTGAATTAGGCACACCATCCAGTAAAGAATGGTTGCCGGCGCATGATATTGCCCTAAGCGTGGATGCCGCTCTAGGGCTGAATTATATTTCTGTTAATAAAGAGCAGGCTCTCCGATTCTTAAAAAAAGAAGACCTCTCTTTGCCTATGGCGGAAAGGGGCTGGCATATAATAAAATATGAAGGTTTGGGATTAGGTTGGGTAAAATCGCTCGGTAACCGGTTTAATAATTATTTACCGAAGAACCAAAGAATCAGGATGGACATTGATTAATTTGAAATTTGAAAATGGGAGGAATGTGTATAATGTGATTGAATGTGAGAAGTGTGCTGAATTGCCATTTGTTAGGGGAAGTTGCGGGAAATGGTATAATTATTGTACTTTTCGTATCAAATCCCAAAGTATAGGGACAATTTATTTTAAAGCTCTTGCTGCCTCATGTTTTCAAGGATAATTTCGTCAGTGCTGGCTTGCTTACTTTCTCTTGCTGTATTTGGACAGGCTAGTGATAGTTTGTATGTTCTAAACAAAAATTCCAAAGCTTTTATTGATTATCATGTGAAGCTTGGCGAAACGATCTTTATGCTTGCCAAACGTTTTCATTGCCCACCTGCGATGCTTGCTGATGCAAACGGACTTACCTACAGAAATACCATAAAAGACAGCACGAGTTTTTCGATCCCTTTGGGCGATTATAATTATTTGCGGGAAAAGCCTGAAAAATTGCGTTTGTCGCAAATACGAAGATTATTCTATAAGGTACCAGCAGGGCAAAATGACCTGTTCAGCATAAGTCGCAATACGGGTGTGAGCAAAGATAACCTGCAACAATGGAACAGGCTATATGATAATATGATACAAGCAGGCGATGTGATGCTGGTAGGTTGGGTGGTATATGATGAGACTCAGGTGCCGGATTATAAGCCCCCGCCTGTGCAAGTAATATACGAAGACAAAACAAAAAGTAAGCCAGTTGCGGGCAAACCTGTAGTTACACCCGATGCGAAACAAACTGTGCCTGACGACAAAAAAAGCAAAATAGCAGTGATGGACGAAGACCGCAAAAACGGAACTAAACCTAAGGGAACACAAACATCCAAAGTGCAGGAGTTGATAGTCCCTATTATGGATACATCGAAGTATAAGACCTCAGAAACCGAAACGGCCTATATGAAACAAACACATAATGAGGCCAAAATAACATTGGAGAAAGGTCCAGCCGTATTTTTTGATTTGGCAGGAGGGCATGGTGGCAATGTTTTTTACGGATTTCACAATACAGTGCCAAGAGGCACCATAATTAAAGTGTATAACCCTGGGACGAGCAGAGCCATTTACGTAAAAATATTAGGCCCATTGCCGGAAACCAAGCAATATTATAATACCATCATGGGCATCAACAGCGATGCTAAAGAGGCCTTGGGCGTAAAAGAAACAAGGTTATGGTGCGAGTTGTCTTTTGCAGAAAACTAAGCCTGGAACTTGTTCGCCAGATTAAAGGTTCCCCTGAAAAAAGCTGATTATTGGCAAGTGCAAAAAAATGCCGAAAATTGTAAATGATCATATATAAATACAGCAAAAGAGATTAATCCTATATTAGCATTGTGAAGGTTTTAATTATTCGATTTTCTTCTATCGGCGATATTGTATTGACCACACCTGTGATACGTTGCCTTAAACAACAAATTCCAGGAGTAAGCATTCATTACTTCACAAAGCTGCAGTATAAGGATATAGTTGCGAACAACCCTTATATAGATAAAGTACATTACCTGCGCGATTATCTAGGGCCTGCCATTGAGGAACTTAAAAAAGAGAAGTTTGACTACGTAATAGACCTACATCATAACCTAAGGACATGGAGGGTTAAAAAAGCACTTGCCACAAAGAGCTATAGCTTCGATAAACTTAATTTTAAAAAATGGCTGCTGGTTAATTTTAAAATCAACCTGATGCCTGATAAAAGCATTGTGGAGCGGTATGTAGCTACTGTGAAACCATTGGGTGTGAAAAATGATACAATGGGGTTGGATTATTTTATACCCGAATCTGTCAAACTGAAACGCGATGACATTCCGATGAGCCATTGGCTTGGATATGCAGTCTGCGTGATAGGGGGCTCTTACTTCACAAAAAAACTCCCTATAGAGCAATGGAAGAAATTTTGCGATAGGGTACCTTTCCCCGTGATATTAATGGGTGGGGCTGAAGATAAGGAGGACGGCAGATCAATTGCGGCGTCCGACCCTGTGAAAATATATAACTCATGTGGAAAATTCAGCCTGAATGAATCCGCAGAGCTCATAAAACATGCAAAAATTGTTGTAAGTAACGATACAGGATTAATGCACATTGCTGCGGCATTTCAAAAACCTGTTATTTCATTTTGGGGTAACACCTCCCCTACAATGGGGATGTTTCCATATTATGGATATAATAATTTGGGTGAAAGAATAGCACTCCAATCCAAAATATTTGAAAACATTAGCCTTAATTGTCATCCGTGCAGCAAAATCGGGTACAATAAATGCCCGAAAGGGCATTTTAAATGTATGAATGAATTAAATATGACTGATGTTGTGGAAATATTTAAAAAAATTTTGGAAAAATACCAACCTTAGTGAAAAATGATATGTCTAATTAAAGACTAGGGCAAAATGCCGCTGTTTATATAGAAATATGAATATGTGTAATTTTGTCTTTTTATTGTTTATATTTGTTTGTATAGCTTAAACCTAAATACTAAAATGCGGAAATTTACTTATTTCGTCTTGCTTGCTGTCACATTGTTATGTACAGGTGCACCTAAAGCCCAGGCTTCTCACTGTGCAGGTGCTGAATTATTATACCAATGGTTGCATGATTCAACCTACCAGATATTCTACAAATTTTATCGCGATTGCGTAGGTATACAGGAAGCATCAACAGTTACCTTGTGTTATAACAACACGGGTTGCACAAGCTTTTCAAATAGTGTAAGTATGACCAAGGTTACTACACTTATACCTCCGGGAGTTAATAATGGTAGTGAAGTTGCAAGGGAATGTCCCAATGCGACTACTACATGTACAACTGCCGGAAGCACCATACCCGGATATCGGGAATGGTGGTACTCGGTCAATGTAACACTACCATCCAGATGTAATCACTGGACTTTTGCGGTTTTTCAGAATGCCCGAAATACAGCTATTACAAACCTTGCCAACCCAGGTTCCGCTACATTATATACAGAGGCTACCTTAGATAATTTGGATGCGCAGGGGGACACTTCGCCATTCTTCTCGGTAAAACCGGTGCCCTATATATGTGATGGGGTGCCCTATACCTATAATAATGGGGCCTATGACATCAACAATGATTCGATGGCGTTTGTATTAATAAAACCGGAGACGAATTCCACGAGCTGCACGGGATTTGATACCATAGCGTTTGCTGCAGCGAGTCCGTCATTTAATATTGATGAGGTCAATGGGAATCCCTTGCAATGCAATAATACGTTCAATCTTGATACTACAACAGGTGTAATGACATTTACCCCGAGTGGTCAGCAAAGAGCAGTTGTAACGATGCGGGTAGATGAATATAGAAGCGGGATAAAGATAGGCAGCGTAATGCGTGACATACAAATAATTGTTTTGACGTGT
Organism: Bacteroidota bacterium; assembly: GCA_013285905.1. Taxonomy (GTDB): domain Bacteria; phylum Bacteroidota; class Bacteroidia; order Chitinophagales; family Chitinophagaceae; genus JABDGU01. Next base: position 1,852 of record JABDGU010000063.1, on the reverse strand, counting down.
GATATACAGCAGCCAGTAGTAAGTTTAGCAACGCCAACCCTTACCAATGCTTCACTGGAAGCAAATGGTGATATACAGGCTTGCGCAGGCACGCCGTTCAGTTTTTGTTTTACTTGTACAACAACAGATTCAACCGGCTACCTGGTAGTACAGGATAATTCTGCTACTGTTACACCTAATGCGGTAGTTACTTATTCTAACCAGGCAACGGATACTGTTACAGGTTGTTTTTCGTGGTGGCCGACAGTATTTGATACCGGCTTTAAGATATTCACCATAACCGTAAGTGATTCGAATTGCACCTCAAATGGTATTATATTCTCTCAAACATTTACGCTTCCAATTTATATCTGGCCTGCAACCAATATTCTTAATGATACCGCAATATGCCAGGGTACTTCTGCAAATTTAACAGCTGTTGGTGGTGGGAATTTTACATGGACAGTATTGCCAGGTGGCTCGCCAATAGGTTCTTTAAGTTGTACAAGTTGTAATACCACTATTGCTACGCCAACTGATACTACCAGGTATGTGGTAACGTCGGGTATAACAAATGCTTTATGTAAGAATAAGGATACGGTTACGGTTGCTGTTATACAACCCATATCGGCAAGTATACCAGATACTGCAACCTGCGTTAATAATTCTTTACCCTTGTTTGTAACTGTAACAGGTAACAATTCGTACTCAGTTAGTTGGGCACCTGCTACCTACCTGAGCAACCCTACTATTATTAATCCTGTAGTTAGCCCTCCTACCGGTTCAGCGGCAAACCTGACATACGTAGTTACTGTAACAGCTGGTGGATTATGTTCGAGGTATGATACTTTCCATCTTCATGTATTGCAAGGATTTAAGGTAGATAATACGGATACTTTTATTTGCCTCGGTAAAGCAGTTCAGGTAAATGCCACTGGAGATCCGGCTTATTTTTACAGCTGGACGCCTTTGACCGGAGTGGGAAATCCTGCAGTATTGACCCCTGTTATTACGCCAGCCGCAGTGAGCAATCAGTTATATACTGTAACGGCTTCTTACCCCGGTTGCAACGACAGCACGAATAGCTTTAGGATAAATGTGGAACCTGTACCAACTGTAATAGCCGGCACAAACAGACAAATATGCTCAGGTGATACTGTTCATCTTTTCCCGATCGTGACACCTGCTTTTGGCTATATATATAGTTGGACACCAGGAAGCGGATTGGATAATTCCAGTTTAGAAAGTCCAATTTATTCCGGTTTAGGCACTGCACATCTTACATTAACTGTAACAACACCTAATGCAAAATGTACAGCTAATGACAGCATGACTGTGGTTGTTATTAAGAAACAATTTTTACAGGTTTCTCCATCTGACACTTCGATATGCCCTTATGATACCATACAGATACATGTATTTGCAGACCCAACCCAAGATGTTATACAAAGTTTCTATTGGGCACCTGCAACATTTATCAGTGATATTAGCAATGCTAATCCTACAGTATGGCCGCCTACATCAAGCTATTATACAGCTTATGGTGTAGATACAGCGGGTTGCAGGGACACAATATCCTTGTTAATCAATATACGCCCGGCTGCAATTATGGACCTTCCTGATTCTGTAACTCTTTACCCTGGCGATACTTACCAGATAAGTCCAGGTACGAATTGTACTTCTTTCTTATGGTTCCCTCCCGTTGGCTTAAGTGCAGATTCAATATCTAATCCTATTGCATCTCCAACAGTGAACACAAAATATGTGGTAACTGCAAAAACAGAAGCAGGATGTAGCATACAGGATTCTATAAGGATATTCCTCTCTCCTGACTCTTATATCAATGTGCCGAATGTATTTACACCCGGTAGCG
>JABDGU010000062.1 GCA_013285905.1 Bacteroidota bacterium | reverse complement strand
GGCTAGCTCTGTGCGAGAGCGAAGGGGGCGTGTGTTGGCTCCTTTGTTACTACAACTACGGATGGTGGGTTTATTATCAATATTAGCTCGAACTCTAACGTTGGCACGGGTACAATAGATTCGCTCTGTAATATAAGTGGCAACAGAAGTGTTTTTATTAAGTACGATGCTACAGGCAATACGCAGGAATGGGTAAAATGTTATTCATTTCAAACCGGTGATACCGGCTTGGGGCCAATATTCCCATGCAGTGATGGTGGAAATGTGCTGGGGGGAGGGTTTGATTCCAATACAGGTTGGGGATTTTATATATGCAAGGAGGATGCAGGAGGAAATATAGTATGGAGCAAGGCATACAGTAAAGGCAATGGTTCTATATTGAGAACAGTTATACAAACGAGTGATGGCGGCTATATTATGGCCGGTGAGAGTAATTATACCGATAGTAATGTACTGGTACACTATGGCAGCTTTATGGACGCGGATATATGGGTATTGAAATTGGACAGTTTAGGTAATAAGATATGGAGTAAGGCAATAGGCGGCACGGCAGATGAGCGTGTTGCCTCTATAGTAGAAATACCAGGAGCAAAGAGCTATTATATTATTGGGGCAACTGCCTCAAACGATTATGATTGCACAGGTAACCATGGCCAGTATGATGCTTATGTAGCGAGGCTTGACAGCAATGGCAATATAATATGGCATAAAGACCTGGGAGGAACAGGTGGAGATGCGGCTACTTTTGCGGTTGCAGATGGCAAAGGGGGGGCCATATTAGCCGTGGATGCTTCTTCCACGGACGGGGATATTACACACCCGTTGACAAGTGAATTTTTTTGGGTGCTGGATATAGACAGCAGCGGGACTATAGTTTGGGACAATAGCTATGGTGGTGGTGGTGGCGATTGTTATCCCAATGCAATATGCAAGGCTACAGATGGTAGCATATGGATAGCCGGGGTAACGTCTAAACAATATGGACAAATCGACACGGCTTATGGCAGGGATGATGCATGGTTCGTACATGCAGACAGTGTAGGTAATTTTTTATCGGCAAGGGTAATGGGCAGCCATTTGTGGGACGAGGGCCAAATGATATATCCTTTACCTAATGGGGCTGTTATTGCAGGAGGCTTTTATGATACAGCCTGTGCTGATATTTCAAATAGCTGGTATGGCGAAGAGGATGCATTTCTTGTAACTTTTTCTCCATGGCCGGAGGACGTAAAAACCTCTCCCGGCCTCTCCAAAGGAGAGGTGACAGTATGGCCGAACCCGGCGAAGGAGGGTCTCACCCTATCCTTCTCCGAAGGAGAGGGAACTGCGCAAGTATTCCCGGCTGATGTAAAAATTTACAATATTGTGGGGCAGAAAATGTATAGTGGTATGATGCTGGAGAATAAGATGAATATTGACATAAGCGGTTTTTGCAGCGGGGTTTATTTTGTGGAAGTAAATGATGAGTATAATAATAAAAAAATGGTGAAAGTAATAAAAGAATAAACGTTCAAATTTTAAGAAAAATAAAGATCAAGGGAAAGAGAAAATCAAGTGCAAAAATTATTATAGTAACACTGTAAAATTTAATGCTATGAGGCCATTCCTACTCTTTTCGTTAGTTTTCATTTATAGTCTATCATGCTGTGCACAATATGATTCTGCAGTGCATTTCAGAATGCCTACTCTCTCGTTTCGTACCGCTGCCGATACTTTGATACAGCGGGCGGCAGCCGACCCTACAGATACAGGGGAAGGCAGTACGGCAAATGTATTGCTGCGCTGGGAAAAATTTATGGGCAGCCGTATCAGCAATGATGTGGGCCAGGGAAGCGATATGACAGCCCCGCTGGCAAAGGCCACTTCTTATTACATATCGCATATCAGCAACTACTGCAATTCAGGCAGCAGTTTTAATGGCAACTGGAAATGTTTAGGACCATTCAACGGTTATTATGATTCCGCTTTCGAACGGCAAGGACGGGTCGATGCAATATGGGTGAATCCGAAGGATACAAATACGATATTAGTCGGATCAGATGCCGGAGGCTTATGGAAGAGTAGTAACCATATGGCCTGAGCTGGCATAATATAACTGATGCTGCGGGCAATACGGGTGTAAGCACTGCGGGCATGTTGGGAGTATCTTGTATAGCAGTAAACCCAATAGACACAAATATTATTTACATCGCGCTTTCTATAGGTTCGCAATATCAAAAATCAAGCGGTTATGAACTTGGAATGGCTTATACTACCGATGGGGGCAATAGCTGGAATACGGATACGGCATTAGACAATGCCACAACTAATGGTTTGATAACTAATGTAACCAAGGTAGCCTATATGCCAGGCACACAAAAACTATTCGCACTTTGTGATGGTAATAAGGATAGTGTTTATGCCACAAAGATAATGTATAAGGCCGATGCTATTTCGTCGTGGACAGATATAACACCTGACAGTGTGAAGGGGAATTCAATTTTTGACTTGGATTTCAGCAATCAGAATAAAGGAAAGGCAGTAATAAGCGTGGGTGCAAAGAATGATAGCAGCAGCCTTTGGGTATATGATACTACTGCAGGTGGTACGTGGTCTTTTATAAAAATAGGTTTCCCCTATCCTTATTACCAGTATGACTATTATAGCGGGGCACAGCAAATATCCATATCCGGACAAGATACAGCCTATATGCGCCTAGCAATATCTGATACAACAACGAAACAAAACCTGACCTGGCTCTATAAAACATCCCTTACATCGTTTGACGCGATAGAACTGAGTGATTCTTTTCAGGCAGCCTCCAATCGTTTTATTGTGTCTAAGAGTAACTCAGAGGTCATTTATAGTGTAAGTTATTCTTCGGGTAATCACCACACATTCCAAATATCGATAGATGAAGGAAGAAATAATAGCTTTGTTGACTATGCACAAGACCGGCACCCCGATGGCAGGTGCCTTTATTTGTATAGTGATTCATCTGCAAGTTATGGGCTTTATGATGTGGTATATTATGGCAGCGATGGGGGAATTAATAAAAAAAGAAGCGGAAATATGTACCCAGATTGTATAAGCGGGGACAGCCTTGCTATAACAGAATTTTATGGAGTTGGCAATACGGAAGCGGACGATAATATAATGGCGGGCGGTGCACAGGATAATGGGGGCTTCGGTTTTATTAAGACAAATCCTGTGCCCTGGACTCTTTTTAAGACCAGTAATGATGGTTATAATGCAAAATTTATGGGGAATGGTGTGAAGGACGCTATTGGGGAATATAACAGCAAGGTAGGGCCATATCCCATATACCATGCCAATTTTTCGGGTAGCAGTATTACAATTTCTGGTTTGGCTACCCCACAAGACTTAGCATTATCTAATTTGGTAAGACCTATCTATTTTGATACAGGCAACACAGCATATATAGGTTATAGTTTTGTCTGGAAAAAGGATATGGACAGTAGCACCTGGAAACATTGTTTTACAGCAGACCCAATAAATCATGGAACGGATACTTTTAGACAAATGGTAGTAGATTTTTATATTGATCCGAAGAACAATAATAATGCTTATATAGCTTATTGGTATACTCCGGACAACGGGATAACTTTAGATTCTATAGGAAAACTATATTTCTCGAGTAATGCCGCAAACCCACCTTTTTTAGCGAGCTGGACAAACATCACCCCTTTCCAAGTGCAATATGATGGCATTAACAGCATAGCGGTTGACCCAAATAACAGCAACAGAATATGGGTGGCGCTGGGCAATATAAGTAGCGCTTATGTTACTGCCTCGCCCGACACCATGAAGAACCGCATTTTGTATTCGGATGATGCGGGCAATAACTGGCAGGATGTATCGAAGGGCCTGCCGATGCTGCCTGTGAATAAACTATTGTACCGGAAGGGAAGCGATGATGTGTTATTTGCAGGGACGGACGTAGGGGTATTTATATGGAATAAGGGGTTAAGCAGTTGGCAATGTTTTAATACAGGCCTGCCTATGTGCATAGTAAGTGACATGGAATTTAATTATTGTGCAGGAAAATTGCGTATAGCTACTTATGGGAGGGGTATGTGGGAATCGGATATGTTTAATGTGGCAACTATCCCCTTGCAAACAGACACCATCACCACCAATACCACATGGGACGGAGCAAACCGATATATTACAGGAGGCATATTGGTGGACTCGGGCGCAACACTGACGATACAGAACAGCGTGATACATATGCCCAAAAATGGGCTGATAAAGGTGATGCCGGGCGCTGGACTGATAATAAGCAATGATACGCTGACGAATGATTGCAGCCAATGTTTCTGGGGCGGCATAGAAGCCGTAGGCGACAGCAGCCTTACGCAGCACAACAGCGCCAACCAGGCATGGGTGCAGATAAAGAACGGCAGTGTGCTGCAACACGCCATAAACGCAGTGAGCAATTGGGATGGTAGTGATTTCGGCACTACAGGCGGCATCATACAGGCCAGCAATAGTTATTTTATCAATAACCGCCTGTCGGCAGATTTTGAACCCTACCAAAACGGGCCGGGCAATATGCAATGGCCGGACCTGAGCAATTTTATAAACTGCGTGTTTGAGATAGACAGTAATTATAAAGGCACAAGCACTAATAATCCTTTTTCTGCCATGGTGAGCGCAAACGGCGTGTATGGCCTGAGTTTCCAGGGATGTAAATTTAAAAACAATCATACAGGGGCTTTTAAGGGCTTAGGCTATGGCATCTATAGTTTTGATGCAGGCGTGGAAGTAGAGCCCCTCTGCCTTGACAGCAGCCCAACATTGGGTAGTTGCAGCAATTTACAGCGCAGTTGTTTTAAATGGTTTACTGAAGGTGTGCATATAGCGGGAAGCATGGGCCTTTACCCTGCCAGCGTGGTGGACCAGGCCAATTTTGACAGCTGCAGCCTGGGCATAAGAGTGGTGAACGTGAACACCGCATCGCTGACGCGCAATAATTTTTACGTGGGCGAGGGCAGGCCCGTGGCTGATTTTGACAGCAGCAGTTGCCACCAGAACATAGGCATACTGACAGAGAACAGCAACCAGTTCCGCATAGAGGGCAATAGTTTTTATGGCAAGAACTACCATAGCTGGGACAGCAGCGGCTATATAGCCGACTGGGCTAATTTCGGTGTGGTGGTGGAGAACAGTATGTACTATAGCAATATGGTATATAATAACAGTTTTTCGGGGCTTGATTTTGGATGCTATACAAGGGGAGTGAATTATGCAGTTCCTTACCCGCTACCTAATATAGGGCATGGCTTGTCTATATTATGCAATAGCTTTAGTAATGATACGGTGGATATTTATGTATCGAATGATGGGGTGCTGCAAAATATACCATCTATCAATAACCTGCAAGGGAGCATGGGCAGCCCTGCATCCAATTTGTTCCTTACAGGTGGCAGTATTTATAATGCCGGCCACAGCTTTGAGTATTACTATGATTCCACCAATATATCACAATCACTTCCGGCGAATACAACAGGCCCGGTAATGTATATGCCGGGTGGCCCTGCCAGCAGCTGCCCGCTAAGCTATGATGTGAACAATACATCGGTAGCAGGCAAGGCAAACCCCAGCAAACTCAGTTGCCTGAAGAACAGTTTTTATGCATACGATGATTCATTGAGCGCGAACCTGGGCCTGTATAATAGCCTGATGGACGCAGGTAATACAGATTCATTAGACTATGTTATCAACCACGCAAGCAGCGCAGCGGCATTATATACCAGCCTGATGATGGTATCGCCCTACCTGTCGGGGACATCGCTGAAAGTATTGTCGCAAAAAACATTGCTGAACCATACCCAGTATATGACGGTATTGAGTGCCAATCCCGAAGCCTTGAGGACAGGCGGCCTGATAGACAGTTTGCAGGCATCGGAGGAGAATACATTATCGGACGATGATGTAAGGACATTAAACACAGCAGCGCTAAACTCCACGGCCCGCAGCACACTGGAAGGGCATCTGTATTGCATGAGCAATGCCAGGGCAACAAATGCACAGGATGTGCTGAGGGCGCTGAAAGAAGACCATAACACGGGCACCTGCTACATAGTTACAGACACAAACAGCATATGGTATGGCGTGGACAGTAATAGCAGCTATGTTTACTTTGACAGTATAGGCGTGTGGCTGCAAAACATCAACACATTATGGTCGCAATATGACCTTGTGGGCTATTATAGTTTTCTTGACCCTTATCACAGAACAGGGCTGGCAGACAGCGCACTGGGCCATGCACCCGATCTTTACAGCGGGGATGATGCCGCAAGCGCAGCGGAATACGGGCATTACGAAACGGTGTGGGGCGTGCTGAAAGAACTGAGAGCAAGCGGACGGAACATAGAGCAATTGACTGACAGCGAGAAAACGGTGCTTAGCAGCATAGACGACACAGTAGGCGCTGACAAGGCCAGCATGATAGCCCATGCTGCAACGTCAACAGGACTATCACCACACCTGTCCTGCATGGCCCTGCCATTTGGATTTGCGCCGAAACACAATCCCAAACAAGGGACAGTGAATAGCGGGAATGCAGGAAATACAAGCAATCCGATAGCGCCAGTGAGCAGCCTGAGGACAAACTGCAGTTTATCGGTGTATCCGAACCCTGCCAGCAGTAATGTGAATTTCAGCTATCAAACACCTGAAAGCGAAGGCACAATTGTGCTATCCATAACAGATGCTGTAGGTGCGGAGATAAAACATATTTCGGTAACAAATAATGCCGGTATCATTAACTGGGACATACAAACAATAGCATCGGGGGTTTATATCTATACGCTGAGTGATGCGAATGGTATGATAGGGATGGGGAAGATAGTGGTGGTGAAGTGAACCTCACCCCTGCCCCTCTCCATAAATGGAGAGGGGGAGTGTTGCGTATGTGAAAATGTGGTGAATGTGGGAAATGTGAGAGATGATTGTGCTAAATCCGCTAAGGCGAGATGGGTAGAATTACCGAGCCATGCAGGGTGCCAAGGCCCGGAACATTGCCATGAAATGGAAAGCTGATAACCCAAAAAAAATCTTGTGTTTGGTTTAGATTGCTTCGTTCCTCGCAATGACGGGAGTGTGTTATTGTGGGTGAGTGAACTTAACCCGTGGGCCTTCCGAAAAAAGCAGATCAAGGATGCTCATATCGGGTAAAAAACCATTTCTTTCGCTGAACATTTGCACATATTGGGGGGAACTAGTGGCAGGGCTTTTTTGATACCCTGGCTTTATATTTCTGAGCTCGGTAAAGCTTTCATCATATTGCTCCTGGTATTCCTCTGCAAATGTTTCATTAAATGTGACGCGGAGATTTTCTTTGAGCCAATGAATGCCGGCCAGGTTGAAGTCGGTAAGGAAGGTATATTCCGTTTGGAATAATTGCTGAAGGCTGTGTTCGTAATGCTCGAAATAGGGTGAGCGCCTGTAAACAGAGACCAGAGTGCGCCAGTGCTGCACCTGCCAGCGGTCGCGGTTGAAGATCTTTATGTCGCGCATAACGGCCCTCTGGTTGCGGCCATTGATGAGGGGAATGCTGAGGGTGATGAGTCCGTTGGCGCCGGGGATATAATAGCGGTTGCGGTAGCTCATTTTCTCGAAATGCTCGGCCCGGTCGAAACAAACGGTGTCGCAGCCTGCCATGGCAGCCCAGCAGGATATAGGGGGAAAGGGAATAAAGGAAGTGATGGCCTGGGGCAAAATTGTTGAAAAGTTGAAAGGTTAAATGGTTAAAGGGTTAAAGAGTTAAATGGTTAAAAAGTTAATAGGGCAAAAATCGTTAAAAATGTTGATAGGATGGCAGGATGTAAAATATCAAAATGACGCGAGAAAATTTTAACGCAGAGGTCGCAAAGGAGCGCAAAGATTCGCAAAGCTTTTCATTATATGAGTCTGCGAGTATCTGCGGAACCTGATCATTCTCTGGGCGACTGGAATTCTGTGAGTGTCTGCGGGAAAATCTAAGTACCAACTGAAGGCATAAATTAAATTGCTGTAAATTTGCAGCTTTATGAGCAGGAACGGGAAAGTTTTGGTGGCAATGAGTGGTGGTATAGACAGTACCATAAGCGCCCTTATGCTGCATAAGCAGGGCTATGAAGTGGTGGGTATAACCATGAAAACATGGGATTACGCCACATCGGGCGGTGGCAAGAAGGAAACAGGCTGCTGCAACCTAGACTCGTTCAATGATGCGCGCCAGGCCGCCGTGGAGCATGGTTTTCCGCATTATATACTGGATATACGCGAAGAATTTGGGAATTTTGTAATAGATAATTTTGTTGAGGAATATATAGCGGGGCGCACACCTAACCCCTGTGTGCTGTGCAATACACATATAAAATGGGCTGCTTTGCTGAAAAGGGCCGATGCCCTGGGCTGTGACCACATAGCCACCGGGCATTATGTGAAGGTGCGCGAAGAGAATGAGCGCTTTGTGCTATCAAAAGCCAAAGACCTTAGTAAAGACCAGAGCTATGTGCTATGGGGCCTTGGGCAGGACTGCCTGAGCCGCAGCATATACCCCCTGGGCGACCTGCTGAAAACTGAAGTAAGGCAAATGGCCTATGATATGGGCTATAAAGAACTGGCCAAAAAGGCGGAGAGCTACGAAATATGCTTTGTGCCCGATAATGACTATCGCGGCTTCCTGAAAAGGCAGATACCCACATTGGAAGCGGAGGTGGAAGGCGGGGATTTTGTGCTGACCGATGGGAAAGTGGTGGGAAAGCACCGTGGTTACCCCTTCTATACCATAGGGCAGCGTAAGGGCCTGGATATAGCCCTGGGCAGGCCCATATTTGTAACGAAAATAATACCCGAGACCAATACGGTGGTATTGGGCGAGGCCGATGAACTACAGCAAAATGATATGCTGGTGAGCGGGCTTAATATGATAAAATATGCCCATATAGACCGAGAAATGCCCGCTGTTACCAAAATAAGATATAAAGACGCCGGCACAGAAAGTATGCTATACCCGGATGGGGACAGTGTAAAAGTGCATTTCGACCATGCCGTGAGCAGTATAGCGCCGGGGCAGTCGGCCGTGTTTTATGAAGGGGATGATGTGATAGCCGGTGGTGTGATAAGAAAAGGGTTTTGATGGCCCGTACTTTTGAATTTCAACAATTATAATTATCTTTCGTTTCTTTAATTATATTTACGTGAAATATCGCGATCTGAGTCTTATGAACAAAAAGCTTTTACCTGCAATATTATTGATAGCGCTGTGTTCAGTTGTTTTTTTCTCCTGCAAGAAATCCAACCCGGTACAGAATAATTACGACATGCTTTATTTCCCATTGCAAATGGGCCACTACGTTACCTATAATGTTGACTCGATCTATTATAACAGCGGTGTATGTACCAAGGTTGAGCATACATCACAGGCAAAATATATTGTTTCAGATACGTTCAGGGATAACGAAGACAGGCTTTCCTATATTATTGATGTTCAATACCGAGCTACAGTTAATGATAACTGGGTAAAGCAAAGCGTAGTATTGGTTACATCAACAGATACCGGCGTTACATATGGCCAAGGTGGTTTGTACACAACAAAACTTATCTATCCTTTAACAGCAGGCGCAAAATGGTATCCCAATACATTTATTCCTACCGGAGATTCCAGCTTGCAATATCTTAGCACCTGGACCTCTTCTTACCTCGCTGCAGGCTTTAAGCAACCTTATAATACAGGAACGATCTATTTCGATAATACCATTACTGTGCTTGAAGATGACGAAACTATCAACAATACTATCCCTGATTCAATAACATTTAATTACCGCAGTTATGCTAAAGAAATATATGCTCATGGCGTGGGTATGGTCTATCGTGAAAACACACGGCTGACCTATGACCCGAATGTATCTGAGTGTATTGGTGGTATTTCTGTTACTATGAGTGCGGTAGATCATAATTGATCTTACTATGCGTGCAAGATGGCTTTTGGCGTGTTTATCTATCTGTTTGTTCCTATCAACTGATGTAAAGGCACAGCAATGGGCGTTTGCAGTTTCTTTCAAAGATAAACAAGGCAGCACAGGCTCACTTAGCAATGTTTCGGCATTTCTTTCTTCAAAGTCCATAACTCGACGTTATTTACAAAACATTTCCGTTGACACTACAGACCTACCGGTATCAGCTCCATATATAGACAGCGTAGTTACACTTACCAATGGCTTACTGCATGAAACAAGCAAATGGCTGAACCTATGTGTAGTGCTGCTGACGGACTCCAGCCAAATTCTGAACCTGCAGAATAAGCCTTACATAACGGGTATCAAATACATTGCTCATTACAATAGCTTCCACCCAAAACCAAACCCGAAAAACAGTTTAGCAAGCATAAGTGCCGCCGCTAAAACTACCGGCTCGCAAGCCTATTACGGTGCCTCTTACCAGCAGATATCTTTGCTGCAGGGAGATTGCATACAAGACCTTGGCTTTAAAGGCCAGGGGAAACTAATAGCTGTGCTGGATGCAGGATTTGGAGGGGTTGATACCATCCGCAGTTTTGACAGTCTTCACCTGGCAGGCAGAATAGTTGACACGCATAATTTTACTTTAAACAGTAATTCGGTTTACGATTACGATACGCACGGCACTTCCGTATTATCAACTATGGCTGCGGATAGTCCCGGCTATTATGTGGGTACCGCTCCCTATGCAAACTATGCACTGTATATCACGGAAGACAATAACAGCGAACAACCTGTAGAACTGTATAATTTAGTTGCCGGTGCAGAACGCGCTGACAGCGCAGGTGCCGATGTTATTACCTGCTCGCTCGGCTACGATACTTTTGATCTGCCATTTGGCATTAACTATTATAATTTTAATACCGATTTTGACGGCAAGACAACTGTAGCATCCCAGGGAGTAAATTTCGCTACTAAGAAGGGTATTTTATTTGTTACATCTGCCGGGAATGATGCAAGCAATCCTGACTGGCCACATATACTTACACCCAGCGATGCAGACAGTGCTTTAACTATAGGTGCAGTCGACATTAACCAGAATATATACCCTGCAAGTGGCATTGGCCCCAATGCGGCAGGCCAGGTAAAACCCGATGTTTGTGCTGTGGGCTGGACAGCTTATATCCTTACATCTACAGGAACGATAAGCACAGATGATGGAACTTCTTTCTCTACTCCGCAAATGGCCGGCCTTGCAGCTTGCTTATGGGAGGCAGCCGGCGAGGTTGGCCCTTATGCTATCCGCAAGGCAATTGATTCAAGCGGGACTTTTCATAACAACCCGGGTACACAGAGAGGCTATGGTGTTCCAAACTTCTGCCAGGCGCTGCAACTATTGGATGTAAAAGATACCCCTAAGAACCCATTAGGAACCGATTGGATAAAAGTAGGCCCTAATCCTGTTGCCGATAATGCTATAGTGCTTCACTTGTATTTAACGTCTTACGAAGCTGTTAGTTTCCATTTGTATGATATTGCAGGCAAAGAAGTTCTCAGCAGCCAAATGAATTTATTTACAGGTTATAACTCTCCTGTGTATTTGCAGACCGGTAATTTGCCGTCCGGCATGTATATTCTCAAGGCATCCACTACCACTCAGCAACAGGTGATAAAGGTGGAGAAGCTGTAGTTTATCTTTTTCTGAGAATTGCAATGAACATGCTGTCTGCATGAATATTGATACCGTTTATCAACTTTAGTTCTTCAAGATATAAGCCTGTCTCTTTAAGGATATCTTTCACCACATCTTCATTCTCTTTTTTAAAAACGGAACAAGTGATATAAATGAGCCTGCCCTCTTTTTGCAATAATGATGCGGCATTCACAGCAATAGCTTTCTGTATTTGTGTTATAGCCTGCAGTGCTTCCGGTTTAAAAAAATACAATTGCTCAGGGGTACGTGCCCATGTGCCGGAGCCTGTACAGGGCACATCGCAAATGATGGCATTAAATTGTTTATTACCTAATTGTTTTTTCAATTGGGCCTTATCTGATACATCTATTTTAAAGGTTTCGGGTTGGCTGCGATGATAGAGTGTGAACCTATCTTTAAGATTGTGCAAAATACTCTCTCGGGTATCTGATGCTGTTAGATGGACGGCAGGCTCAAGGTCTTTCAACAACAAGGATTTACCACCCGCACCCGAGCAGCAATCGTACCAATGTTCATTTTTTTGCGGATGAAAATATTGCCCAGTTTTTTGAGATGAGGCATCCTGCACTACATAGGCATCCGCAGGCAATAGCTTGTCGATTGCCGCACCATTGGGTAGTACAAGGCAGCTATCTGTCAGAAATTCGAAGATTATTTTTTTTTCGTTGAGCAGGGCGGTAATTTCTTTCTTCTTTTTTCTTATGCGGATAAACAACTTTGGCTGCTCCAGCATGGATAGAACCCAGTCATCTTTCTGCAGATTATCGGAAAACGCGAGGCTGCCGGGAAATAATTTTTTTACATCGAAGAAAATATTATGCTCATGCAGCAGGTCCATCTTTTCCGCGATGCTTTTACCCGTGGCAGGATCCCATGCGCCGGGCAGAAAAGAAGTGATAAGCGGGTTGTTGCTGCATAAGAACAGGCAGGCATTCATTTTCTCATCAAAATCCAGTTCCTTGCTTTCTATGCCTTTTTCGCAACGATACCAGCAATAAGCCATTTCGCTGAGTATCTTCCTGTCGCGACTGCCGAGTTTGGGGTGCTGTTTGAAGTAGTTTTTAAGAAAATGAGTCAGGGGTACGTCGCCTTTATAGAGGTGAATGATAACAGCTATATGTTGGCGGATGTAGCGCATCTTTAGTCGTAAGTCTTTAGTCGTAAGTCGTAAGATCGCAATTGAATTGCCTCTCTATACTTCCAATAGGGCCTTTACAGGGTCTTGGCCCAAAAGTAACAATTCGGGGTGTTCCAATAATTCTTTAACCCTTACAAGGAAACTTACAGATTCGCGCCCATCTATAATACGGTGGTCATAGCTGACAGCTACATACATCATAGGACGCACCTCTATTTTGCCATCTATTACTACAGGGCGCTCTTGAATTTTGTGCATGCCCAATATGGCAGATTGGGGAATATTGATGATAGGGGTTGACATAAGCGAACCAAATACACCACCGTTAGTAATTGTAAATGTGCCGCCTGTCATTTCTTCTATGGTGAGTTTATTGTCGCGTGCTTTGATGGCGAGTTCCATTACTTTGGCTTCTATTTCAGCCATGCTCCTACTTTCTGCATTGCGTATCACAGGCACTACAAGGCCTTTGGGCGCCGATACTGCTATTGATATATCACAGAAGTCGTGGTAAACAATTTCTTCAGCATCTATACTGGCATTCACTGCCGGCCACTCGGATAGCGCAATGCAACATGCTTTTGTAAAGAAAGACATAAAGCCAAGGTTCACGCCGTGTGCTTCCTTAAATGTGTCTTTATATTTTTTGCGTATATCCATTATACGACTCATGTCCACCTCATT
>JABDGU010000061.1 GCA_013285905.1 Bacteroidota bacterium | reverse complement strand
ACAAAATATCATTGTCTCTTTACAGGGATGTAAATGGAATTGCATTAGATGATTCGGAAATAATAAATATTTATGACAATGGTGCAACCAACATGTTTCTTAATACTGTTGTTCTTTATAAAGATGTTGCTTTAAGCACATCATTAATACCACTCTTTCCTTATGGTGTAGAAATAGCAGTTTACACAGGTATTATTACTTTCCCCTCCCAAAGTAATTTGTGGCAAGTAGTATGGTCAAATTGCTGCAGGAATGCGGCTATTGTAAACGCCACAAACCCGGGGTCTGACGGAATGGTATTGCATACCGACATTGATAACTGGATTACTTCATATCCTCTTATCAGTTCTCCTTATTGTCAGGCTTTGCCGGTAGCCTATTTCCCCATTAATACACCTATAACATATAACCCGCTTCCCTATGATCCTGATGGAGATTCTTTAAGTTGGGCTTTGACAACTTCATTAGAAAATTATGCTGCTGCAACACCAATGGTATTTAATGCTATCACAGGGTTTACAAGCCCATCATCGGCGCCATCCGGGCCTTTTAGTATGAATCCAGTTACAGGAGAAATAACATGGACGCCGAATGCATTGGGTAATTACATCCAGGCATTTACAATAAACAAATACAAATTTGGGCAGATTATTGGAACAGTCATTCGCGACATGCAGTATGTGATTGTTGCAGATACTGTGGTCGATTCTATTTCTCTTGTCCCGGTTTCGCCATATAATACCAATGCTTCTCCTTTGTATCAATATGTATATTACACACCGGGCCAGCAACTCAATTTCCAAATCAATGGTGTCTGTGGAAATCCAAGTAAAACATTAGACCTGAATAGTTTCGGATCAATTTATTCTATGACGCCGGCTGCAACATTCAGTCATACTGGAACTAACTCTACTATTTCAGGTACTTTAAATTGGACTCCGCCTTCAGGTTTTTCTAAGGATGTAACTATTGTTTTCAGGCTTACTGGTGGCATGTTTAGTAAGGATTTTACACTTTTGTTACGTAAAAATCCAAACCCTAATAATGTTACCAACGTAAATGAAAGCCCGGATCTTGTAACAGTTTCTCCAAACCCTATGCATAACAATATCAATATTTCTTTGAACCTAAGCGAAGACATTAATGGCGATCTTGGCTTGTATTCAATAATAGGGCAGAGGGTAGCAACATTATATTCGGGAGCACTGTCAAAAGGCGCTCATAACTTTTCAAAAGAACTAAATGTTGCACAAGGATTATATTATCTGATTGTAAAAAACAATGGTAAGATAATTAATACCCAACAGGTGGTTGCGGAGTAGAGTCTATTTTGAGCTTAAAGAGATTCATTTAAAGTCTCCTTTTTTTGCTTATTTCAGCAAATATGTACCTCTCAAAACATTATACCGACAGGCTCTTAATACGCCCCCTCGAAGAAAGGGATATAGATGACTGGAAGATTTTTCTTGCCGATAAAGAATTTCATAAATTTTTCGCTTTCGACCCTTCACTTTCCTTGCATGACCTGGCCAAACAATGGATAGACAGGCAGATGAAGAGGTACAAAGAAAACACGTACGGGCTTCTTGCATTGACAGATAAAGAAACGGGCGCCTTTATAGGACAAGCAGGCCTTATTATGCAGGATGTGGAAGATACTAAAATGCTGGAAATTGGCTATCACCTGTTGCCACAATACAGGCGCAAAGGGCTTGCATCCGAAGCCGCCATTTATTTTAAGGAATTTGCTTTTGCAAATAAACTCAGTGATACCATCGTATCAATGATCCATGTTGACAATGTACGTTCGCAGCAGGTGGCAGAAAGAAACGGCATGCGTCGCGGCCGCTTTGTAGAATTTCGTAATCTGCCCATTTATATTTACGAGGTCAATGTAAAGGGTTAAAAAGTTAATTTGGCAAAAGGGCAATTGGGTAATTAAGAAACTATATACCTTTTTAACCTTTTAACTCTTTAACCTTTTAACGGTTAATATGGTAAATTGGTAATTGTCAACAAGTATTCAACCCAACCTTTTTAACTCTTTAACTTTTTAACCTATCAACAATTCAACCAATCAACTTAATCAACTCTTCTTTTACAAGCCCCCACTCATCGTCTATAATGCTAAACATCGCGGTGTTGCGAAAATTGCCGTCCGATTTGATCCGCTCTTTTCTTTGTATCCCCTCTAACTTTGCACCGATTTTCTGTATGGCGGCACGGCTGCGCAGATTGTTCTCGTCTGTCACCAGTTGAACCCGCACAGTTTTTAAAGTTTCGAAACAATACGTAAGCAGCAATAACTTGCATTCGGTATTGTAGCCAGTGCCCCAATACGCAGGGGCATACCAGGTCCAACCTATCTCCAGCTTTCTATGTTGCGGAAATATATTGTGCAGGCTTGTTGAACCGATTATTTTGTTTTGCAGTTTATCTATAATAGTGAATGTATATTTCTCGCCCGTCGCCCGTTTCAGGATATTGCTTTTTAATTCTGTCAGCATGGTTTCAGGCACCGAGCAATCAATAGATACATGTTTCCATATCTCCTTTTGTTTCGCTAACGCTATCAGTTCATCAAAATGAGAACTATCTAAGGGAACTAATTTTACCCTCTTGCCTTCCACTACTGTGGGGTGTTGGATCCAATTCATAAAAAAAACGGCTGTTTATTAAACAGCCGCTAAGTTATATTAACAAGGATACAATAAAATGTTATTATTGCCTCAGCACTTTTATTGTATTAAAACTGTGTGTGTTGTTATCTATCAGTGCCACCATATAGATGCCGGGACAAAGCCAATTACCAATATTAAAAGTAGCATTGCTGCCTGATGGTTTAAATGAATTGGAATAAACTTTCTGGCCTGCCATATTTAAAACAGATATGGAATAAGAATGGTTTTGCTCAAAATTGCTGTTCATAACAAGATCATTACCATAAAAGCAGGCATTAAAATCAGGTTTCTCCTTGTTTACATTCACCACGCTTACCAGCGGCGATTGCGATAGCATATAATATGCTTTCATGGAGTTGCCGGAAGTAAAAGTGTCATAGACAATTTTGCAGAGTGGCACACTATGGGTGTCATCATACCAGGCATAAGTATTTTCGCTCGCAAGGTGTGGTCCTCCAGCATCATGAATGGTGTCAATTTCTGTTATATGCACCCTCAATACATTATTATAAGTAGCATTGGGCAGTGTTAAACTGCCATAGCCATCAGCATCTACAGTATAATAACCGTTATAAGGTACGCTAAGCGAACTGCTGGTATAAGTGAGGTTAAAGGTGTCGGTATAAGAATCCAAATAATTGAAAGGCTGTTTGGCAACTAATAAACCGCTTACCGGGCTGCTGTAACTTGTATAGGTAGTTGTAGTGTAAGAAATAAAAAGGCGATTAGTATTTCCCGTCGACTGGTTAATATAATAATTGCCGGAATAATTACTTCCGCTTGTAAAGCTGTCTATACGGGTGGCTGAAGGTGCGTTTGTTCCGTAATTGGCAACACTGCTCTCATAAAAAGTATCGCTGGCTGTTCCTAAATGGGTTAAGGAACCCATACTCCAGTTAACGCCCGCGCCGGAAGAACCAGCCGAAATACCCGTAGTGCTGCATTGCAGAAATTTAGCAAGCATTCCTATCGGATTGTTTTCCATATTGTATATTGTCGGCTGTGCCCACATTTGGCATGGTACAAGTACCATAAATAAGAAGTAAAGGTGTTTTTTCATACAGAGTGGATTTAATGTAAATATATTTATTTTTTGCGGGATTTGGAATATGGCTTTTGTTTTTGACCTTTGGTTGAGAATGAGCCAAAAAAACATATTATATTATTTCTTTTCACCCTTGCGAATTCTCCTATATCCCTTTTCCCTGCTTTATGGTGCAGCAGTATGGTTGCGCAACAGGCTGTATGACACCGGTTTTTCATCTTCTGTCGAGTTTAGTGTGCCCGTCATCAGTGTTGGTAATTTATCGGTGGGTGGCACAGGCAAAACTCCGCATGTTGAGTACCTGGTCACTTTATTGCAATACAGGTATAAGCTTGCAACTATGAGCCGGGGCTATAAACGCCATACACAGGGTTTTTTAATTGCAGATGCCAATTCAAATGCTTTGCGCATTGGCGATGAACCCATGCAATACCACATGAAATATCCCGAATTGACTGTTAGTGTGGCAGAAGAAAGGCTGACCGGCATACCCGCATTATTGCAACGCAAACCCGATATAGATGTGATATTGCTGGACGATGCCTACCAGCATCGCAGTGTAAAGGCCGGCTTGAATATCCTGATAACAGATTTTTCAAAACCTTTTTACGAAGACCATATTCTTCCTTTAGGCAGGTTAAGAGAAGGGCCTTCCGCCTATAAGCGTGCCGATCTTATTATTGTGTCTAAATGCCCCGCGGGCATGAGCCTTGAGAAAGCTAAGGAAATAGAACAGAAAATAAAGCCTTTGCAAAACCAGCAGGTGTTTTTTACCGGCATACAGTACGATAAGCCTTATGAACTGATGAACCGGGAAGAACGCACCATCACTAATGCAAATATTGTATTGGTTTGCTGCATAGCCAATCCGGCGCCTTTAGTAAACCAACTGGAGCAAACAGCTAAATCAGTGCATGTGCTTTCTTATCCCGACCATCACTATTTTTTAAGTAAAGACCTGGAAGAGATACAGGCAGCTTATGATAACTGGAAAGTAGATGATAAAATAATCGTAACGACCGAGAAAGATGCAACCCGTCTTTATTTACATAAGGACAAGCTAAAGGATTGGACAATTCCTATTGTAGTGTTACCGATAAAGGTTGCTGTGTTATTTAATAAAGAGAATGAATTTAACCAACTTGTGCTTTCGTATGTTGAGAGGGTTATTATTGAAAATAATACAGAGGATAATGTAGAAACTAATGTTGAATAGTAAAACCTGCTTTGCGATTGAAAAATATCTCTCATTTAGGGCTTTCGTATAATGTTTAAAACCCCGAAGGGGTAAAATGATTATAGATCTCAAACAAAGTTATTAAAAACGAACCCTGAAAGGGTGGAATTATTGTATAATTTGATAAACCAAACCCTGCAATCTTCCAAAAATGTATCTTTATAAGGTTAAACACCAATTATGCCGAGAGGAAAAAATAAAAAGAAAGATAACAAAGAGAATAGTGCACATAAAATGTCCTACAAGGGCAAAATAGAGATAACCCGCAACGGCATGGGTTTTGTGATAGTGGAGGGGCTTGAAAAAGACATTCTTGTAAAGCGTGAAAATGTAAATAATGCCCTTAATGGTGATGAGGTAAAGGTAGAGGTAAATAAATATGCTAAGCCTGGCAGCCGGCTTGATGGTATTGTTACAGAAGTTACAAGACGCAAGCAATCCGAATTCAGCGGCAAGCTTGAGGTGCTTACGCATTTTGCTTTCCTGATACCTGATAGCGATAAAATGCCGGTGGATATATATATACCACTGCATTTATTAAATGGTGGCAAGAACGGCGACCACGCCATGGCGCGAATTGTAGAGTGGACCGGCAAAACCAAAAATCCTGTTGGTGAAGTGATAAGTGTATTGACCCACGAGTCCATGAATGAAATTGCCATGCAGGGCATATTGGTAGAAAATGGCTTCCCGCTTACCTTCCCGGATGATGTGTTGGAGGACGCCGCCCGTTATGCTGAAGGGGTGACCAAAGCAGAAATTAAGAAACGTAAGGATATGCGCGATGTCCTTACCATGACCATAGACCCCGTGGATGCCAAAGATTTTGATGATGCTATCTCTTTCAAAGTTTTAAAAGGGGGCAATTATGAAATAGGTGTACACATTGCGGATGTAAGCCATTATATAGAGGCAGATTCTGCGCTGGATAAAGAAGCATACCAAAGGGCAACAAGTGTTTATTTGCCCGATAGGGTATTGCCTATGTTGCCGGAGCGCCTCTCTAACGAGTTGTGTTCTTTACGTCCGCATGAGGAGAAATACACTTTCTCAGCCATCTTCCAGATCAATAAACAAGGAAAAGTAAAAGAGTATTGGCTGGGCAAAACTGTGATTTTATCAGACCGGCGCTTTGCTTACGAAGATGTGCAGGAAATAATAGAAGGTGCCGATGGCGATCATGCTAAAGAGATACAGGTTTTGCATGAAATAGCGCAGAACCTGCGCGCAGAGCGTTTTAAAAAAGGGGCCATCAATTTCTCGTCCCAGGAAGTTAGGTTCCAGTTGGATGATATGGGCATGCCTATAGGCATTATAGTAAAAGAGAGCAAAGCCGCCCACCAGTTAATCGAGGAGTTCATGCTTCTTGCCAACCGTACAGTGGCAGAATATGTTTCCGGTATTGTTTTTAAAGATAAGCCAGTGCCCTTCCCATACCGTGTGCATGATGTGCCGGATGAAGATAAGCTAAAGGTATTTTCTATGTTTGCTGCAAGGTTCGGGCATAAACTGAATCTGAATACACCTGAACATATATCACACTCGTTCAACGAAATGCTGGAAATAGTAAGGGGCAAACCCGAGCAGCATGTGTTGGAGCAGTTGGGCATACGCACCATGTCAAAGGCCGTTTATACCACCGATAATATCGGGCATTATGGTTTGGGTTTCGAAAATTATTGTCATTTCACGAGTCCGATTCGTCGTTATCCCGATGTGCTGGTACATAGGATACTGGAGCAATGTCTCGACAATGATATTAGACCCATCAAGCATTTGGAACAGCAATGCCGCCATTGCTCCGACCAGGAACGCCGTGCTATGGAAGCCGAAAGGACTGCCAATAAATACAAACAGGTGGAATATATGCAGCAGTTTGTGGGCGAAGATTTCGATGCTGTAATAAGTGGTGTGGCAAGTTTTGGTTTCTGGGCAGAGACAGTAGCGCATAAGTGCGAGGGCATGGTATCTGTCAGCGACCTGGCGGAATTTGACGATTTTGAATTGAGGGAAGGAGAATATGCCTTGGTTGGGCGTGGCACCGGTTTGCGCTTTGCAATGGGCGACAAGATAAGAGTGAGGGTAGTGGCCGCCAATCTCGAAAAAAGGCAGATAGACTATGCCATCATGGAAGTCCCCAAACGGAAATTTCCAATTCAAAATCCAAAATCAGAATCCCGAAGCTTCGGGACAAATTCCAAATCCCCATCATTGCGAGGCACGAAGCAACCGAATTCCAAACCAAAGAAACCAAATTCCAGAAAAAAGTAAACATGCACTCCTTTAAAGAACTCGTAGAAGAATTTGAGAGGCACTTAATGGCCCATCCCTTTCCCTCTGCGCCCGATACACTCTATGAACCTTGCCGCTACATTATAGACCTGGGAGGGAAGCGTATCCGCCCCGTATTGTGCCTGATGTCGAATGAGCTGATAGGAGAATTGAACACAGATGCCTGGCATGGTGCGGCAGCAATAGAATTATTTCATAATTATACCCTCATACATGATGACATAATGGACAACGCCCCCCTGCGCCGGGGCAAGCCTACTATACATGCCCGCTATGGTATGACAGCAGGCATTTTGAGCGGCGATGTAATGAGCATATACGCCTACGAGCAATTGGCACAGATAAAGCAAGCATTAGCGCCCATTCTGAGTTTGTTCAATAAAACAGCCATACAGGTATGTGAAGGCCAGCAGCTTGATATGGATTTTGAGTTAAGAAATGATGTGAGTATAGATGAGTATATACACATGATAACGCTAAAAACTTCTGTGCTCCTGGCCTGCAGCCTTAAGATGGGTGCCCTGTTAGGTGGTTCCACCGGGGGCAATGCCGACAAACTATATGAGTTTGGCAAAAACCTTGGCATTGCTTTCCAGTTGCAGGACGACTACCTGGATGCTTTTGGCGAAACCGACAGGCTGGGCAAGCAAAAGGGTGGCGATATAAAAGCAAACAAGAAAACCTATCTCTTATTAAGGGCGCTGGAGAATGCAAACGACAGCCACAAAAAAGAAATAGCCTACTGGCTGCAAAATGATGCTGAAGAAAAAGTACATGCCATGTTATCTATTTTTACAGAGTCCGGGGCTGATGTTTTATGCCGCGAAGCTGTAGAACATTATTCTAACAAGGCCTTTGATTGTTTGGAAGATGTAGCCATATTGGGCAAACGAAAAGCCGCCTTGCACGAACTGGCAAGTTATCTTTTGCAAAGAGATAAGTAAAAATTAGGTCAACCTTCGCCACTATCGGAGCGTCATCTCGAATGCAATGAGAGATCCCCTGAGAAATAGTGATTGGCTAAATCAGGTAAGCCAAGTATTTGACTTACCTCTCAAGTCGTTTTCAACCAATTAACTCACCATATTGAACATTCTCCATAATATGGTTTATTTTTCCCTTAAGGCATAAAATGTATGCATATTTAGTTAATATTATGCTAAATCCGCTACTATGGCAGCTTTAGTGTTTTAGCCATTGCCTGTCCTTTCGTTATCAAAAGCGTTCCGATACCTTCCGATACAATTTAAAGGTACTTGAAAGGTAATACTTGGAAAACGTAACTATAATACTTCTAACGTTGGGTAATTGTTGGGAAACTGCGTTGCTCCTTGATATTGCTTTGTACTTGTGCTCTAACAACATAAAATCATAGATAATGGAACAGAATAATAAGGAGTAGATAGATATTGATTTCTGGGGAGCAAAGCTGAAATGCAGCAATAATCCCTCATACAAAGCGATAGCTCTAATTGTTTTAGTGATGGTCTTTGTTGTTGTCCTGGCGCTTCTATTCCCTAAGCTTCTAATAGGGATAGCAACAGTAAGGGGATGCATCTCGAAAATAAAATGGTTTTCGGGTTGATTTTCATCGCTGTTGGTGGGGCAGACAGAGTGGGTTGGCAACCGCAACAAGGGTATGTCTAGCGCGTTGGTATCACTTTTACACAAAGCCACACGACATATTGATAACTGCGAAAAAAAATATTAATCATTATATTTACAAATGACACAAATACTTGGTTATAAACGTCAGCTTGTTGCCTACATTGATTTACTGGGCTTTAGTGAGGCAACGAGCAGTCAGGAGGATAAAACAACCATTTTAAGTTTGCTTAAATCTCTCGCAAGTGCACGAAGTGATTTTAATATTCATGTTGTTGAACAAACTTCAAACTTAATTACTACTAATACTACTCCATGTGTAAGTACATTTTCAGACAATATGATTATTTCTTATGAATTAGAGAAAGAAGACGTAGCCGAAATAAATTTTCATATGTCATCATTGAAACGAAGGCTTTTTATGGTAGCATTAATTTCACTACCTATGGGATTTATGATAAGAGGAGGAATAACAATAGGGTTGTTATATCATTCACAATCAGAAAGTGTAGTATTTGGCGAAGCACTTGTTGAAGCGCATAAACTAGAATCTGCTATTGCAATATATCCTAGAATAGTTTTATCAAAAGCTGTATCGAATTTAATTCCAGATTATTTGGACGAACAAAAACAACCTATTGATCTGTTGGGATTTAAAGTAAAAGATTTTGATGGAATGTATTACTTGAATTATTTTAAATACGAAATTTTGGAACATTTTTACCCTGAAAACCCTCCAGCTAGTTGGAAAGAAGATCTGTCCTTATGGATTAATAATGTCCAAACGATAATTCAAAAAAACATTGATAAATATTCACAAACAGAAAGCTTGGCTATACTTGCAAAATGGGAGTGGTTCTCTCTTTATTTTAAATCGGTAATTTCTAGTAAAAACAAGGATGCGCGACCCGGATTTCAATCTATTCAAGAAGTCATGGGCATTATTGAATAAGCAAAGTTCCATTCGCCGGGAGTCACCTTTTCAGGACTAGCTCGAACCCATATCGCAGCGATAAAGTCCATCTCTGCCTATTTTGTCAAGATACCCACAATTTGCTCTCTTTGGCATAGAAATTGTGCTATTTCTACCATATAAATGATGCTTAGTTCTTTACGATTTTTGTATATAAACAAAGATGTATTTCCTAAAATAAATTTACAGGAGAAAAATGGTAAATATTAATGTCAAATACCTTTCCGTAAAGGGTTTCATCAATTTCACACGGGGGAAAACAATGGGAAAATACGGGAAAGTATGGGAAATTATGAGCAATAATCTGCATTGCGGTATTCTTAATATGCAGCAAACTTATTACGCAAGTCAAAGGAATGAAAATCTGCGTTTTTTTGCTGAAAAATATTTGTCCAGTTCAGTCGCAAAAAAAGACACAAATCGGACATTTTGATAAGTTTAATAAAATTTGATAATCAATAACTTACATTCAAAACACTATATTCCAATGTCCGGTTTTTTAAAAAAATGTCCCGCTCCCTACATTTTATCCCAAACACCCCACAATAGGATAAAGAAAGGATAAAAAATGGATAAAGATGGGATAAGGAAGGGATAAAGAAAATTAACCCAACAACTACCTTGCGTCTCTGCGTCTTTACGGTAAAAAATTAGAAACAAACAGGAAATTCCTTACTTTAGATTCAATATTTTAAATGAAATAATTATTAATCACCCAATGCTCCCTTAGGGAGATAGTGGGTATAAACAAATCCTCCCTTCAGGGAGATAGAGGGTAGATCATGAATTACTGGCTTGTAAAATCAGAACCTTCCACTTATAGTTGGGAGCAGTTTTTAAAAGATAAAAAAGTAACCTGGGATGGCGTACGTAACTATGCGGCACGTAATAATCTTAGGTCCATGAAAAAAGGCGACCAGGTTTTCTTTTACCACAGCAATGAGGGCCTTGCCATTGTAGGTATAGCAGAAGTAATAAAAGAACATTACCAGGACCCAACAACCGACGATACCAATTGGCTTGTTGTGGACCTCAAACCTGTAAAAACCTTATCGAGGCCTGTAACCCTGGCTGAACTAAAAGCCGATCCCACCATGGCCGACCTTCAATTGGTAAGGCTTGGGCGTTTATCAGTAAGTGCAGTTACCGCTGCTGAGTATAAGAAGATCATGAAACTGGCTGGAGAATAAAAGACCTCTCCCGACCTCTCCAAAGGAGAGGAGGTGTTGCGGCACGTGTTTTTTATAAAACCATGCTTAGTGTATAAAAAAAATAGCTTCCTATGTAAGGGAGCTATCTCAATAATATCCGGTATCAGTAATCGAGCATCCAGTTATATCGTCATTATTTCTTTTTCCTTGTCTTTGCAGTGCTGGTCTATCAAGGCAATATGTTTATCCGTAGTAACCTGTATTTTGGCTTCGCCATCTTTTGCAACATCTTCGCTCAGCCCGTCTTTCACCTGTTTTTTTACCTGCTCAATACTGTCTCTGCGAATATTGCGGATAGCAATTTTGGCATGTTCGCCTTCGGCATTTACTCTTTTCACCAGTTCGCGGCGGCGTTCTTCTGTAAGTGGTGGTAAGAACAACCTGATATATTGCCCGTCATTGGATGGGGTAATACCGATATTGGCAGCTAAAATGGCCTTTTCTATAGGCCCCAGCATACCTTTTTCCCAAGGCTGTATGGACAAGGTCCTGGCATCAGTTACCGTAACATTGGCAACCTGGTTCAGCGGGGTAGGGTTGCCATAATAATCCACATTTATGCCATCCACTATTTGCGGACTTGCTTTGCCCGCACGTACCTTTGTAAGTTCTGATTCAAGATGCGCAATGGCCTTTTTCATCTGGTTGGCCACATCATCAACTATATTGCCTAATGCCTCGCTCATAATTATTTTGACTTATTAAGGCTGCAAAAGTAAAAAAATGTTCCTTAACATGGTGTAAAAGGTAATTATCTATATGTACATTGATATTTGCAATACTTTAAAGCTTCTTATTTGGAAACGGACAGCGCCTATCTTAACTTTGCATTTCAGAATCAATGACATAAGCTTTTTTGACTTTTGACTTTTAAATTTTGAATTAATTATGGAAGCCATTCTCAGCACACCGGTAAAATTAAGCCTCAATGCAATAAATGAGGTGAAGCGCTTAATGAGCGACCCTGCTTTCGACGCCGGGCAATCATTGCGTGTTGGGGTAAAGGGTGGTGGTTGCTCCGGTATGACTTATGTTTTGGGTTTCGATAAAAAAGAGGCCGATGACGAGTTTTACGAAATAGAGGGCATTCCTGTATTAATGAAAAAAGCCCACGAAATATATTTATTTGGCATGGAAGTGGATTTCAGCGACGGTCTCAACGCCCGCGGCTTCGTCTTCAAGAATCCAAATGCCAGCAGCACCTGTGGCTGCGGCACCTCATTTGCTGTGTAATCGCAATTGGACATCTAAAAGGCAGTAAAATAGATTTTCCCGCAGACATTCGCAGAATTCCTGTCATCCCATGGCATGAATAAGATTCGCAGACACTCGCAGACCTGTGCGATGATTAGTGTAGGTAAACAGGTGAGTGCGCAAATCAGATGCCTAAACAGTAAAACGCTTCATTTCAACTATTCGCAATGTCCCGTTTAGGGACATAATATTGGTAGAAAATGGCATAGCATTAGGCCCGTCCCGGATGGGACGGTATATTTATTGGCAATTTGTTTATTCCAAAATATAAGTGATTTACAGATAATTATTATCTTGTTCTACATTTTTGAGTTCTCTAAAATTCATATTAGCCTTGGCTATGCTGTCCATAGCATTGCATTTGTCTGCACAAACGGGCAATAACAGCGATTCTTTGCAAAAGCACAAGCCCATCAATTTGTTCGACCAGGAGGGCCGCCGCACGGGCCTTTGGCTAATAGCCCACGAGGAAAAAATGAGCGAAGAAGCTTATTTCGAGTTCGGAAGTTATGATGCAGGGCATAAAACAGGTTTATGGTACAAAGTGGACCAGGTAGAAAGCCTTTTAGCAATTGAAAATTACAGGAACGATGTTTTG
Organism: Bacteroidota bacterium; assembly: GCA_013285905.1. Lineage (GTDB taxonomy): Bacteria > Bacteroidota > Bacteroidia > Chitinophagales > Chitinophagaceae > JABDGU01. The sequence goes on along the minus strand of JABDGU010000061.1, from coordinate 740 downwards.
CACGGCGAAGCCAAATATTTTGACCATGGCCTGCTTATATGCATCGGCCATTACCGTGGGCTCAACTCCGCTAATGCAAATGACACCATTATGGTTAAAGACCCCGTTTCCGACACTTTTGTACAGCGCATTATTCCAACCGATCGTGGCAGTCTGAAACACGGGGTTTGGAAATATTATGACGAGGAGACCGGCAAGCTTGTGAAAGAAGAAGAATACCAGGTGGACGAACTTATTTATCACAAAGAATTCCACCCTGTTAAAAAAGCTACAGAAAAAGAAGTTGCCAGCTATAAACGGCAAAAATACAGGCCACCCGCAGGCAAAGAATACAGCTATTTAATAAAATAATTGTCCTTTTCAAAATGCCGGAAAACAACGAAAACCACTATGTAATAAGCGGCGGCGAAGCCGGTAAGAACAGGCTCAATCTTCTTTCGGCTGTTATGCAGCCTTATACAAGTACACTTTTACAAAACCTGGGTTTGAAAGAGGCTTCTGCTTTTCTCGATAATGGCTGTGGTGGCGGCAATGTGGCTATCATGGCAGCGAAAATGTTGGCACCTGGCGGTAGTGTTGTCGCTACAGATATTGACGAAAAAATATTAGAACTGGCTAAAAAAGATGCTGAAATCGCAGGCCTGGATAATATAAGCTTTCTTAAGCAAGAGGCCCATGAACTTAATTATGACAAGCACTTCGATATAGCTTATGCCCGCTTCCTGCTTTCTCACCTCAGC
>JABDGU010000060.1 GCA_013285905.1 Bacteroidota bacterium | reverse complement strand
GTTGGTTTTTGGGGCAGTATTTTAATATTTTCGTTCTCCAACCCTAGCAAAAAATCATAACAATTTCTTAAAGCAAAAAATACTTACAAATATGAGGGCAGGTACAAATATTAAGGATAAGGGACTATCATTTCAACGCCATTACACACAAGATGGGAAAAGCCCCTACGATATGTTCGAGTACGATTACCGTACTTCAGTTATCCGTAATCCCAACGGGGAGAAAGTGTTTGAAATGACAAACGTGGAGGTGCCTAAGCACTGGTCCCAGATAGCTACGGATATCCTTGCACAAAAATATTTCCGCAAAGCGGGTGTTCCACAAGCGGATGGCTGCCTTGGCAGGGAAACCTCCATTAAAGAGGTTGCACACCGCCTTGCAAACTGCTGGCGCGGTTGGGGGGAGAAGTATGGATACTTTGCCTCTGCAGATGATGCACAGGTATTTTATGATGAGCTGGCCTACAGTATCCTGCACCAGAGTTGCGCGCCTAATTCGCCGCAATGGTTCAATACGGGCTTATACAGCAGTTATGGTATAGATGGTAAGGCGCAGGGCCATTATTATGTGGACCCAACAAGCGGCACACTGGAACGCTCGCAAAATGCTTATGAGCGTCCTCAGCCTCATGCCTGCTTTATATTAAGTGTTGACGATGACTTAGTGAATGACGGCGGCATCATGGACCTTTGGGTACGCGAAGCACGTATATTCAAATACGGCTCCGGTGTTGGCACCAATTACTCCAATATACGCGCAGAAGGCGAAAAGTTAAGCGGCGGCGGCACATCAAGCGGTTTGATGAGTTTCCTGAAAATAGGTGATCGTGCGGCAGGAGCTATTAAAAGCGGTGGCACAACGCGTCGTGCTGCTAAAATGGTGTGCCTTGACCTTGACCACCCCGAAGTAATTAGTTTTATTGACTGGAAAGTAGAAGAAGAAAAGAAAGTTGCAGCTCTTATAGCTGCCGGCTACGCATCTGATTATGAAGGGGAAGCTTATAAAACAGTTTCAGGACAGAACTCAAACAATTCAGTTCGTATACCTAATGAATTTTTCCGCCGCCTCACTAATAATGAGGATTGGGAAATGACTGCCCGCAGCACCGGCAAAGTGATGACAAAAATGCCGGCCAAGGAGATATTTGAAAAAATATCCTATGCAGCATGGCGTTGCGCAGATCCGGGCACACAATATAATACTACAATCAACGAATGGCATACATGCCCCGAAGGTGGCCAGATACGCGCTTCCAATCCATGTTCTGAATACATGTTCCTGGATAATACAGCTTGCAACCTCGCATCATTGAACCTGCGCCGTTTCTTTAATGAAGCAGATAATAGTTTTGATGTACCGGGCTTTGAATATATGACCCGCCTGTGGACAGTGGTATTGGAGATATCTGTATTAATGGCACAATTCCCGTCAAAGGAAGTGGCGCAATTAAGTTACGATTACCGTACCCTCGGGCTCGGTTATGCCAACCTGGGCTCTATGCTTATGGTAAGCGGCATACCTTATGATAGTGAAGAAGGACGTGCCATTGCCGGCGCTATCACCGCTATCATGAATGGTGTTGCCTATAAGACATCTGCGGAAATGGCACAACATTTAGGCGCTTTCCCACGCTATGCGGAGAATCGCGAACACATGTTGCGTGTAATGCGTAATCACCGTGCTGCTGCTTATGACGCCGCCGATGCTTTTGAAGGAATTGAAATTAAACCTGTGGGTATAAATGCCAAGTATTGTCCTGATTATATGCTTACGGCTGCTACCAAGGCATGGGATGAAGCAGTGCAGATGGGTGAACAATATGGTTACAGAAATGCACAGGCTACGGTTATTGCCCCTACGGGTACTATAGGCCTCGTAATGGATTGTGATACCACGGGTGTTGAACCTGATTTCGCTTTGGTTAAATTCAAAAAACTTTCAGGCGGCGGTTATTTTAAGATCATCAACCAGTCTATCCCCGCAGCTTTGAAAAACCTGGGTTACAAACCCGAAGAAATGGATGCCATTGTAAAATATGCTAAAGGGCATGGCACATTTGCAGGCGCTCCCCATATCAACCACCAAAGCCTGAGTGAAAAAGGCTTTATTGCAGAAGAACTTAAGAAGTTGGATACTGCTGTAGAAAGTGCTTTCGAGATAGGTTTTGTTTTCAATGTATATAATCTCGGTGAGGAATGCCTGAAACGCCTTGGCTTCACACCAGAACAATATTATGATGCTGAGTTCAATCTGCTGGAATCATTAGGCTTTAGTGATAGCGAGATAGATGCTGCAAATGATTACGTGTGTGGTACGATGACAATAGAAGGGGCACCATACCTGAAAGACCAGCATTTGCCGGTTTTTGACTGTGCTAATAAATGCGGTAAAAAAGGCGAGCGCTTCATACATGCTCATGGGCATATCCGTATGATGGGAGCTGTGCAACCCTTCATCAGCGGCGCTATATCAAAAACCATCAACCTGCCTAACGAAGCAACTGTAGAAGAAATAAAAGACTGCTATTACCTGAGCTGGCAACTGGGCCTGAAGGCCTGCGCTTTATACCGCGATGGATCTAAACTAAGCCAGCCATTAAGTAATAAGAGCGATAAAAAGAAGAAAGAGCTTGTTGCCGAGGAAGTTGCACCGGAAGCCAGCAGCCTGATGGTTGATATGAGCCAGCTTACTGTTGACGAATTGCTGGACGAAGTGAACAAGAGAGTACAGGCAAGCCCTGATACACAATTGAAACGTCGCCTGAGTAATATAGTAGAGCGTAAGCAACTGCCTTATAAACGCCATGGTTATACCTTTAAGGCCAAAGTGGGTGGGCAGGCATTGTTCCTGCGTACAGGAGAATACAGTGATGGTACCCTTGGAGAGATCTTTATAGATATGGCCAAAGAGGGCGCAACAATGCGTAGCCTGCTTAACAGTTTTGCAATAGCTATTTCTGTAGGCCTGCAATACGGGGTGCCATTGGATGAGTATGTAGATAAATTTATTTTCACCCGCTTTGAACCATCCGGTATAGTAGAGCATCCGAACATTAAAACTGCCACCTCTGTACTGGATTACGTGTTCCGCCTGCTTGGTTATGAATACCTGGACCGCAGCGAACTGGTGCATGTACAAGACCCTAACAGGATGCCGCAAACCGAAGAAGCTGATAAACAACAGGAATTATCACAGGTTCGCGTAACCGCCCCCCAGGCACAGGTGCAGAAAGTGAAAAGTGTAGCGCCGAGGCCCGTAGCTGCCACAGCACAGAACTCTGCAGAAATTAAAAAACTGATGGGCACCAGCGCCGATGCGCCTGCCTGCAGAAACTGCGGTAATATTACTTTAAGGAATGGTACCTGCTATATGTGTCCTAATTGTGGCACGACAACAGGTTGCAGTTAGTATATTATTTTACAAATTGTATTGGGCCGGGAATATATCCCGGCCTTTTTTATATAATCAAATGTTAAGCGGGATATATATTGCATAATATATTAAGGGATTTCAGTAAAATTGCAGAAATAAAAAAATTGCTCTATATGAAATGTCGATTTCTACTATCCTTAAGCATCGCTTTTTTGCCGCTCATAAGTATTGCGCAGCAACTAAGCAGCCTTACCATCTTTTCCGAAAACGGTGAAAAATTTACTTTATTCCTGGACGGGGAACAAAAGAATATGCAACCCATGATGGAAATGAGGCTGCGAGACCTCGCAAAACCAAGTTATGACGCAAGGATCATTTTTGCTAACTCAAATTCCCAGGAATTAAATGGCACCATCAAGACTACTACACCAAGAGGCTGGAAAGCGGATGTAACCTATAAATTAGTAAGCTTGCCGAACGGGATCTATAGTTTACGTTGCCTCGGTGTTGTACCAATAAAAGATAATAGCCAGATTGGCACTAACGAATCAAGCTATTCGGGAACTGAGAGTGCTGAAACTGCTCAGTTTATTGATTATACGCAACCTGAAACAAAAACCACCCGTGTTACAACCATTACCGATGAAAATGACAATAAAGTAACTACCACCAGCGTGCGTCTGAACTACGGGCAGAGAGACAATTCAAAAGAAAATGCTGCAGGTTGCATAGCCATGGACAATAGGGATTTTGAACGTGCAAAAGTTTCTGTTGGCAGATATGAAATGGAGGATCAAAAACTAATGGCCGCCAATGATGTTGCCAATAGCAATTGCTTTACTTCTGAGCAGGTATTACAGATACTAAACCTGTTCTCATTAGAAAGAACAAAATTAAGTTTTGCAAAAACAGCCTATGGCCATACGGTGGACCATGCCAATTATTTTAAAGTGAATCTCGCTTTCGAGGCTGAAGAAACTAAAAAAGAATTGTACGATTACGTCAGCAGCACACAATAGAAAAGATTTTTAATTGACTTTATAACCCTCACAATTTATTTTCTGCGGGTTTTTGTTTTAGACAGTGTAAAATATTTTATTGAAGTTCTCTTGTCTCCGGAAACACCATCTAACGAAGGTTTGCCAGGCTTAGCAAGGAATTGGCCAAAAACGCTGAGACAAGAACGAACATGACAAGCGACATAGAAAGGTTGAGCAATAGAAATTTAGTAAAGGTTTTAAAACCACCTTGCTTATAGAATCTTTTCATAGCCCTGAATAGATAGTACAAAAGTAGCAGCAGGATAGCCACACCTATGTATTTTCCAAAAAAACCCATCCTGTTTACACACATGATGAGGAAGAATGCAATAAAAGAAACACAGTAATAATGCACGGAAAAAATTGCATGAGAAACGTAGTTAAACTGTTTTCTTCTGAAGTACAAAATTTGTAATAGCAAGGCAAATACGGGCAAGGCAATGAATAGCATCTGCGGAAAAGAATGCCCGAATTTTTCTGCTATCTTATCCTGGTAGTCGTCGGGGTGTGCATACATGTATTCCATTACTGCGTACCAACGCCTGTTAATGTAGCGGTAGATGGCATCGTCTCTTTCAGATATCGGCAGGATTTTCTGAGCAGAATCATATTCCCTTACTGAGCGCTTCCGGTCTGTCCCCACGTTAAATGCCAAATTGACGGTCATTTTAGATTTGGTCGTTATACGGAGGTGTGGCGCTATAGAGGCGGTGGAGTCCTTCTGAGCAATATTGCTTGCCTTAACGTCGCTATCAAAAAGGCTGGAGCTGCCTCCGATAAAAAACGTCATCAGGATAAAAAAGAAGGTCGCTGATATGAAGAAATACATCCTGATAGGATGAAGATAAGTGGCGCGGCGTCCTTTAATGTATTCTTCGGTTAAGAAGCCCGGTCTCGTCAGCAAAGTTTTTATGGTATTTAAAAACTTGCCGTCAAAATGGGTCAGGTCTTCAAAAAAATGGAGGAACAAATGACCCACGGTTTCTTTAGGTTCCAGGTTCTCTTGTCCGCAGTGCGGGCAGAAACGGTCTTCAACGGTAGTTCCGCAGTTAAGGCAGTTTTTGTCAGTACGTTCTTGAGAATGCGCCACAGAGGGTATTTGAACTAAAAGTAATCAAAGCAATTGCATTTTTAAAACCTTTGGTATTTACATCTTTTATCTTAAATTTATTACTCAATCCTTTATGTATGGAAGATAATATGGAAATGCTTCGCTATCCTGTAGGTCGTTATCAAAAACCGGGATCCTATACTGCAAAGGAGCTGGACCAATGGATAGCTGCCATAGAATCTTTGCCGGCCTGGATGGATGCCTGTATCGAAAATCTGGATGCCGCACAACTACATACGCCATATCGCCCCGAAGGCTGGACTGTGAACCAGGTTGTACACCATGTTGCCGACAGCCATATGAATGCATATATACGCCTGAAACTGGCACTGACAGAAGATAACCCGACAATAAAACCTTATAAAGAAGCCGCATGGGCCAAATTGCCCGATACGGAACTGACCCCTGTAAATGTTTCTGTGACATTGCTGCATGCCCTGCACCGCAGGTGGGTGGCCGTAATGAAGAATATGAAACCGGAAGATTGGGAGCGGACTTATTTTCACCCGGAACATGAGCGCAATTTTCCGCTATGGGAAATGACAGCGATGTATGCATGGCACAGCCGCCACCACATGGAGCATATAAGGCAACTAAGGCAGCGAATGAACTGGTAGTGTTATTTTGATAACATTGCCGACACATTTGTGTATTGTCGCATTTGCACATTATCTTTAGCTATCTAAAAAAATATTTATGGAAACAGGCTTTTTGCATTTACACAATTTCATGCGTTGGCTGGTCTTATTATTTGCTTTGTTTATCCTCATTAAGGGCATGGGTGGAATGGGAGGCTCTAAAAAATTTACAGCCGGCGATAAGCGGATTGCCATGTTCCTGATGATAAGTTGCGACATACAATTACTGCTGGGCCTTGCATTATATTTTATGAAAGGCTGGGGGGCTGTATTAACAAGCGGTGCGGCTATGGCATCCAAGTATAACCGTTTTTTTTCTGTAGAACATGCTTTTGGTATGCTGGTGGCAATTGTACTGGTGCATATAGGCTATGCTTCTGTTAAAAAAGACATAGCTGATGCCAGCAAATTCAAAAAAATGTTCTGGTACACCCTTATTGCAGTGATAATTATCTTAGCTACCATACCTTGGCCGAGACGTGAAATGGTGGGTCGCCCATTGTTCTAAGCAATGTTGAGGAAACTACTTCAACCTTTTTACACTGCTTATGTTTTACTAAGCTTTGTTGTCTGTCTGCTTGCTGCCTTTCCCTTTTTTGTGCTGATAAGCATTGGTAACAATATTGCTGCCCGCAAAGCTATTTATACCATCATCAGGTATTGGTCGGAGGCCTGGCTTTGGCTGATAGGGATGCCCGTAAAACGCTTAGGCCCTAAACCGCCCAAAGGCAAATACGTGGTAGTGGCCAATCACATTTCCTATATGGATACCTTGGTCATATTTCCTGGTATACCTTCTTATTTCCGTGCATTGGGAAAAAAAGAAATTTCAAAAATACCGGTATTGGGCTACGTATATAAACAAATAATAGTGCCGGTGGATCGCAGCAAAGCAAACAGCAGGGCCAAAAGTATGCGATTGATGTGGCGTGTACTAAAGTACGAATCCAACATTGTCATTTTTCCCGAAGGGACTTTTAATGAAAATCCATCACTACCCCTCAAAGATTTTTACGACGGGGCTTTCCGCTTGGCCATTAATGCGCAGACGCCGATACTACCCATGATATTGGTTGATACAGTTGACCGCTGGCATTATAGCCATTGGTGGAAATTATGGCCTGGTAAAAACAGGATAGTATATATGCAACCCGTTGAGGTATCGGGTCTTCATCTTGCCGATGTGCCTGCCCTAAAACAAAAAGTATTTGAACAAATGGAGGCCGAATTAAGGAAGTACAGGCAGTACGTATGATTTTGTTAAATTTTTTTAACAGTCAGGCTGGCGGAGCTTATTTTTAACTTTTTACTTATACCTTTAAAACTCTTATTTTTTCTTAAAGCGCTAACTTTACAAAAATTATTATTTTAGAAAAATGGAAAATTATAATCAGAACCAGTATAGTGATTATACTGTTGTAGGTTCTTCGGTGAGGCCGGCTTCAAAAACCTTTATGGCCTCGGTGTTTACGTGGATGTTTGTTGCGCTCGGGGTTTCTGCTTTTTTCGCGTTTCTGGTTGCATCAAGTAAGGAATTATTTGTTGATGCCTTTCATACACCGTTGAGATATGTAATAATGTTCGCTCCTTTTGCATTTTTAATGATTATGAATTTTGGACTTCAGAAACTATCTGTGGCAACTATGACATTATTGTTTGTGTTGTTTGCAGTTACAATGGGTGTAAGTCTTAGTGCCGTTTTAGTGGTTTATACAAGCGGTTCAGTTATAGGTTGTTTTACAGCTGCTTCTGCCATGTTTGGCGTAATGGCGCTTCTTGGATACACTACCGATAAAGACCTGACCTCTTTCGGACGCATATTGTTTATGGGCCTGATAGGGATCGTGATAGCTTCTCTTATCAATATGTTCATTGGTAGTTCAGGCATGGATTATCTTATTAGCATTATAGGTGTTGCAGTATTTACAGGCCTTACCGCTTATGATGTTCAAATGCTGAAACGTGTTGGCGCCGGTGTTGAATATGACGGTGTTGGCACTGCAGACACAAAGAAACTCGCTATCATGGGTTCTTTAAGGCTTTATCTCGATTTCATCAATCTGTTCCTTATGCTGCTTCGTTTATTCGGCGGCAGGAGAAACTAATCGCATCCCATAATTTTAGAAAAAGGCAGAGCGTAAAAATTCTGCCTTTTTCTTTTGTTAAAAATCACGCACAGAGCAACCACATTTAGCCACATTCATTTTCACATTAGCACATTTTTTATCCTGGCAATCCTTTAATCCCTAAATCCCGGTTCAGGCTTATATCCCGCTAAACCTTATCCCTATACAAAAAGGATGCTGATCGAGCCCGTCTGTCTGTAATGAAGTGAGTTGGTAAGTAGCGTACAATCTGAAAACATTATCTATGCCCAACTCAGCCGTTACACAACTATTAAAATTACTGAAGTCAAACTGGTCATGGGTCTTTTGTTTTCCTCTTTCATCGGATATTTGCTTTGTCCATGAAGCAATGCGGTAGCCACCCGTTAAACCTACACCGTAAACAAGCCACCTTTTTTCACTAAGCCTGGTTTTTAAAGTGAATCCTAAAGGAATATTTACATAATCGAAAGCCAGTTTGTTTTTGGAGAAATGTGCGGTGTCCATAATAATAGCAGGCGCTGTAGTATTTATGTAAGAGATGGGTTTATTGAAACGGAAATTATAGAATTGCAAACCAATGCCGCTCACTAAGTATATTTTTTGCTTATCAGTACCCAGTAAGCGGTATTTAGTTGTAAGGGGATAGATATTTACGTTAACGGATTTGCCCTGGTTCATATCAAACAGGTTGCTGTTCCTGAGCGAGGGGTCTAGTTTCAGGAAATTTTGGGCCGCTGCAGAATTGTAATTTGTTTTATCCTGCAGGCTGTTTATACCCAGATCGAATATCATATCTCCGATCTCAAATTTCTCTTCATCACTATGGTGTTTCTTATTATGGATGTTAATGCCGTTTTGATCGATTGTGAGTGAATGTCCTTTCTTTTCAGATCCGTTATTGCTATCATCATCCTGCGCGTAAGCCAGGTTAGATACAAGTGCTATGACTAAACTCAGCATCAACAGTTTCATATGTTTCATAAAATATTTTTTTTAAAGGTTAAAGGCTAATAATTCCTTATTGCCGATCTTAATAACAACATCTGTGTTTTTAAGGTTGTTTTTTATTTGTCTTACTTTATTTACTTTGTCGCCAACCGCATCTGTAACAAGGTTTATACCTACATTTTTCTTTCCCACTATTGGCAGGCGGGCCAGGAAATTTCTTTTTTGTCTGGGCTCAATATTACTTTCCTGTTTCTCTTCATTTAAAGATCTCTTCAGGGCAACAGTAGAAGAGTCAGGGATAAATAAATTTCTATCGCCTCCATTGTCTGAATTTATCAACGAGTCGATATTGATTTTTTCAAAAATATTTGATACTATTTCATTCACTGTATCTTGCTTTTGTTTTTCAAGATTCCTTGTTCCTTGCCCAAATAGTACAGGTTCCTTTCTCCATCCCCTGTTATAATTGTTATAGTCATGTGAGCCTTTTGCTCCTGCTACGTGGCTGATGCTATCCTTTTTTACCTTGTCAACTCTCCAGCCAAAACGTTTGGGTTGAGCATCCTTATTGATGCTTTTATCTGCTCTTGCTATATACCTGTCAAAACTGTCTTGTTTCGGTGCTTCAGAGCCTGTCACATTATTTGCTTCTTCTTTATACAAATCGTGTGCAGGGTTTGCGATAGGTTTCTTTATTTTAGAGAAAGAATCCTTAGGGGAAAATATTGTTGTTGGTTGATCGTCTTGTTTTGTCACGGTTGTTTCATTTGAATTTTTAATTTTTAATTTTGAATTTTCCCCCGAGCTACCTGTTTTTACAATTTCAGATTTGGAACCTCCTCCTTGTTGTTTAAATATACCGAGGAAAATAAGCAAGACGATACCTGCTGCAATGCCATAGGCCCAATTTTTCCGCAATCCGATAATGCGGGCAGGAGTGGCTTTTTTAAGTAATTCTTCTTTACCTATATATATTTCCCTGTTATCCGGAACTATGCGTGCCGCCATATAATAAGCCAATTCCTGCTCCAGTTCCTTATTCCCTTTTATGAATGCTTTCAACGCTTCAGTTTCAGATTGGGATAACTCTCCGTCTGCCAGCAACATCATATACTCTTCGTAGTTCTCGTTCGTTATCATACCTCTCAGATTATATTTTCAACACTTACTAAATAGCCTTTCAAAACTTTTCTTGCCCTGTGCAGATAAACCTTCACTTGTGCCTCATTCAGGTTTGTTATTCGCCCTATCTCCTCGTAATTATAACCCTCATAGTCCTTCAGCAGTACCAAGGCCCTTGCCTGTTCATCCAAAAGCCCCAGTGCACGTTCCAGCACTTTTTTCAGGTCGGGGTTTCCGGGTCTCACATTCTCAGGCTGCTCAGGGTCTTCCTTATAAGTTATTCTCCCTTTTTTCCTGTAAACATCTATTGCCTGGTGGTAGGCGACCTGGAATAAGAATGCTTTGGCTTTTCCGGGCTGTACATCCCTTCTTTTTTGCCACAATATCTCAAAGCTGCCCTGAACTACGTCGCGTGCATCTTCTTCATGCCCGGTGCATTTCCGGGCAAATCGGAAGAGGCCATCTGCCCATTGATGAACGCATGCGTTGTAGTCGTTTACCTCCATTCAGTATATATATCGTTGCAAAAGAAAAAAAGTTACAACAATCCCGGCTTTTTTTCTTTTTTATCCCAAACAGCCTTTTTTATACGTGGTATTATTAATTTTATGCAAAGGGGAGTATTATTTAGTAAATTACCATAGTATGAAAGAGATCCTGTACAAACTGTTTATGGGTAAGCCTGAATATAACCGTCCCATAAGGATATCTCCCTATAAAGACTATTTCATAAGCCTGAAAAGAATATGGAACAACCATAAACACCATGACATGGGTTTTGAAAAGATACTGCGCTTATTCCTGGTATCTACACAGATCGTATTCCCTGGATTGCATATCAAGGCCATGTTTTGGAAGAAAGGCCTTATATATAAAAACGTGGCTATTGAGTTTTATGTCCTTTTTAAAACGATACTTCCTTTAGTCTTATTATTAAGCGGTCTCTATAAATACAAACTCGCAGTGTTTCTTGTTGTTTACTTGCTGGCAGAAACTCTGTTCTATGTGAGTTCGCTGATCTTTGTTTCGGATATATTTGTAAAACCGCGCTCCTACAGGCGAAACATCCTTATGCTTTTTCTCAACTACCTGGAGATAACTATGAGCTTTGCTGTTATTTATGCTGGCCTGAACTTATTAAAAGGCAGTGCTGTTTCAGTGATGGACTATATTTATTTCAGCTTTGTCACTTCTTCTACTATTGGCTATGGCGATTTTCACCCTACTATAAACGCCGGCAAAATAATGGTTTGTATGCACTCCATTGTAGTATTGAGTTTTGTGGTCTTGATCGTAAACTTCTTTGGGTCGAAAGTGGAGATGATACACCATGAGGAAGAAAAATAAACCTTCCTTATTTCACGGACAGTGCCATATAGCAATACATAGCAGTTGCTGTGCTTGCCAGTTTGCCAACAGAATTATCATACACTATAAATACTCCGGTATCTGCACTTGAGGCCATAACACCCGATATAATAAATTGATTATTGCATTGATCCATAACGGCGCCGAAAATCCCTGTAGAAAGCTGGTAGGGCTCGCTGCATAATTTTGTAATAACTCCCGTAGAAGTATTGATCTTAACGATATTAGAACCCTGCAAAGCATATAAACAATGGTCATTAATATTGAACCTGATACCCATTACGGAGGAGCTATTGTCTGACAGGCTGATGTTTTGTAAAACATTGTTACGATAAACAGATAATTGGGTGCCATTGCCGCCTAATATATATATATCGCGCGTTAGCGGGTCAATAGTGGTAGAGATCGTATTGGCATTAACAGCTATTATGTTTCTGTAATTAATTACTGCCTTGCCGCTTAACTGAAATGAAGCTAAGCTGTCGAAATCTGTGTAATGGCTCCGGGCAAAAAACGTTTGTGAAGCAGAGTCGTAGATCAGGTAACTCAGGTATAAATTGGGTATGTAAATACTTTCACTTAGTTCGGTAGATAAATTAACGCTTTGTAAAAGACTCCCCGGAGCTGAATTGCTGCGGATAAGAAAATAATACATGCCTCCTATCACTAATCCCTGGTGGTCATAATTATCCAGCACCCCTATATCTTGTCCAAACATAGATTGAGTGGCGCCATTTGCACGGTTCACATAACTGATATCCAACACCTGGCTGTGGTCTACAGTGTTTGCAAATAAACTATCTCTTACTCCTATCAACTGTGTCTGGCAATTATTGGGGGGAATGAATGGAGCAACAACTACCGGCGCAACAGGATCCTGGTGTTTACATGACAACAATAATGAAACAGGTAATAAAAGCATATAGCCTTTAAGAAAAAGGACAAAACTTAAACTACCACCTCTAGTGTTATGCTTCATTTAACGAAAGGATAATATTCTATCTTTATAAAAGTAGTAATTTATATTACATTTTAAAAAAAAAATGCTACTTTTTTAGCAAACCATATATAGATAAAAATCATGTTGGCAGAGTGCCTTTGGGAGAAATATTTGCAGATAATAAGGAACTTTTACATTATTACCCACGCGCCATTGCATTGTCTTGCTTATAGAGCTCTCCGGTATTTTATAAAAAAATTGTAATTTCGAAAACCTTGAAAGTTGTTTATATGAATATATAAAAATATGTTGAAGAAAAAGAAAAGAAGTCAAAGCCCAAATGCGTCTATACAAGATATTGCAATACCAGGCATAAAGCTTCAAAATGAAAATAAATTCCCCGAAAATCAGACTATAAACCCAAAACCAAACTCAAAATCAATTTTTGGCAATGTAAAAATCACAATAGGAATTCTCGTAGTTGCCGTATTGCTTGCTTTTGCCGCTAGCTTCGGAAATGACTTTGTTTCGTTTGACGATCCCGTATATATACTTGATAATCCATTAATTACGTCCCCAAGTTTTGCAAGTTTAATAAAATTATTAAAGGTGGAATGTGGTTATAACTTTCATCCTTTAACTATGGCATCTCTGTGGCTAAATTCCTTTTTCTTCGGTCAGAGCGCCTCTTCTTTTATTGTAACTAACACGATCATTCACATCATAAATACAATTTTAGTTTTCGTTTTTGTACGTAAACTTAGCCAAGGCAATATTTTCGTTTCCTTTTATACGGCATTACTTTGGGGTGTTCACCCAATGCATGCCGAATCTGTTATTTGGATTGCTGAGCGAAAAAACGTGCTATATGCCTGTTTCTTTCTGCTTTCCTGCATACAGTATATTAAATTCCTTGATAGTAAGAAAACCAAGTTTATTGTTTTTTCATTCTTGTTTTTTTTTCTCTCCTGTCTTGCCAAGGCTACTGCTGTAACCTTACCTTTTGTATTGCTATTATTAGATTATTGGTTTGATAAAAAATCGTTTTCATATAAAAACCTTCTGGTGAAAACTCCTTTTTTTATTGCATCTCTACTATTTGGTCTTTTGGCAATAGATATACAGGCTGGCGGAGATTTGGGTGGTAGAATTGAAAAACTAACACAATTCAACGATTCGGCTATTCAAAATATACCTTATTTACAAAAAATCTGTTTCGGGAGTTATGGTTTTTTAGTTTATATCATCAAGCTATTTGTTCCATTTCACCAACATAATTTTTATGCCTACCCGTCCTCCGGGGACAGTTTTGGCATTCAGTATATTGTAGCTCCCATTTTTTTTCTGCTATTTCTATATTAAGCTTTTCCCGTAGTATCTCCCCAAACCGATTGCTATCAAGTTTTATAGCATTATTATAAGCGTTTAATGCCTCGGAATAATTTCCTGCCAAACGTTCGGATATAGCCATGTCTGAATATATCAAACTATTAATCTTGTTGGAAAGCATATCTTTTGGCATATACTCTATAGAAGTATCAAAATCAGCCACTGATTTTTTATAATCTCCTGCTGCCCTGTACATAACGCCCCTATCGGCGTACAGCATACTTTT
>JABDGU010000059.1 GCA_013285905.1 Bacteroidota bacterium | reverse complement strand
CTGAGGTTATAAGTAAGTGTATTGCCCGATACGCCCGAGGGTGCGGGTACCGAAGAAACAAAAGAAAGCGAAGGGTCTATAATAAAAGTAAGTGTAGGGTTGGCAGTAACAGTGCCAATATTATTGGCTACAAGATAAACCTGGTTATCAAATCCGGGCACAAAAGAACAGGCAGTATAAACATTCAGGGACAGGTCGCTGATATTGGGTATAAGCGTATCGTAAAAGTTCTTGTTAGTGTATTGAGTGGGTGTAGTGATGGAATAAGAATAACCGCCACCTGCCGGACATTCCGGCGCCTTGTAACCATAGATGGTATGATATTGGGCATAATTGCCCGTCGGAATGTTTGCTTTGTAGTAGCCCGTATCATTTGAGAATGCATACCAGCTTTGGTTACCAGCATCATCAAGAACCACGGGCGTATTTCTAATCCTTAAATCTCCTGCATCGGTGGCACAATTACTATTATTATCAAGCACTATATTTCCTGATACAGAATTGGGGTAGGTATTGAATGAGCTGTCGAAATTTGTTGCTACCAAATGATTGTTGCTGGCATTAAAGTTATTTGATGTTCCAAAAGCAGTAAAAGCCCCACCACTTGAATTCGCAATCAGTTTAGAATATCCAGCTTCATTAAGTGGATTGGGGGTAAATGAAATAAAATTCAGATTTCTATCGTATTCAGTAAACCCCCAGTTAACAATTGGGTTTGTTTGGTTTGGTGGGCTAAGAATAATATAGGAGCTAAAGAGATATTTGCCAGTAGATGTTTCAACGCCGTTATCTTCAAGATTTGATAGTAAGCCTTGATACGCACTATCATAGGTAGCATAAACTGTTGACAATAATAAATTACCATTTTTATCTAATTTTAATAAATAACCTGTATCCGCAGAGCTTATTGATGAAGTCTGGAAAATGTGACAACATCTAATAATAAAACTAGAATCGGAACTGCAAAATATATTTACGCTTCCAAGATTAGTGTTTGAAGCGGAATTTGAATCAATATTTAATAACTGGTAGAGATTGACGCTCCAATTCTTGTTTCCGTTTGCATTAATTCGTTCAATCAGCAACCTATTGGTATCCGCATATATATACTTGCAATAAACTAAGCCATCATCGTACGTATATTTTGCGCTGGAACGGTCTATGCGACTGTCATCATGGACATTACTACTTGTACCCCAATGTATGATTTGATCTGTGTTTCTCCAGATTAATAAATTGTTTGACCCATATTTTTCAATTCTCGTTCTATTATAAAGAGTATCAACATTTGCTATAGAATTATAAGAATTGCTATCCCACGGATAAAGAACATAGTATCCTCCAGTATTGCTAGCAAGAACCTGGGGTGAAATCTCTTGAAAGTTTACCGTCCATGAGTTGTAGGCAATAGAGTTAAATTCGTTGTTAAACAAAATATTTCCATTGGAATCGATCCTTCGGACTATGTAATAGTTTGTATTAGTATTAGAGTCAATCCCCAATAAATAATCTCCATTTGTCAATGCTGCTATAGTACTAAATGATGAAAAACTGGTAGTATCTGCATTTTTTTGCCAAAGTACATTCCCGTACCTGTCAATGCGAACTAAAAATGTGCTATCGCCTGGGCTTATAGGATCTTGATACCCTGCTACGAATATCCCGCCATGTACATCATTGTAGGTAAAATCGGGAACCCAATAATATGCAGCATTATTAAAGTGATAGTTCCTGTACCAAGGTTGCCCGTTAGCAACAAAACCAATCAGTAAAAAGAGGGGCACTAATAATTTTCTGATAGGCATAAGTAATAGATTTTATATAAATGTACTTTGGATATTTATGAAAGTCAAGGCATTAGGGGAAATAAAGGCAGTCAAGAATACCTTAAGGGGAATATTGCATGGTTATATTAGTTATTTTTCTGTAACTTTGTTTTATGATAAAGTATTCAAATACAGATGTGCGAGTGGCAGACATCTTGAAACGAATGCAAAAAGCTATGCCGGAAATAAAACGGCAAATAGAAGTATATAACAAAAGAATCAAATCCGGTAGCAGGTTAAAATCTCCAACAGCTATATCCAGGAATGTCTGATCCGGTACTTTTATTGGTTGCTGGTTGTAACGGATCGGGGAAATCCTCTTTTTCCCAATTGTTGGTTTCGTCAAATTTTTCACCTTTTGATTACGACATTTACTTTCTAAAATACTATAGGAACCTATTTGATTCTGATGTCAGGGAAACCATGGCACATAACATGGCATTTGAAGAATTAGAAAGACAAATAACCAAGGCAATAAGTATTAAAGACAACTTTTGTTATGAAACAAATTTCAATTCAACACCACTGCATTGGCCTGAACGATTTAAAGAGCAAGGATACAAATTGCACCTTATTTACTTATGCCTGAATTCAATAGAAGAGGCTACGAGAAGAGTTGCTATCAGGGTAGAAAACGGAGGCCATTTTGTGCCGGAAAGTGAAATACAGAAGAGGTATTATGAGGGGTATGCGAACCTAAATTCTCATTTCCGGTATTTTGACATAGTGGATATGTTTGATACCTCAGCTTATGCCAGGGAGCCTTCACATATTCTTTCTATTGAAAGCGGAATAATTAAATCAAAAAAAATATTCCCGGCGTATTTAACTCATCTATTGCCAGATATTGCTAAAATTACATAAAACTGCCGTCAGAACAATAATTGAAGATGTGCTACTTCATTACAAACAGATTTTGGAAAATAATGCGATAATTTTCGGGACTTGTTTATTGCATTTATAGAGTGGAGCTTGATTATCTTTGCAGCCAATGCAAGATTTTTCATCAGAAATATTTTACCGTACTGCCCGAAGCGGGGGTAAAGGCGGCCAGAATGTAAACAAGGTCGAGACCATGGTGGAGGCCTGTTGGCAGGTGTCTGCGTCTGCCTGTGCCAATGAAGAAGAAAAAGCATTGATACTGGACAAACTAAAGAACCGCATTAATAAGGACGGCCTGCTTGTAGTAAAAAGTTCCGAAACTCGCTCGCAATTAGAGAATAAACAAATAGCCACCGAAAAAATGCAGGAACTGGTTGCTAAGAGCCTGATAAAACCTAAAAAGCGAAAAGCCACTAAGCCATCCAAAGCCGCAAAAGAAAAACGTTTGGACAGCAAGAAAAAAGAATCGAATAAAAAGCAGCTAAGAATTAAGATAATTAAACCACACGATTAGATTACACCTCCTCTCCTTCGGAGAGGTTGGGAGAGGTTTTACCTCTCATCAAAATCAATAACAACCCTTTCCGTTCTCGGGTGCGACTGGCAGGTAAGTACAAAGCCTTTTGTAACTTCATCTTTTTCCAGGGCATAGTTCACTTCCATGTCCACAGCGCCTTCCATCACACGTGCACGACAAGTGCAGCATACACCCCCTTTGCAGGCATAAGGCAGGTCGGCACCATGTTTCAGGGCAGCGTCCAATATGCTGTCGCCGTTATAGGCGAGGTCCATTTCGAAAGTATTGCCATCCAGTGTGATGCTTACATGGCTTACTTTACTGCTGTCGCGGGTATGCTCCTGTACCCATTTCTCGTGCTTGGTATTGGGCTGGTCAGGAGAACTGAAGAGTTCAAGATGAATATTAGACTGGGGCATTCCCAACTCAGACAATTTATCACGCACCGAAAGTATCATTTCTTCCGGCCCGCAGATAAATGCTTCATCGGTATTGGTTATGTCTATTAAATTATGTTTGCAGAATTCGGCACACTTTTCAGCAGATATGCGGCCATTAAAAAGATCAACGTCCATTTGCTCGCGGCTCAGTATATGGAATACGGAGAGCCGCTGCATATAAGTATTTTTCAGTGCTTCTATCGCCTCCCTGAAAATAATGGTACTGCGATGGCGGTTACCATATAGCAAAGTAACAGTACTATTAGGCTCATCTTCCAGCACGGTCTTCATAATACTCATGATAGGCGTGATGCCGGAGCCTGCTGCAATAAAGAGATAACTTTTATGGGTTTTATCAGTTTTCTTAGGAGAGAATTTTCCTAAAGGCGGCATTACATCTATCAGGTCACCTTTCTTCAAAGCTTCATTTGCAAAGCCCGAAAATTTGCCGCCTTCTACTTTTTTAATGGCTACACGCAATTCCTTTTCTTTGGGGCTCACACATATAGAATAGGAGCGACGGGTTTCTCCACCCTCCAGGTGCTTACGAAAGGTAAGGTATTGGCCCGGTGCAAAACGGAAAGTCTCCCAAAGGTCTGCGGGTACCTCTAAAGCAACAGAAACACAATCAGCAGTTTCAGAACGAACATCTTTAACCTTTAACTCATAAAACCTGGGTGCGGACATGGGGGCAAAAATAGTTGATAAGTTGATAAATTAATACGTTGATAAGTTAAAAAGTTAAATGGTTAATAGTTTAAAAGGGAATAGTTGAAAAGTTAAAAGGTAAAAATAATACAGGCCGTCTGACCGCAGGAGCGGTGCTGACAGCACGCTAACCAAGCATTCTATCTAATTCTTCTTTTTTAAGTAGTGTAAATACTTTTTTTCCATCAGGAGTGTACTCCGGCTGGCTGCAGGCAAAAAGTTCGTCTATAAGAGCCTGCTGGCCCTCTGCCTGGCGGATTGCATGTTTGTTGCGGGAAAGACGACGCGCCATATTTACTAATAAAGTGTCTGATCGCTTGTTCACAGCATCAGCCGATTCATGTTTTAGCTGTTCTATCACTTCGTCCAGCACATTTTTTTCTTCACCTGCAGGCAGTTCGGAAGGCACCCCATTTACAACAAAAGTATTTTTTCCAAATGGGGTAATATCAAAACCAATGCGGGAAAGATCAGGCAAAATGCCCGAAAGCAATATGGCATCCTGTGGAGACAATTCGTAAGATGTCGGAAACAAAGATTGCTGCGATGGGGCCGTGCCTGTATTCCATTCTTCCAGCATACGCTCATACCAAATCCTTTCCTGCGCGCGGCGAATGTGAATAAGCATCAGTCCCGATTTCACGGTAGTAAGCAACATGGCATCCTGTACCAGTATAATATTGCTGGATTTTGTTATTGGCTCTGTCTCGTTTTCACTGTGCAAGCTGTCAATGCCCGAAGGGATATTAATTTCTGTATTCCCATTCGAATTTGAAACAGGTATAGGTTGTTGCGCGATCTCATAAAGGTCCTTCCAGCGTTGCAGGCTGTCTTTGCGTTCTATAACATGTGCCTGCCCACCCTTGCTGAAAGTGTTGGACAGGTAGCCCTGTTGGGTTTCATGCCTTTGCCTTTCAGTAGCAGGTATCTGCACAGATGACAATTGCTGTATCTCGGGGTTCAAAGTAAAATCAAGAGACGGTGCAATATTGTATCGTGCTAAAGCATGTTTTACAGCAGCGTTGAGGTAGGCATACATCATGCGGTCATCTTCAAACTTCACTTCCTGCTTGGTAGGATGCACATTTACGTCCACACGTGCAGGGTCCACATCAAGAAACAAAACATAGAATGGGAAAGTCTCTTTTTCTATAAGCCCTTCATAAGCAGTTGTTAGGGCGTGGTGCAGATAATTATTGCGTATATACCTATTATTGATAAAGAAGAATTGCATGCCACGTGTACGCATAGCAGCTTCCGGTTTGCCTATAAAGCCATGTATTTTCAAGAGGTCGGTATGCTCATCAACAGGCACCACATTCTTTTCGTGCGAATTGCCCAGCAATCCCACAATGCGGGTTTTCAGGTTGCCGGGTTCCAGGTTGTATTGTTCAATGCCATTGTTCCAGAACCGGAAACGAATATCAGGGTGGGCGAGGGCCACGCGTGTAAATTCATCCAGCAGGTGCCTTAATTCGGTCGTGGTGCTTTTAAGAAAATGCCTGCGGGCCGGCACATTGTAAAACAGGTTTTTCACCATGATATTGGTGCCGCTATCGCAAGCGCAGGCCTCCTGCGTTTTCACTTCGGTGCCTTCTATTACCAGGCGGGTGCCTACCTCACTGTTCCTCAATCTTGTTTTCATCTCCACCTGCGCCACCGCCGCAATAGAGGCAAGGGCCTCTCCACGAAAGCCCATAGTGCGGATAGTGAAGAGGTCGTTTATATTTTTTATTTTGGAAGTAGCATGGCGCTCAAAACTCATCCGTGCATCAGTGGTGCTCATACCGCTGCCATTATCAATTACCTGCAATAATTCTTTACCCGCATCTTTTACCACAAGCTGGATCTCGGTGGCTCCTGCATCTATGGCATTCTCCAATAATTCCTTCACAGCAGACGCAGGCCGCTGGATAACCTCTCCGGCCGCTATCTGGTTAGCAATATGGTCTGATAATAATTGGATTACGTCTGGCACAGAACAACAAAAATTTAGGTAAAGATAAGGGATGGAAATTGTTAAGATAATGATGTAATTTGAACATTACCCTTTGTAAATATCGCGCCTATGGCCCACGTGTTGAATATCCACAATTCGTATCTCATCATTAATGGTATATAGTATGCGGTAATCCCCAACCCGTACCCGCCAAATATTTTCTTTATTATTAACCAGTTTTTTACATCCTTCCGGCCGAGGGTTTTGTGCAAGGCTTTCTATTTTTGTGGAAATAGCCGTGGCAACAGGAGCTGATAATTTTCTAAGCTCTTTTCTTGCTGATGGCCTTACGACGATTTGATACATTGATCTTACCTTCTTTTACTAATTCAGCTTTTACAGTTTCCCAAGGGATGCTCTTTTCATCTTTCCGGGCCTCGACAATAATAATATCCATCAGGTCTTCCAGAGCTTCATTATCATAGCCTGCAATGCCTTTAAGGTCTATTTGTGCATATCGCCGTTTATGTGTTTCATCGTTAATAAAACTTACTCCTTTCATGCCGTATATTTTTTACTTTACAAATTTATATGAAAAATCGGTTATAACAGTAGAGGTAGAAAGTCTGGTAGACTTTTTATCCCTTTTTTATCCTTCTTTATCCCTTGTTCTTGGCAAAAAAATTGAAAATGCCCGATGTCCGACCAAATAAAAATGCGGACATTTTTTTGTGCTGTTTTGGGTGTAAGTTATTGATTATCAGTTTTTATTATTATTTTCAAAATGTCCGATTTGTGCCTGATTTTGTACTTTATTTAACCCGCCAATTGGCGAGGCAGGCCGCAAAGACCACTGCCGTTGGCGGGGCAGGCCCGAAGGATAATTTGAGAAAAAAGTTTCAATAAGGTTACAGTAAATAAAAGAACTTGAAAGTGACTCTAACGCAGGGTCAAAATTCTGTCCAAATATACTAAATCAGGGCAGGCGTTTCCAAATTTAATTTGTTAATGAAAAAATGGCGTTGATGGCAAAAATCAACTTGTGAAAACAAATATCTGTTGAAAGTGGAACGTACGACTGAACCGTGCGTATAACATACCCATAAAAGCAACTTTTATGGAACAATACTATTACGATTACATTTTTACACAATGTTTTCTCAAAGACTGGAAAGGTCTTTCCAAGATAGAAAAGAAAGTATTACGGGACAGACGAAAGTACATGGACAGCATCTTTGTTTTTTCGGAGGAGAACATTGCTAAACTACAGAAAATAAATGACATGCTGCATAAAAAGGAGGAAGCAATTCATGCCCATGCCAATTTGTTGCGGAAAAGGCAAAAAGAATACGTGGATAGTAACAGGATTGACGACTATGAAATTGATTTTGAATTGCTACTCTTTAGTTCCGTTTATGATAAGTTTCACCCGGATTTTGAAGGCAACTCGTATTATTCAAACGAAAGCTTATTTCATTTTGGAGATAATGAAAATGACGCAGAAGAGTTTTTTGTGAAAGAAAATTGGAACGAGTTTGCAAATTCATCCCATCCCTTAGCTAAAGACCATCATTGCTATACTTTTCACTGTATTTATGACCATAGCTTTTTATCATGGCAGGACATTATGCAGATCGAAGATGTCTGGATAAATATAGTAATACTGAACCAGTTTTGTCTTGAAATTAAATAAGCTTTAAAAGAATTTTTATGGAACAACAACACAATTACGATTATTTTTTTACGCAATGTTGTCTTAATGGTTGGGCATTGCCGTCAAAAGAAGAAGAGAAAATATTATTTGAAAGAAAGATAGAACTAAACAGCAATTTTGATTGGTCAGACGAAAATATTGAAAAGCTGAGAAAAATAAATGACTTGTTACATAAAAAAGAGGCAGAGGTGCATAAACATGCGAATTGGCTGCGAAGCAGGCATAAAGAATGGATGGAATCTAAGAGGATTGAAGACTTTGAGATGCAAGTCCAAATAAAATTGTATAGCTCTGAATACGAAAGATTTCATCCGGGAATGAAAGGCAAGCCATTCTTTATAGATAAATATTTGGCTGGTTTTGGACATAAAGAAGATGACCCTGATAATGCTTTTGTGAATGAGAGTTGGAATGAGTATGCACATTCATCTAATCCAATAGCTAAAGACTACCATTGCCATACGTTCCATTGTATTTATGACCATACCATTTTATCGTGGGAGGACATCATAAAGATTGAGTATATTGGAATAGATATAAAAGTATGGAACCAATTTTTTGTTGAGATTAAATAGCCTTTAAACGTTGTAATGTATGAATGAAGAATACGAATACTGCAATTTTGCGAATGGCTATAATAGTATAAAAGAGATACTATCTATTGCTTTTGAAATTAATGATTTTAAGCCAATAGAAGATGCTTATACTGAATTTGAGAAAAACTTTGGCATGCCCGGCTCGGAAAAATTGAAAACTATCGTCAGGCAACAAATGGTTCCGAAAACAAGGGATACTATTTTTCTAAACCATTTCAATTCAGATAAACAGACTGTTGGGATTGATTTACCTGTGCTGATTTCATCCAAAGAATCTAAGGGGGTAATATTTATTCTTGGTGAGGACCCCTTAAGGAATGATAATTATGAAAATGAAAATAAGGTTGGAAGCATTATATTATCAACTCCCTATGGCATTCATTTTGAAAAATGTCGGAAAGGAAGACAAAAAATATATTGGTTAATTTCCGAGTTAATTCTTAAAATGGGGTATTCTCTATATTATACAGACGTAAATAAGATTTGGATAAAAAGAAATTATAAAGACGGAGAAAAAGAAACTATACCATAAGATTTGAAACAAAAATTTAAAGATTGTTTAGATGAAGAAATAAAGTTTTTTGACCCGAAATTGATAATGACTTTTGGTAAAGTAGCAGAATTAGTGGTTTCTGATAAGAAGCTCTCCTTTATACACCCAACTTTTACTGCTAATAAACATTGGGCTAAATGTCTCAGCGGTAGGGCCACAAATAACAACAAACTTAATTACATGAAAAATGAAATTGAGAATAGTCTAAAGGCTTTAAATAAATAATTCTCCTATTTTTGTTACATGCACCTACGATACTACCGCGCAATTTTACCGCTTATACTTTCCCTGTTTTTCATTTCCACTTTTTCCTTCGCCCAGAAAAAAGGCAAAAAGATCATTTCGAAAGATGAATTGAAAAAGATATGGGTGGACAGTGTCTATAATAATCTTAGCAAAGAAGAAAGAATAGGTCAGTTATTTATGGTGGCGGCTTATTCAGGCGGGAAAGCTTATAACGAAGATGCTGTAACCAAACTCATCAGTGCGCATCAAATTGGGGGATTGATCTTTATGCAGGGCGGCCCCGCCCGCCAGGCCAATCTTACGAACGAGTACCAGCACATGGCGCAGGTGCCTTTATTAATAGCTATGGATGCGGAGTGGGGCCTTGGTATGCGACTGGACAGTGTGCAGAATTTTCCGCGCGAGATGATGGTGGGGGCAACCAGGGATACGATATACGCATATAGAATGGCGAGTGCCATTGCGCTGCAATGTAAAAGGTTAGGTGTTCATATTGATTTTGCGCCCGTGGTGGATGTGAATAATAATCCTGCCAACCCCATAATTAACTCAAGGGCATTTGGAGATGATAAACTTTATGTAGCAAGGATGGGTATAGCCTATATGAATGGTTTGCAAAGCAATGGTATCATTGCCTGCGCGAAACATTTTCCGGGGCATGGCAATACGAGTGTGGACTCACATAAAGACCTGCCTGTAATAAATAATAGTCTTGCGGAATTGGACACTGTTGAGCTATTTCCTTTTAAGGCAATGATAAGAGCGGGCGTGAAAAGCATGATGGTGGCACACCTGGAGATGCCTGCTCTGGACACCGAAGCGCATGTGCCCACAACACTTTCTAAAAATACGGTAACAGGGCTTTTGAAGGATAAACTGGGTTTCAAAGGGCTGATATTTACCGATGCTTTGAATATGCAGGGCGTGGCCAAATACTTTGCTCCGGGCGATGCGGACCTGCGTGCCTTTATGGCCGGTAATGATATGCTATTGTTTCCACAGGATGTGCCTGTCGCCATTAAAAAAATAAAGGATGCACTGGATAGCGGCAAAATAACAGAGGGCAGGCTGGGAGAAAGTGTGAAAAAAATATTGGCGGCAAAATATGATGCAGGTTTGTATAAACCTCAAACCATCAGCACTGATAATATTGTTGATGATCTCAACAAATACATTGTCCCCATCCGCGAAATGACCGCCAAAGCAGCTGTCACCTTGGTGAAGGATGAGAACGGTATTATAAATAAAGTGAACAGGGATATGCGTGTGGGCTATATCGGGATCAATGTAAACAGCACACCGGAATTGTGCAAAGAGTTATACGATAGCCTGGGAAATGTAATTTCAGATTGGTTGCCTAAAGGAAGTACTGCTGACAGGGTTTCTCAGCTACTGGAGAAAATAAAAGATTATGACGCAACTATTATAGCTGTGCATAATATCAGTTTCTACCCCGCAGCTTGTTACGGGCTTGACCCGCAGGCGCTGTCTTTTTTGCAACAAGTTAAAGACAAGAACAATGTTATGGTAGTGCTGTTGGGCAACGCCTATGCCTGCCAGAATTTTCCGGAACCTAAATCATTACTGATAAGTTATGAAGATGATTCTGTTACCGAAAGTGTGGTGGCAAAAGTGTTATTAAAGAAACAAAAAGCAAAAGGCACATTACCTGTTTATCCTTTTAATGCTTCAGGACCGGTTGATATAAGTCCTGAAAATGTTGAAGTGAAAGAACCCCTGGCAAAAGCAAGCAATACACTGCGTAAAACAGAAGTTCCGGCAGAGGCCGGTGTGAAAGACATGGACGCGATCTTCAAGCTTAATATGTTCATACAACGTTGCATTGTTGATGGTGTTTTCCCGGGATGCCGGGTAGTTGCAGCTAAGAATGGAACTGTATTTTATGACAAGGCTTTTGGTTATTATACCTACGATAAAAAGAAAGCGGTTGACATGAACACCATTTATGACGTGGCATCTATGACAAAAGTGCTTGCCACTACCTTGTCAGTAATGCATCTTTATGAAACAGGTAAACTGGACCTGGATGAGACTTTGGATAAATATTTGAAATGGACAAAAGGTACAAACAAAGCGAAACTACACATCAGGGATCTGCTACTGCACCAGGCCGGGCTGAAAAGCTGGATACCTTTTTATAAAGAGACAATTGATGCCGAGGGCAATCCTAAAAAAGAAATTTACAGCGAAACACAGAGTAAAGAGTATAGCGTACAGGTTTCAAAAAGCCTGTTTATGAAGCACGATTATATTGATACAATATGGAGCAGGATATTAAGCGGCCCTTTAGAGAACGCCGGCCATTTTGTATATAGCGATCTTGATTTTTATTTCCTTGCAGAGGTAGTGGAACAAATAACGAAAGAATCTTTAGACAAGTATGTTGATGAACAGTTTTACAAACCAATGGGTTTGAAACGCATCACCTACTTACCCTTAAAAAAATTCAACAGCGCGGATATTGCACCTACGGAACTGGACATTTTTTTTCGCCATGAGCAGGTAAGTGGCTTTGTGCACGATCCCGGTGCAGCCTTGCTGGGTGGGGTTGCGGGACATGCAGGCATATTTGCATCTGCCGATGATGTAGCCGCAGTTTTCCAGATGTTGCTGAACAAAGGTGAGTATAATGGCACCCGTTTTTTTTAAGCCTGAAACTGTGGAATATTTCACCGCCTATAACAGCAAACTAAGTCGCCGTGGTTTAGGTTTTGATAAGCCTTTGGTAGATAAAGACGATGCAGGGCCTGCGGGTGATCGCTGCACAGGATATGCATTCGGGCACCAGGGATTTACGGGCACTTGCGGCTGGGCAGACCCGGGAACGGGTATCGTGTTTGTGTTATTAAGCAATCGTGTTTATCCTTCTTCCGATAATAATAAGATCAACAAACTGAATGTCCGCACTGTAGCCCAGGATTATATTTATCAGTCATTAGGCCTGCCCGTGAACCACGACAGGCCACAGCTTTATAAACAGGAAGTATTGGATAAAGAAAAGTAAGTCTGCGAGTATCTGCGGGAGATTTTATCCTATAGCATGTGCTAAATCTTCTATAAGGTCGTCCACATCTTCAATACCCACACTAAGGCGGATAAGTGAATCTACCAAGCCATTTTTAATTCTGTCTTCTCTTGGTATGGACGCGTGCGTCATTGTTGCCGGATGGCCTATTAATGATTCAACACCACCTAGTGACTCTGCCAATGAAAACAACTTGGTATTCTTCAACACATGCAGTGCAGCATCAATATTATCATCTTTCAGCGTGAAGGATATCATGCCCCCAAAGCCGCGCATTTGTTTTTTGGCAATAGCATGATTGGGATGATCTTCAAAACCCACCCATAATACTCTGCCCACTTTTGGATGCGCACGCAGGTATTCGGCAATCGCTTTTCCGTTCTCGCAATGGCGTTGCATACGTACATGCAATGTTTTTATGCCACGCAGCACCAACCAGCAATCGTGTGGGCCCGGCACTGCACCGCAAGAGTTTTGTATAAAGCGCAGGCGCTCCTCCAATGACAGGTCATTCATAATTAGTGCGCCATGTACTACGTCAGAATGGCCGCCAAGGTATTTTGTTGCAGAGTGCAAGACAATATCAGCGCCAAGGTCTAAAGGGTTTTGCAGGTAAGGAGATGCGAAAGTATTATCGCAAACAAGTATAAGCTTGTGCTTTTTTGCAATGATGGAACAAGCCTCAATATCAATTATGTTCAGCAATGGATTTGTAGGTGTTTCTATCCAAATCATTTTGGTATTGCTGTTGATATATTGGTTGATGTTTTGGGCATCTTCCATACCAATGAAATGAAACTTGATGCCGTAATTGGCAAATACTTTGGTGAAAATGCGGTAGGTGCCTCCATACAGATCATTCGATACGATCACCTCGTCTCCCGGAGCCAATAATTTGGCAACAGCGTCAGTTGCAGCCATGCCTGAGCCAAAACAAAGCCCATATTTACCATTCTCTATTGCCGCCAGCGCATTTTGCAATGCATTGCGCGTTGGGTTTTGAGTGCGGGCATATTCATAACCCTTATGATCGCCGGGTGCGGCCTGCACGTAAGTAGAGGTTTGATATATAGGTGTCATGATGGCACCGGTAGTAGGGTCCGGCTCTATGCCTGCGTGTATTAGTTTAGTATCGAGTTTGTATTTTTTATGTTGCATGTTGTATTTTTTATTGTAATAAATTTCTGCAAAGGTATATTCTCTTTTTGCTGATTTAAAGTTATTTGAACATATTGTAAATTTTATTTCTCATAATTATTACTTATTATTACCGTAAAAGGAATACTATTTGGTTGTAACAAAATATACTTGCCTGGGAGGGACTCATTTACCTGACAAATAAAACATTTCAAAATTCATTTTTTTTATTTTCTCATAATCAAGATATGACCGATCAAGGAGCATTAAAAGTTACCAAGTCTTTAATTATCTGGTTATTTTTTACCTTATTATGTGGAGCAATAGTTTTTTACAAGCAAAGACTACTATTTGCAGATAGTTCTCATCTCTTATTCAGAATGATTAATGATGGAAGTGTGCAAATCCCTGCTTTTCGGTATGGTATAATTTTGCCACAGCTGTTGCCACTGGAAGGATCATTATTCCTACTTCCACTTAGTGTATTGATGTTGCTTTATTCTTTCAGTTTTAGCCTGCTTTATACGATAGTTGCCCTTTTGCTTATTGATAAATTTGAACGTTATGACCTTGGTATATTATTTGGTTTCTGTCTTTGCTTGTTTGTAGGCGATACATTTTATGCTCCCAATAATGATAGTATACAGGCACTTATGTGGTTATTGCTTGCTATTGCTGT
>JABDGU010000058.1 GCA_013285905.1 Bacteroidota bacterium | reverse complement strand
TCTCGCTAAATATGACTCTGCCGGCAATTTGGCATGGTGCACTTATTATGGTGGTTCCGGAGATGACGAAGGACTAGGCGTAGTAAGTAATGCAGCCGGAGATAGTATCTATATTGCTGGGCTTACTTATACGCCAACTGGCGGCACAGCGCCTCACAACATTGCAACAGCAGGTGCGTATCAAACCAATTTTGGTGGCGGCAATAGCAGCGACGCTTTCCTGGCTTGTTTCAATAGTACAGGATCTGCACTTAATTTCGGGACCTATTTTGGCGGCACTGGAAATGATCAGGCAAATGGAATTGCTATGGATGGCAATCGAAATATTTATTTTGCCGGAAGCACAAATAGTACGACAGCCATCGGCGTAAATGGTTTTGAAAACTCCTACGGCAATGGTGGCGGCGCGGGAGACAATGCGGCTTTCCTCGCTAAATTCACTAGCTCGGGTGCAATTTCCTGGTCTACTTATTATGGCCCGGATAGCATTAGTGCTGCTAACGGTGTGGCCGTCGACAGGTTCAATAACGTTTATATCGCCGGCAATTCAAGAAGTATTATTAGTATGACAACACCAGATGCGTACCAATCTGTAAAAGGCGGGATATATGATGCTTTTATCGCCAAATTTTCGCCCTTGGGCGCTATGCTTTATGGTTCTTATCTCGGTGGCCCTGGCGGAGATGTCGCGAATGCCGTGGCATGCAGCCCTGCAGGTACCCGTGAAGCTACTGTTTTTGGTGGTTATTCGCTTGGCAGTTCAGGCGTGGCTACACCGGGAGCATACCAGACAACATGGCAAGGAGGCAGCACCTATGGCGATGCATTTCTCGCGCGCCTTGCAGAAGATACTGTAGTTTATATTCAATCTTCTTTTGCCGATACACTTTTATGTGCTGGACAATCTTTCTCGTTCGCCGATTCTGTAAATCATAATTTCCTTGCAGGGAATACCTTTACAGTGCAATTATCCGATGTAACCGGCAGTTTCGCTGCACCGGTAAATATTGGCACCACCGCAGCCACCACAAATGGCACACTCACTGCAACCATTCCGGTTAATGCCCAGGTTGGCGGCGCATATAGGGTTCGTGTTATTTCTACTAACCCGATTGACACTTCTGCAATTGACACAAAAAATATCCAGGTATATAAACTTAGTGCACCTACTGCCAGCAATAACAGCCCAATTTGCGTGGGTGATACTATTAAACTGACCGCTACAAATCCAAACCCCGTCACAGTAACATACAACTGGTCAGGGCCTTCATCTTATGTATCTCCTATCCAAAATCCTGCAATCCCAAGTGCTACAGTCGCAATGGCTGGAACATATACGCTAACTATTACTTCCGGTGCAGTAGGTTGCATACCAGCTTCTGCTAACACTACTGTCACTGTAAATAGTGTAATACCTCCTGCTCCTAACACGCATAGCAGCAATAGCCCGGTTTGTGAGTTCCAAACATTGGACTTGTTTGCAAGTTCACCTACCGTCGGTATTACTTATCTCTGGACGGGCCCTAACGGATATACTAATACTACGCAAAACCCTGTTATTACTAATGTTCCTTTCGGCGCAGCCGGCGACTATTATGTGCAGGCTGTTTTAAACACTTGTCGCTCGGCCATGGACACGGTTATCGTTACTGTTACACCTAGTTTAATACCTTCAATATCCATAAGTGCTAACCCCGCCAGCGATTCTGTTTGCCAGGGCCAGGTTATTACCTTCACCGCATCAACAACAAACGCCGGCAATAATCCAAGCTACCAATGGTATGACAGAAACCAACTTGTAAGTAATGCTGTCATTGGTGCTATAAGCAATGTATGGGGCAGCCCATTATTAGCAAGTGGCGATAGTATATACTGTGTACTTACTGTTCCAAATACCGGCGCTTGCGTAGCTCAAAATGTGGTTGCAAGCAACCTGATCGGCATCACCGTCTTACCTACTGTAATTCCTATAGTATATATCTACGCAAATCCGGGAACTTCTGTGACCTTGGGTGAGAGTGTTACTTTTACAAGTTATGTTGTCAATGCGGGCCCGAGCGATACGTATCAATGGAGTGTGAACGGAGTAGCGGTACCTGCGCCATTTGGCACCGGGGCTACTTATACCAGCCAATCTTTAATGGACTCTGATGTCGTATCTCTTGTTGTACATAGTAGTGCACAATGCGCAGAACCCGATTCAGCGATTGGTTCAGGCATTATGATGCATGTTTCTAACAACACAGGCGTGAAACAAATAAACGCTTTTGGAGATCTTGATTTATATCCTAACCCAAGTCTTGGTTCATTCGAAATTAAAGGAATGTTGAATGGCTTGACCAACAAACAACTTGAAATAGAAATGGTTAATGCTTTAGGACAGGTTGTATACTCTGCCACCACAAAAATAAACGGCCCGGCCTTCGACCAAAAAATATCAGTTAATGTGGCAGACGGTGTTTATATGCTGCACATTAAGTCTGACGATCAAAGCAAACAGTTCCGTGTAGTTGTTCAACACTAATAAATATCTTAACAAAATAAAAATCCCCGGCTTATAACCGGGGATTTTTATTTTGTCTTTTAGCCCGCTAGTTTCTTGTAATGTTCAAGCCCTAACCTGATCTCACCATAAGTAATATCGTCGCCCAATAAGTCTTTAAGGGGTTTAAGAGCATTTGTTTGCCCTGTGGCTCTAATAACCTCCATTATCTTATCAAGCTTATTTTTTACCACCAGTTTATGAATATCAAGATCACCATTAGCTACGAAAACAGCCAAATGGTTCTCTATGGTTTGTTGAGACAGGTTTCTTTGTTCTGCTATTTCGCCAATGTTTAAACCATCATTAAACATCCTAAAGGTCTGCTGCATAGTAAGCCCGGGGCCTTGTGCGACAGTTGTTTTCACCCGCTTTTCTTTTTTAAGCGCCCTTACAGGCATGCGGGACGATAGCTTGTGCTCTTCACAGTAAGTCTTTATAACTTTTAGGAAGGCTGCTCCATACTTCCCGACCTTATAATCGCCGAAGCCTGAAATGTGCAGCAGGTCGCCGAATGTTTGCGGAAAGTAAGTGGCCATTTCTACCAGCGAATTATCTGCTACTATGGCATAGGCAGGCACCAGTTCTTTGTCTGCCATATCAAGCCTCACGCTTCTCAGTTGTTTAAATAAGTCCTGTTCATAGTCCGGCTTTTCTTCATCCTCAACCTGCACAGGTTCCTTCTTCATCACCAATTTCACCTGTGTGGCGGCTTTCAGTATTTCCCAACTTTTGGCATTCAACTGCAGTGTTGCATATTGGTCATTTGTTTTTGCCATCATTTTCTGCTGCAACATCATTTTTATCATCCACTGCCATTCTTCTTTTTTTAGATGCCTGCCAATACCATAAGTCTTCAAATCTTTATGCGCCGTATTTATTTTCTCCGATGCAGAACCACGAAGAAAATCAATAATATAATTAGCCCCATATCGTTCTCCGGTTCGTGAAATAGCTGAAAGTAATTTTTGCGCATCGATGGTTACGTCTTTTTCCTCCAGGTTACTGAGGCAAAAATCACAGGAACCGCAATAGGCCGGGAATGACTCTCCAAAGTATTCCAAGAGATATTGCCTGCGGCAGCTTTCACTTTCACAGAATTCCTGCATCTGTTGCAATTTCTTCAGGGATACCGCCGTTTGTGCCTGATTGTTCTCTATCTCTACAAACTTCCGGAGCTTAATAATATCACCCGCCGAATAAAAAAGAATAGCATCACTATGCAGTCCATCACGTCCGGCCCTGCCCGTTTCCTGGTAATAACCTTCTATATTTTTAGGTACATCATGATGTATCACGAAACGCACATTAGATTTGTCTATGCCCATACCAAAAGCGATAGTAGCCACTATTACTTTCATTTCGTCTCGCTGGAATGCTTCCTGAACTTTGCTTCGGTCTTTGGTTTCCATGCCTGCATGATAATGGGAAGCACTAAATCCTTCACTACGCAGACTTTGTGCGATGGTCTCTGTAGATGAACGGCTTAAGGCATAAATAATACCATTGTCATCAGGATGTTGCTTAAGATATCTAACTATCTTATCAAGCACGTTCTTCTTGTTCTGTATAAAATAATGAATATTGGGTCGGTTGAAACTGGAAATAAAAATTTCCGGCTTGGGCAACGACAGCTTTTCAACAATATCTTTCTGCGTCAGTTTATCTGCGCTGGCGGTAAGCGCTATTACAGGCACGTGGGGAAATTGATTTTTAAGTACCGCCAATTTCAAATACTCAGGCCGAAAATCATGCCCCCATGAGGAAATACAATGAGCTTCATCAATGGCAAACAGAGATGGATTTAAGTCCCTGATAAAAGCAAAAAATGAACTATTATTATTAGGTATTCTTTCGGGGGCTATGTATAATAATTTAACCCTGCCGTTCCGCGCCTGCAGCACAATATCCTGCTGCTCTGCTGCCGATTGACTTGAATTAAGAAAAGCGCCGTTTATGCCATTAGCCTGCAAGGCATCCACCTGGTCTTTCATAAGTGCAATAAGCGGAGACACAACTATGGTGATACCTGGAAGCAACAAAGCGGGCAATTGATAACAAATAGATTTTCCGCCCCCTGTTGGCATTATGGCAAGAGTATCTTTCCCATCCAAAACGGATTCAATAATATATTGCTGGTTGAGCCTGAAATCATCATAACCAAAAAAATGCTTCAACGCATCTTTAAGCTTTGATCTTTGAACATTGTCCATGACGAGAAATAAATGTACAATTGTGAAAATAGGGAAAAGAAAAAAAGGGAAAGAAACGTTTTATTGAAAATTATTTTTTTGCATAAATTTTCCAATGGGCGATCAGGGTACCCGTTGAATAATTGGAATCGTTATTTCTTAAATATAAACTTTGATCTGTAAATTGGTCGATTTGGGAATAAATGGTGTCTCCTGTAATTACCCTTACCAGGTTATGGAAAGTGTTTTCAAACTTCCAGGTAAATGGATAATCTTCGGTAATATTATTAATGACGTCGTGTTCATTTCCAGTACTATCATAATTAAATTTCAGCAATTGCGCCGGATTGGTTATTGAAGCTTGAATTTCGTTACTATCAAGCAGGCCATTCAGATTGTCATCGGTTGCTTCTGCAATAAGCCTCCAGGTTACTTCTATTCTTGTATATGGATTTTCGGCCGGTTCAGATTTACCACACGCTTCCAGCATTAATATACCGGTGAAACAAAGAAATGTTACTATGGTTCCTTTCATCATTACTGAAGCACAATGCCCGTATAAAATTACTAATAAAACCGCTGAAAAAATTCAAATGCGCTAAATCAATAATCCCCTAAGGTTTCATGTAACTGTCCCATAGCTGATCCTAATTGTTTTTCATTGGGGGCTATACCATGCCACTCGTGCGTACCCTCCATAAAATCAACGCCTTTACCCATAACGGTATGCATCAATATACAAACAGGTTTTCCGTTTCCTGTTGCAGCTTTGGCATCAGCAAGGCCATCCAAAACCTGCTCCATATCATTGCCGTTCATTTCTATCACATGCCAGCCAAAAGCATTGAATTTATTGTGCAATGAGCCCAGGTTCATAACTTCGCTGGTAGGGCCGTCTATTTGTTGACCATTTACATCTATGGTAGCTATCAGGTTATCTATTTTATGGTGGGCAGCAAACATCATTGCTTCCCAGTTCTGCCCTTCCTCCAACTCACCATCCCCATGTAGGGAATAAACAAGGCTATTATCTTTGTTAAGCTTCTTTGCCAGTGCCGCACCACAGGCTACACTCATACCCTGACCTAACGAACCACTGGCGATACGTACGCCAGGCAGATGTTCATGAGTAGCCGGATGGCCCTGCAACCGTGAATTTATCTTACGGAACGTGCTTAATTCGCTCACAGGGAAATAACCAGCACGCGACAAAACACTATAAAAAAGAGGGGAAATATGTCCATTGGAAAGGAAAAAAATATCTTCTCCGCTACCATCCATGTCAAAACCGGGCTTACGTTTCATCACCTCGAAATAAAGCGCCACCATAAAATCGGCACAGCCCAAAGAACCACCGGGGTGGCCGCATTGTGCATCATATACCATGCGGACAATGTCTCTGCGTACTTGTGTCGCTGTCTGTTTTAATGTATTCAAATCCATTGGTGCGGAAAATTGTGTGGCAAAAGTAGAAAAATTTGACCATGATTATCTTATGCCAAAAATTTTATTATCTTTTTTAGAAGATGATGCTGGAAATATATAAAACCTGAAAAGGAAAAGATAAGAAAAAATGTAGCCCACTTGGATTATTATAGAACCTTATCATTGAGGATTTCAAGAAATTAGCGGATGTTTTTCAAAATATACTCAATCATTAAGCCGGTTTTCAACGTCCATTCGTTGATGTAAAATTCTGACCACCTCGACTATATCATTTACAACTCTATAAAGGATAAGATGTGATTTGACTTTTGAAACCCTGTATCCTTTTCGAATATGGTCCATTGGCCTGCCTGATTCAGGTTCTTTGCATATATAGCTAATTTCCTCAAATATAAGATTGTAATAACGATTTGCCTGATCGACAGACCAGTTTTGAAGGGTGTAAATCCATATTTCATCAAGATCCGAAACCGCATTGTTACTGATTACATAAAGCAATGGCTTCATGAAATTGCCTTGTTTAGTTTTTTCAAGTAGTTTTTTGGATCAAAATCCTTAACAAACCCACTCTTTTCACCTTGATGAAGAGCCTCATTAAGATATTGTTTTTTGAATTCTTCGGCTTCCAGAAGCCTTAAGGCAGTTCTTATAACCTCGTCCGCCGAGTTATATCTGCCAGATGATACTTCATTTGAAATAAATTTTTCAAAATGATCTCCTAATAAAACAGAATTACTGTGTCGCATAAGGTCCTTTTACCAAAGATACAACAGTTCTATAAAAAAGCGAAAAACACAAGCGCTCTCCGCCTTGTTTCTCGCTCTTCTTTCGTAGTGCGACTAGGATTCGAACCTAGACAAACAGAGTCAGAGTCTGTGATGCTACCGTTACACCATCGCACTATTTTCTTTTGCACCGCTATATTAGGCAGTTTTTCTAAAACAGGCAAAAAAATTGTAAAAAAGGACGTGGATCTCAGCCCCTTATCTGCCCCAACGCATCTACCAAAGCATCTAACTCAGCAGTAGTAGTATAGATATTTGGCGTAATGCGGCAGCCATGCACGGCCGCTTTATCATTATCTATGGCCACTGTGTATATTTTAAATTGTTTTAATAAGGCGCTGGCCATATCAGCGGGCTTCATACCTTTCACTCCTACAGTTGCAATAGCACAGGAGCGTTTGTGATCTGCAGGGGTAAATAAAGTGAGATGCCGCATAGTATGCACCTTGCCTGTCCAGTAGTTTTGCAAATAGCGCAATCGGGCTTCCTTTCTTTCAGGGCCGATCTTTAGGTAAAAGTCTATGGCATCCGATATTGTCAGGTCTGTAGCAACCGGGATAGTTCCTGTATGGTTCAGCCTCGCAACATCATTATCTGTTTTACTGCTATCGGCAAACAGGGGCCATACCTTTGGTATGTGCTCCTGTTTCACATACAGCATACCTGCACCCAAGGGCACAGAAAGCCATTTGTGCAGGCTGGCCCCGTAATAATCGCAATGCAGGTCGGCAATGCTGAATTTTATATGGGCAATAGCGTGAGCACCATCAACCATCACCTGCACATTTTTGCTGTGCGCCATATCGCATATTTTTCGCACGGGCAATATTTGTCCGGTAATGTTCACTATATGGCATACCATCAGCAATTTTGTTTTGGGCGTGATGGCACTGGCATACAGCTGCACTATTTCCTCATCATTTTTTGGATCAGCAGGTAAGGAAAGCACCTTGTTCACCACACCAAAGCGTTTGCCCACCTGTTTAAACATATCCAGCATGGCACCATAGTCCTGTTCTGCCATGATCGCCTCATCGCCTGCCTGCCAATCCATGCCGCTGATTATCATGTCCAGTGACTCGGTTGTGTTGCGGGTGATGATAAGTTCTTCTACAGAGCAACCCGCCAGTTCTGCTAATTTTGTTGCTGCTGTTTTTTTATTATCAAACTGTACCGTGCGCATATAATAGGCTCCCTGCAAGTTCACTTCCCTGACATGCTCCATGTATTTTTCCAAGATCTCCTGCGGTTGAATACAATAGTAACCATTCTCCAAATTAATATAATCGGGTTTCAGCTTATACCCTTTACGGATATTTGCCCAAAAATCTTCATCACTTGATTCAGGATCCGGCGCTGTATCTTCCTCGGGCCCTTCTAGCATCTTTCCTATTGCGGAGAAGCTTAACATACTGCCTAGGCCAATAAGGGAACTGTGTTTTAGAAATGAGCGTTTATCCATCTTTAGGGGCACTTCTTAAGTATCAAATTTAGCTTATTTCTTCCTAAAGATATAAGACTTGTCGCTTATCCTGTTGAGAACACACTATTCTATTTCATTGTCCCGCAACTCGCGGGTTAGTTTAGTAAAGCCAACTACATTATTATCCTCGTCATGGATAGCAGTAATGAGAATACTGCCCCAAAAAATGGTTCCGTCTTTTCTCACACGGCGGCCCACGTGTTTCGCACGCCCCTCCTTTACCGCCATTTCCAGCAATTTGCCCGGCAACCCTTCTTGCCTGTCCTTGGGCAAATAAAAAATATTAAAGTTCTGCCCTATTATTTCGTCAGCCTTATATCCCTTTATTGTTTCCGCCCCCTTGTTCCATGTAAGAATAGTGCCGTCAGTATCCATTAAAATAATTGCATAGTCCTGTATCTCATCTATCATCTTCCGGTGCAAATGCTCCAATTGTTCTTTTTTATCCATCCTTCTGAATTTGAGTTGCAAATTATATTCAACTATCCAACATTTCCCTGCAATCATTGTGCCATGCATATTAGCCAACACAACAAACATTAATATAATACCTATAAAACGTTGGCAGCTTTTACCCACCCAAACTCCCGACCTGAGACCTCAACGATAAAATATAAAAAAGCCCCGCGAGGCGGGGCTATGATATAATCATGGTAAAAGGGACTGATTAAGGCTGTGTAGCAGTATATACTACGTTGGTAGTATAAGTACCTGCAGGGTAAGCGAAACCCGGTGTAGCTTGATATTGTACTGAGAAAGTCTGGTTACCGCCATTAGCACAAGTAGATATTAAACTCTGTGCTGTGCTGGTTAAGCCACCATAAGCGCTGTTGAAAGCTGATGCAACTGTTCCACCAGTTCCGTTTGCAGTAACCTGTGCTGCTAGAACACCGCTCACCGGCATTGTAGGAGCAGGAGTGGTAGAACCTGAGTAGGTGAAGCTAGCCGCGTTAGCGTTAACTGTAAGATTAAAAGCTTTGTTAGATTGTACTTTCAATTGCTGAGCAGCTGAAGTAACACCACTTGCATAATCAGCAACGGTAGTGAAAGGGATGCTTACGGCAGACCCTGTTGCGTTTCCGGTAGAAACGAAAGTGATAGCGATAGCGTTAGAAAGGCTTAAAGCTACGTTCTGGTTAGCAGAAGAAGTTGCCTGTGCGTTAGCGGCCATGTTGAAGCCTAAAACTGCTGCGGAAAGAATGA
Organism: Bacteroidota bacterium; assembly: GCA_013285905.1. Taxonomy (GTDB): domain Bacteria; phylum Bacteroidota; class Bacteroidia; order Chitinophagales; family Chitinophagaceae; genus JABDGU01. The sequence goes on along the minus strand of JABDGU010000058.1, from coordinate 5,355 downwards.
TGATCTTTTTCATTGTTTGTTTGTTTTTGTTTGTTAGTTTTTGTTTGTGTCGTTATTGACGATGCAAAGATGCGATGGCAGATACATCCATAGAAACATTTCACATAGCTTAACGCCACGTTTGTAAGCAGTTAACAAACGCTTAGGAATTAAATTCAGCTCATTTTAGGCTACAGAAAGCAATTTTTCACCCTATCAGGCGCTAATCCACTGAGCAAAATCCAAATCCCTAATTCCAAAAATCCTATTTTAGCACAATGAAGTATTACTTTATTATTCCCATTCTATTGTTCAGCAACTATTGTTTCGCCCAGAAATACTGGCAGCAGCAGGTGGACGTGAAAATTGATGTGAAACTGGATGATATAACCAACTTCCTCAGCGGCTTTGAAACTATTAACTATACCAACAATTCGCCGGATACACTTCATTATATTTTCCTGCACCTCTGGCCTAATGCCTATAAACACGACCATACGCCCCTTGCAAAACAACTGGACCAAAATCACTCAACTGCATTTTACTATTCCAAAGCCCAGGACAAAGGTTATATAGAAGGCCTTTCATTTAAAATTGACGAGCAGAATGTTGACTTTCTGAATACAGAAGATGTGCCTGATATTGCACGTATTGACCTGAACAAAGCTTTGCTGCCGGGTGGCAAGCTTACTATCACTACCCCTTTCCGGGTAAAGATACCCAAGGTGTTCTCCCGCATGGGACATACAGGACAGGCCTATTATATATCCCAATGGTTTCCCAAACCTGCAGTTTATGACCGCAAAGGCTGGCACCCTATCTCTTATCTCGACCAGGGAGAATTTTACAGCGACTATGGCACTTATGACGTAAGCATAACCTTGCCACGTAACTATATTGTAATGGCCACAGGCAACTGCACAGACAAAACCGAAAACTCATGGCTGGACAGCCTTGCTGCACTACCATACCCTTCTGATACTTTATATGAAGACCGTTTCCCGGCCAGTGACCCCATTTTAAAAACCATCCATTTTCACGAGGAAAAAGTACATGACTTCGCCTGGTTTGCCGATAAGAGATGGATTGTAAGAAAAGATACTGTCGTATCGCCTGGTAATTCGGAACTGGTCACAACATGGGCCGCTTTCCTCCCTCAACACAAAATGAAGTGGATGAAAGCCACCGACTATCTTAAAGAAACCATAAAAAGCTATGGCAGCAATGTTGGCCCATATCCTTATAAAACAGTTAAGGCAGCTGAAGGCGATCTTCGGGCAGGAGGGGGCATGGAATATCCTACCGTTACTATTATAGACAAATCTGCATTAACACAATTACGCACCACTGTAGTGCATGAGGCCGGGCATAATTGGGTTTATGGTATGCTTGGCACAATGGAGCGCAACCATGCATGGATGGACGAAGGCATCAATACTTTTTACGAACAGAAAACAACCAGCTCAAACGATTCCTCTGAAAAAAAGACCAATAATCTTATCTACACTATTCTGTTCGAAAACATGCAGATAGGGGAAGACCAGGCGATAGAGCAAACCTCAGCCAATTTCACTACAACCAATTACGGGCTGGATGTGTATTATAAAACAGCGATGTCCCTGCGCTGGCTGGAGCAATATATGGGCCCAACGGATTTTAGATATGCCATGCAGGATTATTTTAACACATGGAAGTTCAAACATCCCTACCCCGAAGACCTGCAGGCCATGTTGCAAAAACATACCCGCAAAAATATAGACTGGTTCTTTACGGATGCACTTAGCACCGATAAAAAGATAGATTTCTCCATAAAAAAGATAACCCATCACGACGGCAATACAGAAATTACAGTACATAGTAAAAACAATCTTGATGCACCTGTGATAATAGATGTTTATAAAAACGACAGCCTGCTTACAAAAATCGCTTCCGATCCGTTCAGAAATTCAACTACCCTGTCTTTGCCAGCCAGCTATGACTCATGGACCCAACTAAAAGTAGACAATGCAATACCCGACGCCAAAACAGCTAATAATACCTACAGGCGCAAACTATCCCTGCCGTTTTTTGATGGCAAACTCTTCGTTGGACAAAACAGGAACGATAAAGAAACCATATTTCTTTCTCCTGCCGCCGGCTATAATATTTATGATGGTTTCCAGGCGGGCTTGTTGATCCATAACCTTACTTTACCCGAGAACCGCTTTCGTTTTGCACTGATGCCAACATATGCCTTTAATTCAAAGTCATTTACCGGTGCAGCTTCTGTTGGCTATGCATGGTACCCCGAAAATTTATTTAAAGAGGTCTTGCTACAGGTTGACGCAAAATCATACCATTTTAATGAGTTTAGCCAGGCCCCTTACAGTACGCTGCAACTTCGCTACACAAAAATTGCTCCCTCACTCAATATCAAATTCAATGAGCACAATCTTCTAAGTCCAGTAACACGTACGCTTACCTTGAAAGCATATAACATTACAGAAGATGCAATTACTTATCTTCCCGTCGGCCAGGGAGAGGCCAGCCTGAAACAACAGCAAAACAATTATGGCCTGATACGCTACACGCACCGCAACGACCGTACCTACAATCCTTTTAGTTATAGCGGCGAAGGGCAGATAGGCGCAGATTTTGCTAAAATAAACCTTACAGGTAATGCCCGTGTAGACTATAATAAACCAGGCAAAGCACTTTCCGTACGCGCCTATATTGGCAAATTCTTTTCGCTTAACTCGGACCCCGCACTTACAGAGCGCTATTATCTTGCCACTTCTTATTCCGGCACCAATGACTATCTGTATGATGGCACCTATATGGGCAGGAATGACATCAACGGGCGTGCTGCACAACAAATATCCTTGCAGGAGGGCGGTTTCAAGATTCCTGTGCATGGCAATGTTGGCCAAAGCGATAATTGGCTGGCAACCCTCAATCTATTATCAGACCTGCCTATACGCAAATTGCCGATACGCCTTTTCCTTGATGCCGGCCTGTCTCCTAACCCTTCGCCAAGTGTTAATAACCCTAACGAGACTAAATTCCTGTATGATGCAGGACTTGAGATATATATTGTAAAGAACGTGGCGGCCTTTTATATTCCCCTTGTTATGAGTGGGGATTTCAGAGACTACCTTACAGCCACTTACGGCAGTAAAAATGTTTTTCTAAGAAGCATCACTTTCTATATACAGTTGCAAAACCTGAATTGGCTAAAAGCCCCGGCAAGGATTGTGAAATTATCTACAGGAGGATAAGCTGCTTTACGGATTTGAGGCGTTGCTCATCTTAAAATCAGGCATGTATGAACTTTAACGGTATAGCGCCCTTTTACGACAGCCTGTCAAAAATAGTTTTTGGCAAGGCCTTACTGAAGGCCAGAATATGCTTTCTCGATAGATTACCGGAATCAGGAACAATATTATATATAGGTGGGGGTTCAGGCATCGGGCTAAAGGATATAAGGGAACTGAATCCCAAGCTAAAAATTGATTTCATAGAGGCGTCCTACAAATTCATTTCAATAGCCAAAACAAAGTTCGATGCGCATCTATCAGAGCATATTAATTTTATTCACGGCACAGAAAATAGCATCGACCGTGATAAAAAATATACGGCTGTCATCACCTTCTTTATAATTGACTTATTTCCACAAAAAGAAGCAGAAGCATTTTGCAAAAAGATTATTTCGCATCTTGAACCGGGGGGTATATGGCTCTTTACCGATTTTATAAGCCCCCCCAAAAAATATCAAAAACTGCTTTTGAAATTTATATACAGTTTTTTCAGGATAGTCGCCAATATGCGGGCGCGCACTTTGCCCGATTATGATAATATATTCAGTCAACTAAACATGAAGCTTGAAACAGAACAATTGTTTCATGGTGAAATGATCTGTTCTAAAGTATTACGAAAGGCCTTGTCAGCATCTGATACTTTCTGATAAACTATCTCCGCGTGAGCATTTAACGCAGAACTCATAGTTTATTCACATATTAAATATCAGCAAGCGCATTTTAGGCATTCTCATTACCTTTGCAGCGCATGGTGCTCTCTTATTCCTTCTGTAATGTATCCGTAATACCTGTCCGCCTTGAGCCCGCCCATAAGGCAGAACAGGTTACGCAATTGCTTTTCGGGGAGCGTGCTGAGGTATTGGAACTGAATGATAAAGACTGGGCGCGTATCCGCTGCGAATGGGACGGGTATGAAGGCTGGTGCAAGATAGGCCAGTTGAACATGGTGAGCAGAAAAGAATATAAAAAAACTCCCCGCTACATGGCCGAGGGCCACACTGCCAAACTCGTTTTCGACAAAGGGCAATTAATGCTGCCATTAGGTTCAGAACTTATTGCACTTAAAAAAAGCGGCATCAATACCGGATCTCAAACCGGCATATACAAAGGCAAAAAACTGAACCGGAAGAATTTAACGGTTGATTCTATATCTGTAAAAAATGCAGCCATGCAGTATTTACATGCCCCTTATCAATGGGGAGGCAGAAGCATTGCAGGCATTGATTGCTCAGGACTTACCCAAATGGCTTTCAAGCTGTGTGGCAAATCTATTATGCGCGATGCCAGCCAGCAGGCAACAGAAGGAGAGCTGGTTGACTTTCTGCAATACGCGCGTTGCGGCGATCTCGCTTTCTTTAATAACGATGATGGAAAAATTGTGCATACGGGCATACTGCTTGATAATGCCACTATCATCCACGCCACAGATACCAGTGGCAGAGTAGTGATAGACCCAATAGACCAGGCAGGCATCATAAGTGCCACTTTAAAAAAACGTACCCACCATTTGCGTTTTGTGAAAAGGTTCTTTTGAGAGCTTTCAAAAAAATATGATGATACGCTCATTTCTATTGTTACAAAGAACATCAATATGATAAATAAAAACGTCATTCTTCTTTTATTTGTGATTGTTACGATACCCTCCAAATCTTTCTCACAAAAAACAGAAAGACGCTCTGTTTATGAGTCCACCAAGCCATCGATTAAACGAACTGAATGGGAAATGCTTTTCGGAACACAAACAAAAAATTGGTGTATCTATACAAGAATATCAAAGGTAAATGACACTGAGTATCTTGATTTGAAAATATGGAAAAAGGACGGAGACCTTATTATCGGGAAAGAAAAAGACCTACTACTAAGACTTGATAAGAAGGGAAATATTGTGTTCAGCAATCAACTGTACAACGAGCCTGTATAGGTTGCGGTGCTGTTGGAACTGATGGCGAAAAAAGTATCGGAATAATGGTGTCTTATATGATAGATTCAGTTCACCGCAGGCAACTTTTAAATCATTATGTAAGTGGAATTAAATTTAACACTACCGGAGAACATTACTTTTCATGTGACTATTACGTTG
>JABDGU010000057.1:1852-15227 GCA_013285905.1 Bacteroidota bacterium | reverse complement strand
ACTAACCAATCTTCTAATACGCCTATATGGCTTTTCACCAGGTCTGGATCTCTTTTCAAGCTACCAATTATAAAACCGATAAGTTTCCTCTTTTTGTCAACGGCCAGCAATATTTTCCAGTTTCCGTCATTTTGTATCTGCTCTATGTATTTTTTATAAGTGGCCTTTATGTCTTTTTCTTTCAGTAGTTCCAGGCTTTGAGTTGGGGCACTTGCATTAAAATGTGTTACGTGCAACTCAAGTAACAAGCGCAATAAGCCACTTTTATGGGTTTGCTTATAGTCTATTATCGATATTTTGTCGGCCTGCTCCAAAATCTTAGAATTAAATCGAAAGTTCGGGATTTTGTTTGTAATAATATCGTTTTTAGCCTGGGGTATTGAAGCCTCGATGGGAGGATAGACTGATCTTATGTGGCATTTGTATAAGGGAAATTGTGATTAGTAATTGGTGTTATTAGTTTTTACTTTTGCTTTCTGAATTTTTAAGATATGTCTATACATAAAGATGTGAAAAAAGTTACTACCCATACCCTGCAATGGATGAAACAACATGGTGAAAAGATCAGTATGCTCACGGCCTACGACTTTTCCATGGCCCGCATATTCGATGATGCTGGTATTGATGTGTTGCTCGTGGGCGATTCCGCATCCAATGTTATGGCAGGTCATGAAACTACTTTGCCTATAACCCTGGACCAAATGATATACCACGCGCAAAGCGTGGTACGTGCTATTGATCGTTGCCTTGTGATAGTGGACCTTCCGTTCGGCTCCTACCAGGGCAATAGTAAGGAGGCGCTTAATTCTGCCATCCGTATTATGAAAGAGGCAGGTGCTCATGGCATTAAATTAGAGGGGGGAATTGAGGTTGTGGACGAGGGGTATGAGCATGTTGATAAGTTGAAAGGTTGATAAATTGGGGAGAGGTAAAAATATCTAATTGTGTATTTAAACAACTACAGTTATGAAAGTAGTGAACTACAAAGAATTTCGAAACCGGCTTATTCAAAACCTCAATGAAATAAACAAAAATCGAGAAATCATAGTAGTTTCTAGAAGCAATGGTAAAAAAGTCGTTGTAATGGATATGAATGAATACAATTCCATCCAGGAAACCTTCTATGTCACAAGCACCAAGGCTAACCGAAAGAGGTTGGAAGAAGCAATCACTGAAATGTACAATGGGCATTAAAAGTACAAGCCAACCAGAATAACAAGTTGAAATATAAAATGAAGAATACTCCAATGATACTATCTATATTTCCGCCTTCCCATGTTTTTCATCTCTTTGCACATTCTGCAAGGTCCATTCTATTTGTTTGGTAAATGCCTCTTTTCGTTCGGGGCAGCCCTGTAGGGCGCATAAATTGCATTGATAAGGCATACAGCCATCTATATGAATAAAGAATTCCACTTTGTTTCCGAAATGTGTCTTCACCAGATCTTCCAATCCATGAATTTCTTTTTCGGCCTGGGCAACGGAATAATACCAGGGCAAAGAGATGTGTGTATCAATATGTAAAACCTCCCCGTATTGTATCACACGCAGGTTGTGCAGGTCCACCCATTGGTCTTTACGGTTATGCTGCAAAAAGTCAATTACTTCCTTAAGGAGTTTTTCATCTGCTTCATCCATAATACCGGCCATGGAGCGTCTTAGCACCTTGTAGCCGGTAACCGAAATTATAATAGCAAACACCATGGCAACCACACTATCCAGCCAAAGCCATTTAGTAATAAGCAAGATAGATATGCCTACTGCGATACCTGCTGTTGAGTAAGCGTCGGATAACAAATGCTGACCAGCAGATTCCACAACAATTGAGCGTTGCTTTTTCCCTTGATTTACTGCATATCTCCCAACAAAAAAATTGATAAGCCCTGTAGCCAGGATCAGCCATACACCAATATCCAGTTTATGCAGGGGTTTTGTTTCGAACAGCCGAACTATCGCTTCATAAATAATAAAAAGGCCGGCAATAATAATGAGTGCGCCCTCTACCGCTGACGTAACAAATTGCACTTTGCCGTGCCCGTAAGGATGATTGCTGTCACGGGGTTTAGCGGCAAGGATTACGCTGTATAGCCCAATAAAACCTGCAATGACATTCACAATACTTTCTAAAGCATCTGTAAGAATAGTAACCGAATGGGTAAGGTACCAAGCATATATTTTTACCAGGAAAAGTAATACCGCGAGTATTGCAATATAGCGCTGGATCCGTATCGACATGAAATATATTAGGGGTCAAACTTACAAAACTTTTCTGAGCATAATGCCGCTTAAAGCAGATAGGCCGCCAACTATAGCACCTATAAGAACTGTAACGAGAATAAATAAGCTATAATGAGGTAAATGAAAAATCACAGCCATTTTTTGTGATAAAATATGATGGTTAGCTATATCGCGGCACAAAGCAGCTATCAGCCAGAAGATACCAATGCCGAAAAAGCCAGCCAAAAATGCTCTGCCTTTTTGCAGGTCTGTAATAAACCCGAAGATAAAAGACACCACAGCAATTATCCACCAGGGACAGAATTGTTCGCCAATTGCAGCAAACATCAGTATCAATATGGTCGTTAATAATAATCTCATTTTATTTTGTTCCTATGTTCCAGGTATATTTTACATTTTCTTTTTCTGGTTCATCCTTATTGGGAAAGAACTGCAGCTTGTTATATTTACCGTCCACCCAATTCTGTAAATAGTCCGCGTAATATTTACTGCCAGGGTTACCCGACTGGCCTCCCGGATAAACACCATAAGCTTCTATTTCTTTACCCATTTGCACCACCATGCGCCATGATGGGCCATGATCGCTTTTTGCGGCATTGATGGTATTACCCCAGCCGCCTATCTTTAAACCGGGATAGCTGAAAGCGGGCAATTTTGCAAGGTGCGTAATGGTTGTGTTTTTCGCTTTATACCATTGAGCATTTCCTTCCTTTTCCAGTTTGGCCATGCTATCCAATGTTTCTGCATAGCTTAACAGCACGATGTCCCTTAAATGTTCTATAGAACTTGTGTTCCAATTATTGAAAAATTTAGAACCTGTATCCGTCTGCATTAATTGCATAGTCCTTTCATCTGATGGCCAGAGGCTAACAGGAATATTTTGAAAATCATCCCTCCAGGTATCTTCATATAATTTTGACCACCAGACCTGGAATGCAGTGGCAGCAATGCTTTCTGAAGACAAGTGATGATCCCATTTTTTTAATTCTTCCAAATATTTTTTTCCTTCGGCATTCATATCTGCGGGAGAAAGGTAGGCAAGCATGAGAGGCAATGTATTTGCAGCAAGTATGGAGTAGGTATCATTCTGCAGGCTGAACATATCATTTATTGTGGCGTGTTGCAATGAACTTAATACACTATTGATACGCCATGCACGGAACTCGTAGAAGTAGCCATTATAATAATAAGGGTAGCTGGAGTCTGTAACAGACTGGTTGGCCGAACTAACAAAACCTTGCGCCGGGTTCAATGCATGAGGGTTCTCGCGCATGGGGATATAGTCTTTCCAAAGTGCAGCGCTGTCAGCACCATTCATAACAAAGCGACCTTGTTCTTTCCATTTATTTACAAACTGTCCTTGCCCCCACATGGCTATATTCCCGCCCCTGTCTGCATACACCATATTTTGCGCCGGGCATTGAAAATTCAGTATAGCATCTACAAAGCCATTATAATTTTTCGCCCTGTTCAGTCCATACAAACTCAATAATTCATTAGTAGCCTTATGCGCCATCCAGCACATTGCCAAAGGCGCTTTTAAATTGCCAGGTCCGTGAAAACGCTCATCATACATTACCGGGCCCTGGATGGTATAATGAACAGTATCAACAAAATCTGTTTTATTTTTTATTACAATGCGCTCTACCCTGTCTGTATATTTTATTTGTTTTCCCGAAAACCAATATGCATTTGCATTGCCTGCGACCGGCTTGATCAGATAGAAGTCTTTTACATCGCGATAGTTGTTGGTAAAGCCCCATGATATGCTGTCGTTGAAGCCGATGACCACACCCGGTGCACCAGGCAATGAAACCCCGTATACATTCATATCCGGTGTTTGCAATTGCATTTCATACCATAACGAAGGCAGGTTAAGGCCGAGGTGAGGGTCGTTGCAAAGGATGGTAGCACCACTTTGAGTACGTGTGCCACTTATAGCCCAGTTATTGCTGCCTGTGCCTTCCGTTCTTTTAGTTGCATAATCCGATGCCGAAAAATGCGTCCAAACACTATCATTTGGCACAAGGGGGCTTGTTAGTGATGGCTTATCGAAGCCAGTGCCGGCGGGTATTACAGGCGTGCTGCCGCTTATCTTTTCAGGGAACAGAAAATTAAAATCCTGCGGAGAAAGCGCATCCCTGAGTATAGTAAGAGGGATGTCCTCCGTATAGCCTGTAAGATCGTCTGCCATATATTTTAGCAGTAGCATGCTCTTTGTATTGTTCCAGGGCTCGGGTTTAAAACCTATCAGCTTATACTCAAGGGGCAGGTTTTTGTAAGACATGGATGAGATATACTCATTGATCCCTGCCGTATAGGCATCCAACATTAATTTTGTGTGAGGCTCTGCCTCGGCAGCATTCAGCGAATTTTCAGCAGCATAGACCATTCCTTTGCGACGCTGCAAACGGTCGAATTGCAGGGTTTTATCCCCTATCACTTCGCTGATGCGCCCCGCGGCAGCACGGGTTTCCATATCCATCTGCCATAGCCTGAAATAAGCATGTATATAGCCCTGCACAAAATACAGGTCGTGGTCGTTGGCTGCGTGTACATGCGGTACCAGGCGTTCGTCAAACCAAACAGATACCGGCCCTTGTAAAGTTGGCAATTTGATATGTTCTGAAAAATCTTTGTTCACGGGCTCTGCGCTTACCCAGCATCCGTTCACAGGGTCAAGGAAAGGACCCAATGCAGGTAAGGGATTTGCAGGATTAGCCAGGATATAAATGAAACCCGAGCTGATGGCAATAACAAAAATAGTTGCTATTAGGCGCACAATGAATCTTTGCTTAAAGCTAATAAAAGGACCGCAGATTTACCTGATTTTATCTGATTATTTAGTGATTCTGAAATTTAGAAATATAAAACAGTTCATTGTTGCAAAAAAAGGACGCTCCTAAAGGAGCTTAACTCATTTCGTTCTTATTGCTATAAACAGAACATTCCTACGGAATTATTGGCCTATTTTTAATGTCAAATTAGTGAGTCTGCCTGTGTTTAAAGTTTAAACTCAAAGAAGGCGCAAAACACGTATTATAATAACAGTTGTCTTTCTCTCATTCATCCATACTACTTAATTGTTCACAGGCAATTGTATATCAAATGATTGCCCGTCTCGGATAGTGAGCGCGTGGTTGCGTAACCAGGGATTGAGGGTTTTGAGCACCCGGTAATTGGTTCCGTTATCAATAGCATATTGGGTAAGGTCCGGTATGCTTGCTGTAACTGTTACAGTGCGTGATTTGTACGGTTTATAGGCTTCACTTGCCGCAATCACAAAACCCAGTTTGTCGGCCTGGGTAAGAATATATTTCAGGGCAAGGATGCGGAAGACATAGCGCATGGTCTCGTCAGGTAGTTGCAGGTTATAGTAATCTTTGGTACGTTGGTAAGTAGAAAAATTATCGAAGCCGGTGAGGCCGCAATTATAAGACGCTGCAGCTCCTGTCCAAGTACCGAACCTTGCGTAGGCCTCTTTAAAATAACGGCAGGCTGCATCTGTGGCTTTTAAAACATTGTAGCGCTCATCTGCTTCATCATTTATTATCAAACCGTATTTGGGACCTGTATCTTTCATAAACTGCCAGAAACCCACTGCGCCTGCTTTTGAGGTGACATTCTGCAAAGCGCTCTCAGCTACACATAGATATTTGAAATCGTCCGGTATGCCATTTGCCTTTAAGCGTTCTTCTATCAATGGAAAGTAACGTGTTGTTTGCAACATGATATAGAGCGTGCCGCTTTCGTAATAATAATTCACTAACAGTTCCCGCTGCATTTGCTCATATACATCCCTGCGCTCCAAGGGCACTTTTTCGCCTGCAAACGTCATTGCTTTAGGAACATCGGGTATGGACCATTTGTATTGCAGCTTGCCATCGTTTTGTACCTCTACAGACGATTCTTTAGGGGCTGTGGGCTTGAATGAATAAGATGCCACAGCAATAAGCGATAGCAGTGCGCCGGAGGCAATATATAGAACAGGTTTAAGTTTCATAATAGCTGACCTTGATTTAAGGATTAAAGGATTGACATGAATATACGAATGTTTCTTTTCTTTGTTTCTGATGTTTCACAACAAGGTAAAAGTAATGGGTTGATTTTTCTTTATCCCCGCCTGTTCAGTCGGGCAGGCCTTCTTTATCCTTTCTTTATCCCATTATTGGTGTTTGGGATAAAATGGAGGATGCGGACATTTTTTTGAAAACCCAGACGTTGAAATGCAGCATTTTGAATACAAGTAGTTGATTATCAATTTATATAATCATTCTCAAAATGTCCGGTTTGTGTCTTTTTCTGCACCGGAAAATGACAATTTTCCCGCGGATACTCGCAGACACCCACAGAATTTTGTTTGAATATATTTTCCGCAGAAACTCGCTGAAAAATTGATGTTGGATTTTTAATTTTATTGCTTTTCATATTAAGTATGCCAAGGGCTTATTGACCTTATTAATGCCACAAAATATGTGCCATTTTGGGTTGTGGCAGATGAGAAGATATGCACATTTTTGATTTGGATTTATGGGATTAGGGGATTTTAGGATATTGAAGTTACAAACTAGCAGGATTGCCTTGGCACAAGTTCCTCACACACAAATGCTACGCCTCAAACTTGCGCCAGTGGGTGGAACTAAACTGGCGAAGCCCTAAACATTACCGCCGTCTTAGACGGTGGTCTTATTTGGGATAATAAAAAACCGCTCAGAAATGAGCGGCATAAAAATGAGTTTCAAATGCTACCGTTACAATACACCCCCAAATTTAGAAATAGTATTTTGTGGAGGTATAGGGAATCGAACCCTCTCTTTGAAATTTGAACTTTAATACTATTTCTAAGGTAAATTTACGATTTTTTGACTAAAATACTTGCGTGTAATCGAATTTGTATTTTTAATAAACAAATGATGTAGAAAAATGTTATTTTGACCTAAATAACATTTTCTGTTTCTTTATCTGAAATAAAATATTTTAGCCTCGTAAACAATTTAATCTCAATAACTATTTTGTAATCTATGACGTTATGAATATTCATATAAAAAAAATTGCAACATCGATGTTACAATTAATGATTGAAGATGATTATTGCGCAGTTACCGAGTCAGAACTTTTTAATCATTTACAAGAAAAACTCAGTGTAACGATCTCCTCTGAAGATTGTGTCTCTGCAGCAAATTTTATAAACTCTTTATATCCCGATATTCAAAATATTGTCCAAATTACAACAATGCATGTTCCCGCGACAATGATCCTTATTCTTAAGGAACAACCTTTATTTCGGTCTGATTATTCAAATAGTTCATTATTAAGAGTATTGAATAAGTTAGAGAAGCAAGAAGAGGAGATAATCTTCGCTACTTTCATGGGTCTTAGTAGAAAAAATGATGAGCTGATATATTTTGACAAATTGAATGGGGATGTATTAAGCTATATTCAAGGTTACTTTTCATCACATATAGGCGACCAAAGCATAGCAAATGGAACACTGGCAAATAGAATTACAAACAATGACCCTATTGACTATGTTGACGAAAAAAGATACATTTTAATTGACCGCCTGCTTTTGACAGAGTTCCTATTTGAATACAAAAATCAAACTAATGGAATAGAGCCATTTTTCTCATATGTGGATTATTTTTCGGTAGAAATTCTTAAAGATTATGCTTACTTAGAAGATGATAATTTGACGATTAACGACTTAACTGCCGGTAAGCATATTCAAGAGAAATTTCATAATCTTTTTTGGTCAAAATATCAAAACAAGATTGATGAATTACGAATACCGGATAAGCTAATATTTGAAAACACTTGCAAATCTTTAGCTCTTAAATGGATTAAGGAAAATGTTTATAATAAATAAGAAATAATACTACCTGTACTTCTTCAATAATTCTTTTGCAGGAACTATCAGCACTTCACCATTTGGGCCGCTTATGACAAGGGTTTCATTTTTTGCGGCACTGGTTTCAACAAGTTTTCTGAGGGCTTTTTGTATGCCGGCTTTTATTTTATTACCAAGTTCAATATTTTCCTTCCTTAATGGCATTGGCTTGATTAATAATTACACCCCAAATATCGGCATTATTTATTTCATTTACAAGTTGTTGTTCTCCTTCTGCAATAGTATTCAACACATTCAAGGAGTTATCAACTACTACCCAATAGTCACAAAGAGGCATAAATAAGTTGAATAAATTGCTGATACCTCTTTTATACCTCCTTTCAATTATATCCTTAGGAATATTATGCCCTCCTTTCTCTACCCTGCTTGCTACCCTTTGTATGGCCAATCCGGGATTTTTTAACCAGAAAAAAACCAGGCTCACTTTGTAACCCTTTTCTTTTGCTTTCTTTATAAATGATACATAGCTTTTTGTTGATAAGGTAGTTTCGAAGGCAAAATCATTTTCTGTAAGTAGTAATTCATCTATCCTTTGCAACATTATCCGGCCTGATTCGAATGCAACACTTGCCGGATTAGATGGCGATAAGCTTTGTGCAATATTGTCAGCATTTACAAATTCTTTGCATTGCAACATTTCGGGCAGAATGGTGTAGCTCGCTGTAGTTTTACCGGCGCCGTTGCATCCTGCTATGATGTACATATTGGGCATACGTTTTACAAAAATAATGCAAACAGTCTAACTGTGTATAAGCTGGTTGCAAGCTCTCAGGGGATTTCTCTTTCCATTTCGCTATCGCTTCATTTCATTCGAAATGACGGCATTGAATGGGCGGAAGGCTCGTGTTTGGGTTAGGTTGCTTCGTTCCGCGCAATGACCCCGCCGATTGGCGGGGCAGGCAGGGAGCAAAAAAAGGCCGCTCAAAATGAGCGGCCTCAGTATCAACAAAATCAATCTAATCAAAAAAATCAGCGGTACTATTCTTCTTCGTCAAACTGCAGCACATCGCGGCTGGCCATGAGGAGTTCAAATTCTTCTTTTGAACCTACTGCCAACTCATCGAATTCGCGCATACCGGTACCGGCGGGTATCAGGTTACCAGTGATAACATTCTCTTTCAAACCGAGGAGGTTATCGGATTTACCATTGATAGATGCCTGTGACAATACCTTGGTTGTTTCCTGGAAGGACGCAGCAGATATCCAGCTTTGCGTACCCAATGATGCCTTGGTGATACCGAGCAGCAAAGGCGCTGAGGTAGCAGGGGCCGCATCGCGGTATTGCATCAGTTTTTTATCGGCACGGCGCAGCAAGCTGTTCTCTTCGCGAATTTCGCGCAGTGTAACTATCTGGCCGGGGTGCATCTTGTCAGAGTCGCCCTGTTCCATAACCACTTTCTTGTCATAGATCCAGTCGTTCTCTTCCATGAAGTCGAACTTATCAACAGTGTCATCTTCGAGGAACTTAGTATCTCCCGGATCGATGATGGTAACTTTACGCATCATCTGGCGAACGATCACTTCAATATGCTTGTCGTTGATCTTCACACCCTGGAGGCGATAAACTTCCTGTATCTCGTTTACAAGATAACCCTGCACTGCGAACGGACCTTTAATTGAAAGGATATCGCCCGGAGTAGTAGCGCCATCAGAAAGCGGTGCACCTGCTTTTACGAAGTCACCATCCTGCACCATGATATGGCGTGTCAACGGAACTAAGTATTTTTTAACCAGGCCTTCGCGTGATTCGATGATGATCTCACGGTTACCGCGTTTCACATTACCAAAACCAACCACACCATCGATCTCAGCTACGATAGCCGGGTTGCTTGGGTTACGTGCTTCGAACAATTCTGTTACACGTGGCAGACCTCCCGTGATATCACGGCTACGTCCCATCACGCGCGGTATCTTTACCAATACCTGTCCGTTGTACACAGGGTCATCGTTACTTACGATGATGTGAGAACCTACCGGAAGGTTATACATTTTTTCCTCCTTGCCTGCGGCAATGATGATAGCAGGTATCTTGGTCTTATCTTTTGTATCAATAACCACTTTTTCACGGTGGCCTGTTTGCTCATCGGCTTCCTCACGGAAGGTGATACCTTCTATTACATTCTCAAGGCGCACCCTACCCGTAATTTCGGATATGATAACCGCATTGAACGGATCCCATGTGCAGATAACATCGCCTTTCTTCACTTTCTGTCCGTTGGAAACTTTCAGTGTAGAAGCGTAAGGGATATTATTAGTGATCATAAGGCGGTCGTTGGCAACGTCCACAATACGAACTTCACCTGTACGGCCTATAACCACGATCACATCATCACCATCATCATTTTTGTATTTAGTAGTACGCAAACCGTCAAATTGTATGGTACCGTCGAAACGGGCCAGCAATTCTGATTCGATAGCTGAAGAACCCGCAACACCACCCACGTGGAAGGTACGGAGTGTAAGCTGTGTACCCGGCTCACCAATGGATTGTGCAGCGATGATACCAACCGCATCACCTCTTTGGGTCATGTAGCCGGTAGCAAGGTTCTTACCATAACATTTTGCGCATACACCACGACGGCTTTCGCAAGTAAGTACGGAACGGATCTCAACAACATCTATCACACTGTCTTCAATACGCTTACCTATATCTTCGGTTATTTCTTCACCTGCGTTGGCAATCAGTTCGTCCGTAACCGGATCGAATATGTTATGCAGGGAAGTACGACCCAGGATACGATCATATAAAGGCTCAACAATTTCTTCATTGTCTTTCAGTGCCGAAGTTGCAATGCCACGCAATGTGCCGCAATCTTCTTCGTTGATAACAACATCCTGGGCAACGTCCACAAGACGGCGTGTGAGGTAACCCGCATCCGCTGTTTTAAGGGCCGTATCCGCAAGACCTTTACGCGCACCGTGCGTAGAGATGAAGTATTCCAATACACTCAAACCATCTTTAAAGTTGGAGAGGATCGGATTTTCAATGATCTCAGAACCAGATGAACCACTACGACGTGGTTTAGCCATCAAGCCCCTTAATCCTGCAAGCTGTTTAACCTGTTGTTTAGAACCACGCGCACCTGAATCAAGCATCATATAAACAGAGTTGAAGCCTTGTTTATCTGCTGCCATTTCACGAATCAACGTTTCTGTAACACGTGTATCCACACGAGACCAAACGTCAATTACCTGGTTGTAACGCTCGTTGTTTGTGATAAGGCCCATGTTGTAATTCTCCATGATCTCTTCCACTTCCACATGCGCTGCATCCACCAATTGTTCTTTAACCTGCGGTATGGTAAGATCTTTGATATTGAACGACAATCCACCACGGAAGGCGGTACGGAAACCTAAGGTCTTAATATCATCAAGGAAAGCAACTGTTTTAGGGATGGTTGTGTTCTTCAATATCTGGCCAATGATCTCGCGAAGAGACTTCTTGGTAAGCAATGCGTTCACAAAACCATTTTCCTTAGGAACGAACTGGTTGAAGATAACACGGCCTACCGTAGTTTCTATCAATTCTGTCTTCAGGTTACCATCTTTATCACGAACACTTGCCCTTACTTTTATCCAAGCATGAAGATCGGCACGGCCTTCGTTATTAGCGATGATAACTTCATCAGCGCTGTAGTAAGTGCGGCCTTCGCCTTTTACTAATTCTTCAGGCGTAGTTTTCTTACCCTTAGTGATGTAATACAAACCAAGCACCATGTCCTGTGAAGGAAGTGTGATAGGCGTACCATTCTGCGGGTTAAGGATGTTATGAGAAGCAAGCATCAGCAACTGAGCTTCAAGCACAGCAGCATTGCTCAGAGGTACGTGTACCGCCATCTGGTCACCATCGAAATCCGCATTGAAGGCAGAACATACGAGGGGGTGCAATTGTATCGCTTTACCTTCGATCAGTTTAGGCTGGAATGCCTGTATAGACAAACGGTGAAGCGTTGGGGCGCGATTTAATAATACAGGGTGTCCTTTCAGTACATTTTCCAGGATATCCCAAACCACAGCTTCCTTGCGTTCCACCAATTTCTTGGCGCTCTTTACTGTTTTTACTATACCTCTTTCAATAAGCTTACGGATAATGAATGGTTTGAAAAGTTCGGCAGCCATATCTTTTGGCAAACCGCACTCATGCAATTTCATTTCCGGGCCTACCACGATAACCGAACGACCGGAGTAATCAACACGTTTACCCAAAAGGTTCTGGCGGAAACGGCCTTGCTTACCTTTCAGTACATCCGATAACGATTTCAGTGCGCGGCCGCCTTCTGCTTTTACAGCATTAGACTTACGGCTATTATCAAACAGGGAATCAACCGCTTCCTGCAACATGCGCTTTTCATTACGCAATATCACCTCGGGAGCTTTAATTTCTATCAATCTTTTCAGACGGTTGTTACGGATAATAACGCGACGATACAGATCGTTCAGATCTGATGAAGCGAAACGTCCGCCATCCAATGGCACCAATGGGCGCAATTCGGGTGGTATAACCGGCAAATATTGCATTACAGTCCACTCCAGGCGATTCTCCACACGCGTATTCGCATCACGGAAAGCTTCCACAACGCTAAGGCGTTTCAGGGCTTCCTGTTTGCGTTGTTGTGAAGTTTCGTTAGCCGCAGCATTACGAAGGTCGTAGGACAGGCTATCCAGGTCTATGCGACCCAATAGCATGTGTACTGCTTCAGCACCCATTTTAGAGATGAACTTATTAGGATCTTCATCAGGGAGATATTGATTCTCCTTAGGTAACTGATCCAATAATTCCAGGTATTCATCTTCTGTAAGCAGTTGCTGGTGCGTATCTTCAGAATCTTTCAGGTTGAGCTTCTGGCGAATCATGCCATCTGCTTCACCTGCCTGCACTACTACATAACGTTCGTAATACACGATGCTCTCTAATTTCTTAGAGCTGGTACCGAGCAGATAACCTATTTTATTAGGCAAGCTTTTGAAGTACCATATGTGTACGATAGGAACCACCAATTTAATGTGGCCCATGCGTTCGCGGCGCACTTTCTTTTCAGTAACTTCCACACCGCAACGGTCGCACACGATACCCTTATAACGGATACGTTTATACTTACCGCAATAGCATTCGTAATCTTTTACCGGCCCGAATATTTTTTCGCAAAACAAACCATCACGTTCGGGTTTGTAAGTACGATAGTTAATGGTTTCAGGCTTTAACACTTCGCCATATGAGCGATCCAATAT
>JABDGU010000057.1:0-1842 GCA_013285905.1 Bacteroidota bacterium | reverse complement strand
ATATAGCGTCAGGAGAAGCTAAACTGATCGTTATCTTGCCGAATCCCGCTTTGGGGCGGTTGTCCTTTTTTATAGCCATATTTATATTAAATGCTTTATTAATTAATGTTGTTCATACATAGCAACTATCTACTATTGACTATATACTATCTACTCAAATTTCAATTCCAAACCAAGACCACGCAACTCATTCACCAATACGTTGAATGATTCAGGAATACCGGGTTTAGGAATGTTATCACCTTTCACTATCGCTTCATAAGTCTTGGCACGGCCAACTATATCATCCGATTTCAGGGTTAATAATTCCTGCAGGATATTAGCTGCTCCATAAGCCTCAAGCGCCCAAACTTCCATTTCACCGAAACGCTGGCCACCGAACTGGGCTTTACCACCCAATGGCTGCTGCGTGATGAGGCTGTAAGGCCCGATGGAACGTGCGTGCATCTTATCATCCACCATGTGGTGCAGTTTGATGATATAGATGATACCTACCGTAGCTTTCTGGTGGAAACGCTCTCCTGTTTCACCATCATATAAATAGGTGTGACCGAAATCAGGCAATTCTGCTTTTTCAATATAGCTTTCTATCTCTTCAACAGTAGCACCGTCAAATATCGGGGTTGCAAAACGCATCCCTAATTTTTCACCGGCCCAGCCTAATATAGTTTCATATATCTGGCCAAGGTTCATACGCGAAGGCACACCAAGCGGGTTCAGAACGATATCAACAGGGGTACCATCTTCAAGGAACGGCATATCTTCTTCGCGAACGATACGTGCCACAATACCCTTGTTTCCGTGGCGACCCGCCATCTTATCACCCACCTTCAGCTTACGCTTGCTGGCAAGATAAACCTTAGCAAGTTTCAACACACCTGCAGGTAATTCATCACCAATGCTCAGGTTGAATTTTTCGCGTTTGTAGCGTCCTAATTCTTCGTTGAACTTGATATTATAGTTGTGCAGCAATTGGTTGATCTGTCCATCCACATCTTTATCGCCTGTCCATCCTAATGGATTTACATTCTGATAATCGATAGAACTTAAAGTCTTTGAATTGAACTTACCACCTTTGCTTATCATCAATTCGCCAAAGTTGTTTGTGATACCGGCTGATGATTTATCTTTCAACAGGATCAGCAATTTCTCAAGCAATAATGTCTGCAGGTCGGCAAGGTTCTTTTCGTGAACCTTTTCAATTTTTTCCAATTGGCCTTTCTCACGCACTTTAGAATTCTTGTCTTTCTTGGCGCGTTGGAATAATTGTTTGGATATAACGATACCCTCAGTACCACTTGGCGCTTTCAAAGAAGCATCCTTAGCATCGCCGGCTTTATCACCGAAGATAGCGCGAAGGAGTTTTTCTTCCGGTGTTGGATCGGTTTCTCCTTTAGGTGTTATTTTACCTATCAGGATATCGCCTTCGCCTACGTGTGCACCAATACGAATGATACCATTTTCATCAAGGTCTTTAGTAGCATCTTCCGATACGTTTGGTATATCCGGAGTCAACTCTTCCTCACCCAGTTTAGTATCGCGTACTTCCAGTTCATACTCATCGATATGCACCGATGTGAACCAGTCATCACGAACCACTTTTTCATTTATTACTATCGCATCCTCGAAGTTGTAACCTTTCCATGGCATGAAGGCCACTTTCAGGTTGCGTCCTAAAGCCAGTTCACCTTGTTGTGTTGCATAGCCTTCAGTAAGGAAGTCGCCTTCTTTTACTTTCATGCCTTTTACAACAGACGGACGCAGTGTAATGCTTGTGCTTTGGTTGGTCTTCTTATACTTGGTAAGTGAATATATTCTCAGGTCATCTTCAAAAGATACAAG
>JABDGU010000056.1 GCA_013285905.1 Bacteroidota bacterium | reverse complement strand
ATATTAAAGCCACATTAGCCCCTGTGCTGAAATTAGCCCCGCCATTTGCAATTACCAGTCCTTTATATTTTTCCTCAGCAATAGCAACACTTTTAATAACCCCTTCCAGCACTTCTCCTCCTATAATATTCATCTTTGTGTTCCAGCGAAGCGCTACAACATCATCACCTATATCATATAGTTTACAGGCACTGTTCTGCCAAACTGTTTTTTCATCAAGATGTTCCAGCAGAATAAATGAACTTGAGCCGGGTATGGGTAAATAGGACTGCGTGCGCAGATCAAAATATTTGCGCTGCCCCTTCTCTGTTTTATAGAAAGTTGAAAAACCTTTGCTGAGCATCTGTTGCACCCAAGTAGCTACCTGAAATCCTCCAGTCGTCATTTGCTCCACTGTTTTTGCCACCCCTAGAGCATCCCAGGTCTCAAAAGCCCCTATCTCCCAGCCAAAGCCTGCTTTTAGGGCATCATCTATTTTATAAAGTTCGTCAGCTATTTCGGGTATGCGGTGTGACACGTAAGCAAAGAGAAGGTGGTGAAACAAACGGTAAAATTCACCCGCTTTGTCCTGGCCGGCATAAAGTGTTTTTAACCTTGTGACAAGGTCGTCAATTTGTTTAGCGGCCTCGATAGTTGCAAATTTTGTTTTCTGCTTTGGCCCGTACTCCATTGTTTGCAGGTTCAATGTAAGTATATCAGATTTGCCATTTTCTCCTTTTACCTTTTTATAAAAGCCCTGGCCTGTTTTATCGCCCAGCCATTTATTCCCTATCATCTTTTCCAGAAAGGGAGGCAGTTTGAAAATTTCTTTTGCTTCATCATCCGGCACGTTTTCGGGTAGTGCCTTTGCCACGTGTACCAAAGTATCAAGGCCCACAACATCCCCCGTACGAAAGGTGGCAGATTTGGGGCGGCCTAATACAGGACCCGTAAGTGTATCAACCTCGTCAACATTTAAGTCCAATTGCTGCATGGCTTTAAAAACTGCCATGAACCCGAAAACACCTACCCTGTTCGCAATGAAGGCAGGAGTATCCTTGCATAAAACAGTGGTTTTGCCCAGGAAACGATCTCCGTAGTCGAGGAGGAAACTAATTACTTCCGGTTTGGTTTCAGGAGCCGGGATGATTTCTAATAGCCTGAGATAACGTGGCGGATTGAAAAAATGGGTGCCGCAAAAATGTTGTTTAAAATCGTCGGTGCGTCCTTCCGTCATCAGGTGTATAGGTATCCCCGAAGTATTGGTAGTGATAAGTGTGCCGGGCTTGCGATATTTTTCTATTTCAGCAAATACATTCTGTTTTATATCCAGGCGCTCAATAACCACTTCTATTATCCAATCGCAATCAGCAATAAGCTTCAGATCATCCTGTGTATTGCCGGTTTGGATGAGTGCTATTGCCTTTTTGGAATAAATGGGTGAGGGATTGCCTTTAAGAGTAGCCTGAAGCGCGTCGTTTACAATACGGTTACGTACGGCCTTATGGTCCAAACTGAGGCCTTTGGCTTTTTCTGCATCGGTAAGTTCCCGGGGTGCTATATCCAGCAAAAGGACCTGTACCCCGATACCTGCAAAATGGCAGGCAATCCTGGATCCCATTACCCCACTACCTACTACAGCCACTTTACGGATAGCCCTGTTCATGAAATGATTTTTAAGACCTCACAATTTATTGAAAAAAGGGGGTTTGTGGAGATATAAGATTAAATCTTAACAAAACTCAATGCAATAAATAGAAGTAGTTTAAAAAAGTCTAAATTTCTAAGGAAGATTCGGAAGCGGGGCAATTTGAGGCGTACATTATTAAAAAGTAAGATAATGTATTTAAAAATTGACAAATAAAATGTTCCAATTCCTAAGGAAGACCTTATGAAAGGGTTTTACGATGTGGGGATAATAATTTTTTTTGATTGCGTTGTGTGGTCATATTAGGGTTTTATTTGTGGTTTGTAAATATGGGTCAAAGGTAAGAAAAAGGGATGGGAGGGGCAAAAAAACATATCCACAAAAACGATTGTTAGAAAATTAAAATGCACAGTTGCAACAAAAAAAAGCCCTGTGAAAACGGGGCCTGTAATCTTAATTTATAAATGGAACATCATGAATTTTATCGTTGCACTACCTGGCTTTTTACGGAATTTACGACAACGCCTACCTGTCCGATCAACTGATTGGAAAGGCCGCACTTTTGTGCACCTACAACAAGATCTGAGACGAAATGGTTAAAGGCAGTACTGTCGGCTTTCATGCCCATGCGAGAATTCTGGGAGGGATCGTGGGCGGCGCTCATGCTTTTGCCGGAATAGGTGAAATTCTTAGCACCGGTGGCTACGCAAAAGAAATCGGTCAGGTTTTTGCTTAGTGCAGTGAAACCACTAAGGTTTTGAGGGCTGGCGCTGACTTCAGAAAGTAAAGTGGCGAAGTAAACACTTAAAGAGGTATCGGCGGCAATAACGAAAATGGTACTGTCGACAACCGAGCGCAAACCTAAGCGGCCTTTTTCTATCATTGTGCCGGTGGCAGTTGGATCCGACACCATGGTTGTGCCACCAAGGGAATCATACAGCGTCATTGTTGCAGTAGTCGAATCACTTTTTTTACAAGAGGAAACGGAAGATGCAGCGATGACGAGGCCACATAGGCATGTTAGTAGAAATGCTTTTTTCATTTTTTTCTGATTTTTGTTTAAAAAATGTGTTTGAAAAAACTGTAAACTTTATATGTAAGGGAATGATTTGACATGGCAGGGCAGCCTTTTGCAAGGTCTGCGGCACTCGGTATGAACCTCGTTATCTTGTAATCAGATTGAGATTTGAAAGCGTTAATGATGAGATCGGCAGTAGTTTTTGCGGGATAATAAGTAAATACAGCAACACCGGTTTGAGGATTACACAACACGTGATCTATGCCATTTTGTTGGTAAAGGCAGGCTGTTATCTTATCAGCATCGGCCTGGGTTATTACTTGTTTTACATCAATGCGCGCCATTGCGACTGCATCAGGATCCGGGGCATGGGGCCGGGTGGCCATATAAACATGCACACAAAGAATAGTCAGCAGTAACAAGAGGGTAAATCCTGATATGACCAGGGATCTTTTGATGAATTTTTTTGTAGTCATAGTCCCATTTTTCTATCATATACGACAGAACTATGACAATGGATTTAGCTTTTAAAAGAAATCTGAAAAAGGATCAGCGGAGGTATAGATAAGCTCCTAACTGAACGAGGATGCCAACTATATAACCCAGCCATATTTCCGCGGGAGTATGTGCACGAAGAATGAGCCTGATAGTGCCCATAATGCCGGCAATGAAAAGTGCTAAAAAGAAAGGCAGTATGATATTTACCGGGCTTATCATCATTAAAACGAGCAATACGCCTATCATCCCACCGGCGGCGGCGGTATGCAGGCTTATTTTTACGAAGATGTTTATCATAAACAATACGATAATGCCCCAAAAGCTGCCCAAAAGCAATACTTTAATAATAAGCGGCGATGGTATGCTATTAAAAACATGGCTTGCCCAGAAATAAAATATCATTGTGGCAATGAGTGGAATGATACGCTCGCGTGTCGTTTCCATGTGAAAGTTTTTGGCAAAGCCTAAGCCTTTCATCAATAGCAAAGTGAAGAGGGGAAAAAACAATGTTGTTATACCAATACTTAAAAGCCACATCTTAAGCTGGGAAACGGTAACCCCGGCAAAACTCACAGGTGACAATTCATACAGGACCAAGGTCATGACCAGGGGCATAAACACAGGATGCAGGATATAGGACAATATAGATGCTACTACCTGTAGGGCTTTGGGTTGCTGTGTTTGTTTTGTTTCAGTCATTATCTATTGGTCATCTGTTTATTGTCATTCCAATATAGGGCTTAACCACTTTGTCATATCGTCCAGACTCATTTCCTTGCGTTTGGTATAATCTTCCAGCTGGTCTTTTAAAATATGGCCAACACCAAAATAAACGCTTTGCGGATGGCTGAAATACCAACCGCAAACAGAAGAAGCAGGATACATGGCAAGCGATTCCGTAAGCTCAATGCCTGCGTTTTCAGTAGCCTTGAGTAAGTTAAACAACTTGATCTTCTCTGTATGATCCGGGCAGGCAGGATAGCCGGGTGCCGGACGAATGCCGCGGTAAGATTCCTTAATTAATTCTTCCACGGGCAGAGATTCATCTTTGGCATAGCCCCAGAATTCTTTACGAACTCTTGTATGTAAAACCTCGGCAAAAGCTTCTGCAAGCCTGTCTGCCAGGGCCTGCAAAGTTATTTTGCTGTAATCGTCATTCTGTTTTATGAATTCCTGCAAGTAAGGTTCTATGCCATGTATGCTAACTGCAAATGCCCCCATATAGTCTGTCCCGTCAGGACTGATAAAATCTGAGAGGGAATTGTTTGGTTGCCCTTCTGCTTTCTTAATTTGCTGCCTGAGGAATTGGAGTTGAGTAAGTTCTTTACCTGAGTCATCTTTCAGAATAACTGTATCGGGTGCGGTTTTATTTGCTTCCCAAAAACCTATTACGCCCTCGGCGGTAAGCCATTTTTCTTTTACAATCTTATCTAACATTGCATTGGCATCGTTAAATAATTTTGTTGCTTCTACACCCACAACCGGGTCTTTTAGTATTTCGGGATATTTGCCGCGCATTTCCCATGCTATAAAAAACGGCGTCCAGTCTATATTTTTTCGCAGCTCATTCAAGTCATAATCCTCAAAAACCCTGATGCCGGTAAATGAAGGTTTTGGGGGTTCATAACCTGTCCAGATTATTTTTGCACCGTTTTTCTGCGCTTCAGAAAAAGTAAGGTATTGTTTTGAACTCTTTTTATTGGTAAAGTCTTCCCTGAGTTTATTATATTCTGCATTTATTTTTTCCAGCATCAGGGGCTTCTGCTCTTTGTTCAGCAGGTTGCCTGCTATGGTTACACTGCGGCTGGCGTCTAAAACGTGCACCACGCCATCATGGTATTCGGGTGCAATTTTTACAGCGGTATGCATACGTGATGTAGTGGCGCCGCCTATCATCAAGGGCTGTTTCATGCCCCTGCGTTTCATCTCTTTGGCCACATGCACCATCTCGTCAAGTGAGGGGGTGATGAGGCCGCTAAGGCCAATGATATCAACATTTTCTTTCTGCGCGGTTTCCAGTATTTTATCTGCGGGCACCATCACGCCCAGGTCTATCACATCATAACCGTTGCATCCCAATACTACCCCCACAATGTTTTTACCAATATCATGGACGTCGCCTTTAACGGTCGCCATTAATATTTTAGCGGCACCGGCAGTTTCTTCGTTTTTTGTGCCTGCTTTTTCGTGTGCCAACCTGCGTAGCTCTTTTTCCGCCTCGATATAGGGCAACAAAACAGCTACGCTTTTTTTCATTACGCGGGCGCTTTTTACTACTTGCGGCAGGAACATTTTTCCGCTGCCAAAGAGGTCGCCTACTACATTCATCCCAGCCATCAAGGGGCCTTCAATTACATCCAGTGGCTTGGGATATTTCTGCCTTGCTTCTTCTGTGTCTGCATCTATATAATCAGTAATGCCATTTACCAGAGCATGTTTCAGACGTTCTTCCACGGGAGTGCCACGCCATGCGTCATCTTTCTTTTCTTCTTTGCCTTTGGCTTTTACAGTTTCCGCAAATGTCACTAAACATTCGGTGGCATCTTCGCTCCGGTTCAAAATAACATCCTCACACAGTTCACGCAATTTGGGTTCTATTTCATCATATACCTGCAAAGCGCCAGCATTTACAATGCCCATGTCCATGCCTGCTTTGATAGCATAGTACAGGAATACGGTATGCATAGCTTCGCGTACGGTATCATTACCACGAAAAGAAAAAGAAACGTTACTTACCCCGCCACTAATTTTCACCAGGGGCATTTTTTGTTTTATTACACGGGTAGCTTCAATAAAGTCTACACCATAATTATTATGCTCTTCAATGCCGGTAGCTATGGCAAAAATATTGGGGTCAAAAATTATGTCTTCGGGGTGAAAGCCTACTTGTTCTGTTAGAATTTTATAAGCCCTTTCGCAAATTGTTACCCTGCGCTCAAAAGTATCGGCCTGGCCTTTTTCATCAAACGCCATTACCACCACGGCCGCACCAAAACTCCTGCAAATAAATGCTTGCTCTATAAATTTCTCTTCTCCCTCTTTCATAGAGATGGAGTTGACAATGCATTTGCCTTGTATGCATTTCAAACCCGCCTCTATTATTGCAAACTTAGAAGAATCCAGCATGATGGGGATCTTGGCAATATCCGGTTCTGCCTGCAAAAGGTTAATAAAAGTGGTCATTGCCAATACACCATCCAGCAGGGCATCGTCCATATTCACATCCAAAACCTGGGCGCCACTTTCCACCTGTTGCCTTGCTACAGACAGGGCTTCTTCGTATTTATTTTCCCTTATGAGTCTCGCAAATTTCTTAGAACCGGTAACATTAGTACGCTCACCCACATTCACGAAATTGGTTTCGGGTCGCACGATGAGTGGCTCAAGTCCGCTTAGCCTCAGGAATGGTTGAATTTCGGGCATTATGAAAGAAAAATGTTATAAAACGAGTGCAAAGGTAGAAAGATTGGCCTATATAATGCGCGTTGTATGGTTTTTAGGGAGGTTTGAGCCGAATAAATGATATAATCGGCTCGAAATGTTTTAAAATTTGAGCCGATTAGTTTTGTAATTGGCTCAAAATATGTGTAAATTTGAGCCGATTAGGTATTATAATCGGCTCATGGGATACAATTGGCAACAGGAAGATTGGCCTGAATTCAGGTATGAACTCCAGGGAGTGAATGACATGCTTTTTGCCATTGCTGAGGAAACAGGGCTTATCAGCGGCATGTTAAATGCGGTGGCGGAGGGAATGAAAACAGACACCATTATAAACACAATGGTGGCGGAAGCTATCAAAACATCAGAGATAGAAGGAGAGTATTATAACCGGCAGGATGTTATGTCGTCTATCCGCAATAATCTTGGGCTGAACGCAAAGCCCGAGATCATAAAGGATAAAAAAGCGCAGGGTATCGGTAAGCTGATGGTTGAGGTGCGCAACACTTACGCAGAACCTCTTACAAAAGAAAAACTGTTTGAATGGCATATTATGCTTATGGCAGACAGCAAGAATGTTACAATAGGCAAATGGCGTACGCATAAAGAGCCTATGCAGGTCGTATCTGGTGCATCGGGCAGAGAAAAAGTTCATTTTGAGGCCCCGCCATCTGTGCAAGTACCCAAAGAAATGGACAGGTTCATCAAGTGGTTTAATGATACGGCCCCCGGTGGAAAAAAAGAAATTACGAAGGCACCTGTAAGAGCAGCTATTGCGCACCTATATTTTGAAACCATCCATCCTTTTGAAGATGGCAATGGCAGGATAGGCAGGGCCATAGCAGAAAAGGCATTGTCCCAGACAATAAGAGGCCCTATATTATTCAGCCTATCGAGGACCATTGAGGCCAATAGGAAATTATATTATAACGCCCTGGGCAGGGGACAAATAAGTAATGAGATAACAAAATGGATAAAATATTTTATTGACACTGTGTTACAGGCCCAAAAAGAAGCAGGCCAGCTGATAGATTTTAGCCTGAAGAAGACCAATTTTTTTGATCATTATAAAGCTGTATTGAATGAGCGGCAATTGAAAGTTGTGAAAAAAATGCTGGATACCGGGCCGGAAGGGTTTGAGGGAGGTATGAGCGCAAAAAAATATGAGGCTATTGCCAAAACCTCTAAAGCTACCGCAACAAGAGACCTGCAAATACTTGCAGAGATAGGGGCTTTTAAAATAGAAGGAGCCGGGCGGAGCACGAGGTATGTGCTGAATTTGTGAAAAATAAAGAGTTAAATGTTGGTCAAAGAGCGCAAAATGAGCTCTATTCCTAAACAAAAAACGGCCTACGTTTAACCGTAAGCCGTTGATTTTGCTGGTGGTGTGAGCCGGGATCGAACCGGCGACACAAGGATTTTCAGTCCTTTGCTCTACCGACTGAGCTACCGCACCAACTTGTTTTGGGATTGCAAAAATAGGACTTATCCCCGATTATCCAAAAACAATGATATTTTTGGTGATTACACTAATAAATAGCCTAATATATTGCCAGCAAGAATCTATAAGAATCTTTTTGTAATGGTACTTATTGCATTGATAAGCATTAAGACTAAAGCCCAGGAAATAGAGTGGTTAAAAGCCATAAACGGAGCACGGAGTAAAACCGGGGATGTGATAATGAATGGCTTTACCAACAGCGTTTACCCGGTCTCCGCCATTGTGCCGCTGGGGCAATTAATTTATGGCTATAAGCAGCATGATGAAAAAACCATTGCCAATGCCTGGGAAACAGTTGGGGGTATTGGTTTAAATGCGGTCCTCACACTCGGCCTTAAATATGGTATAAACAGGGAGCGGCCCTATAATACTTATACCTACATCAATCCTTACCAACATCTCAATGACCCATCCTTTCCCTCGGGACATACTTCTTATTCATTTTGTGTTGCAACGTCATTAAGTATAGAATACCCTAAATGGTATATTGTCCTCCCATCCTATTTATGGGCAGGAACGGTTGGATATTCGCGTATGTACCTGGGTATGCATTACCCGAGTGATGTATTGGGTGGAGCGATCGTGGGCGCAGGCTCATCCTGGCTAAGTTATAAAGGTTCACGGTGGCTAAGGGATAGGAGCAATAAAAAAGTAAGCGCAAAAATTGAATAGATTGAGAAAGGCAACAAGGACCTCCTGTTGAAATACGTAACTTTATAAAAAAATATTCAATGCTTCTTCGAATTCATCCTGATGACCCGCAGCCCAGAAACATAAAAACCGTTGTGGAATGCCTGCAAAAAGGTGGCGTGATCATTTATCCTACTGATACAATATATGGGATAGGCTGCGATATTTTTAACCAGGAAGCAATCAAACGCATTTGCCGCATTAAGGATATAGATATTAAAAAAGCACAGTTTTCTTTTGTCTGTTACGATCTCAGTCATATCAGTGATTATACCAAGAGTATAGACACCCCGGTTTTTCGTTTATTGAAAAAAGCTTTGCCCGGCCCTTATACTTTTATACTGGAAGCTAATAAACAAGTGCCTAAAGGCCTGAAAACAAAAAAGGACACTGTTGGTATCCGTGTGCCCGCGAATAATATTTGCAGCGCCATAGTGAGAGAATTGGGTCACCCCATCATGAGCGCATCGTTGCCAATGGACACGGACGTGGAATATTATACAGACCCCGAAGAAATATATGAGCATTTTGAAAAACTGGTAGATATTGTAATTGATGGCGGGCCGGGTGAAATACAGCCATCTACTGTTATTGATTGCACTGATGCCGAGCCACAGCTGATAAGGGAAGGGGCCGGCGATTGGGAAAATTTATTACATAAATAATAAGGAATCATTTTCTTTGCATTATGTACACAGCGGATGATGAAAAACACCTCTATAAGCAGGCGAAATCCTTAATAGAGAGATCGAACGACAAGAATTTCGAGCAGGAAATTCAGCAATTGCGTGAAGTGATCAATTATGCCGACTGGAAATATTATGTGCAGGATGAACCTGTATTATCTGATTTTGAATACGACACGCTTTTTAAAAAATTAAAGCATCTTGAAGATAGCTATCCTGAACTGGTAACAAGCGATTCGCCCACACAAAGGGTTGCAAAAGGAATCAGTGAAAAGTTTCCACCTGTAAGCCACCTGGTGCCGATGCTTAGCCTTGATAATACCTATAATGCTGAAGACCTGCGTGATTGGGACAGGCGATGTAAGGAGCTTGCCGAAACTGAGGAGATAGAATATTGTGTAGAGCCTAAGTATGATGGTGCGGGTATATCACTGATTTATGAAGATGGTAAATTGACACGCGGCGCTACAAGGGGTGATGGCGTGATGGGCGAGGAAATAACCATTAACATTAAGCAAATAAAAGCAATACCACTCTCAGCTGCCTTTACCAAAAAGCATGTGGAGCAGATAGAGATACGCGGCGAAGTGGTGATACATAAAAAAGTATTTGACGCTTTTAATAAACAACGTGTAGCTGATGGGCTTGCTCCTTTGGCCAACCCGCGCAATGCTGCATCCGGAACTTTAAGAATACTTGACCCTACAGAAGTGCGCAAACGCGGGCTTACTGCTATCCTCTACCATATCAGCTACTACACCCTTGGCAAAGGTGCACAAAGGCCTAAGGAATTAGAAACGCACTATGATGCCATACAGTGGTTATATCAATTAGGTTTTCCATCGCCTGCAAAAGAAATGCGGGTTTATAATAAGATAGATGATGTAATAGAGCATTGCCACGCTTTTGAAAAGCGCAGGGATGAATTGCCTTTTGAAGTGGACGGACTTGTTATTAAAGTGAACCATTTCAATCTGCAGGACAGAATGGGGCAAACCACACATCACCCGAGATGGGCCGTGGCGTTTAAGTTTAAGGCAAGACAAGCCACCAGCGTATTGCGTAAGGTAGAGTTCCAGGTTGGGCGCACAGGCGCTGTTACACCTGTTGCGAAAATAGACCCTGTGCCAATTGGCGGAGTTACTGTATCATCCATTTCGCTTTTTAATGAAGATGTGGTGCGCGAAAAAGACCTGCATATTGGCGATACGGTTTTGGTGGAAAGAGCAGGAGACGTAATACCGTATATTGTAAAACCACTGACCGAGCTTAGAACAGGCGAAGAGAAAAAAATACATTTCCCGACCCATTGCCCGGTATGTGGAGAATTGCTGGAGAAAGCACAGGACGAAGCTGCTTGGCGTTGCATCAATATTAATTGCCCTGTGCAGGTCGTAGAGCGAATGATGCACTTTGCAAGCAAGGATGCAATGGATATTCGAAACCTGGGCGAAGCCAATGTGAACAAATTCTACGAATTGGGAATACTAAAAAGTATCCCGGATATCTATCACCTTGACTGGGACAAGATACAAGCACTCGAAGGCTTTGGAGAGAAGTCGGTAACGAAATTGCAGCAGGCTATTGAGAATTCCAAACAACAACCTTTAAACAGGGTAATATATGGATTGGGGATCCGGTATGTAGGAGAGGCAACTGCAAAGACACTTGCCAGCGCGGTTGGCCATATCAGGGAACTTTACGATTGGGATGTTGAAAAACTGTGCACGCTGGATGATGTAGGCCCTAAAGTAGCAGCTTCTGTTTCTCATTTTTTTAAGGCGCACGAGAACAGACACATCATTGATCTGCTTGAAAAAGAAGGTCTGAACCTGGCTAATGTGCATAAAGAGCATAAGCAGCACAGTGGCCCTCTGGAGGCCAAGACCTTTTTATTTACGGGGACACTTAACCAATTGAAGCGCAGCGAAGCTGAGAAGATGGTGGAGGATAAAGGCGGCTCTATATTGGGGGGAGTTAGTTCTAAACTTAGCTACCTTGTTGTGGGTGAAGATGCAGGCTCTAAGCTGGAAAAGGCAAAAAAGCTGGGTACGGTAACTATTTTGACTGAGCAGGAATTTTTAGACATGATAAATAAAGCAGGATGAAGTATGCAAACATAGTGATCTTGTCTTCCTTTTTGCTTGCATCCTGCAATTTTGCATCCAATAATTCTTCTGTACCGAGTAGCGCAACTATAACTAACCTGGGCGATATAGAAAGGCTTAGTCCTCTTAAATACTTGTCGTTAAAATGTGAGCCCGTTATAGTGAATAATAATAAGATCATTGTTGATGGAGAGTTGATTAATTCTGCATCATTGGCCAGATATGCAGATGTCGTTATACAGGTCTTCTGCCTGAACGATGAAGGTCAAATCATTAAGAGAGAGAAAGTTGTAGCCGTTGACAATATATTCCCCAATTCCAGGTTGAGTTTTAAATCAATTGTTTTGGCAGCGGATGGCACCGGAAAAGTAATTGTTAAATTGTTTGATGCAAGCGGCGAGAAGTAGTTTTATAATTCGCACTGTGGAAATTTTAGGGTAAATTTATAGCTACTCATTTTTGTCGTTTATGCGTAGGCTGATGTGCATATTGCTTTTAATGCCGGTATTTGCACAATTGCAGGCGCAAGTTGCATGGGACCTGAAGAAAGATAAAAACGGCATTAAAGTATATACCGCAAAGCAAGGCAATTCAAATTTCAAGTCAGTAAAAGTAGAGTGTACTGTTAATGCAAAGTTCCCGCAACTTATAGCTGCACTATTTGATATTGATAAACATCACGAATGGGTATATAATACTAAATCTGCAAAATTGCTCAAAAAGATTAGCGATAGCGAGTTGGTGTACTATTCTGAAGTTACCGCGCCATGGCCATGCAGCAACCGCGATTTTGTAGCTCATTTAAAAGTAAGTGAAAGATCACCGGGTATTCTCATTATTGAATCTCATGCCGAACCGGGTAATGTGGAATACAAAAAAAACTGTGTAAGAATATTAGTTTCGGATTCTTATTGGACAATTACTGCAGTGAGTAATAATACCCTCAAGTTAGATTATGTTATACGTTTTGACCCGGGGGGCTCTGTTCCGGCATGGCTGATTAATTTATTCATTACAGAAGGCCCATATGAAACTTTTAAAAACCTGCAAGAGCGTGTGCATCTATCGGAGTACCAAAATGCGCATTATTCTTTTATAAGAGAATAGGACCTTGATTATTACGCTTCGCTCCATGAGAGAAATGCGCTTGATTAAAGGATTAACCTGAACCAGGTTCGCCGAATTAAAGGATTGTCCAAGTTTTATGCACGTGGCGTCTTGAAAAGGCTATGTCGTTTATCGTGGAAATTTTTTATCCATGAGCTTAAGGCATTGGCTTACGACTTTTTTTAGAACAGCCGTATCAACATCACTGAGTTTATTTATATGGAGGCATGAACCTGAGACTTTATGCTTACCAAGTTTGGCGAGTAAAGTTTCATAATCCTCCTTTGGGCCGCCCATAACATATAAAGTGATGTTCTGTTTGCGGGGCGAGAACCCGATCCTGCACATATCGCCTTCATGGCCGCTGTCAAATTTATAATGATAAGCCCCAAAACCTACAATTGCCGTACCCCACATTTTAGGCTCCAGCTTTGTAACAGATCTCATTATTTCTACAATTTCAAAACAGTCTTTACTTTTTTGTTCGGGTGTGACTGCGGATAAAAATTCCTTCACACTCTTTTCGTTAAGTTTTGTTTTTAACTCAGCCATTGTTTTTATTATTTCCTATAAACAATATTAAGAATTTTGTCAATCATTTTTCATCTTGCTCCATCAATGCTTTTTCTATCGCCTTGCTTGGTATAATCCACATAACAGATACTATAACGAATAGTAGCGCTGAAAGCAAAGGATTCACAAATAAAGAGATAGGAATAGAGGCGATGTAAAACAAGGTAGAGAGAATGCTTTTAGGTTTGCTTTTATTGAGTGCATCAGTAATTGATGTATCCTGCGAATATGTTTTTTTTATTACAGCGGCAAGAATTGTAAAGGACAAGCCACAAATCAATAATAATGCCCCATAAATAGCAACAGTAATTTTATCGAAACGGGTAGCACCCATCCAACCGGTAGCAAAGGGCACTAATGAAAGCGAGAATAACAACAGCATATTGGCCCACATGATCGCGCCATTCACTTTTTTCACCGTGTGCAACAGATGATGGTGGTTTACCCAGTATATACCGATAAATACAAAACTTAGAATATAGGAGCAAAGAGCCGGCCATAAGGGCCTGACGGCTTGCAATGATGTGCCTTCGGGAATTTTCAACTCCAGTATCATAATGGTTATGATTATAGCCAGCACACCATCGCTAAAGGCTTCCAGGCGGGATTTGTTCATTCTGCGTTATATTTGTTAAGTAAATATACTTTTATACTTTGTAAATGGAAAGAATGGAGATAAAACGAAGACCATGAAAAAGATAATGTTTTTAATACTGCTGGCAGCTTTCCCGAATCTTGTATCAGCGCAAAAATATATTTTCTTCCTGCACAATAATTTTATTGAAATGGCCGGGCCTGATGCGGTGCATCCTGAATATGGAAGAGCAGAATACAAAGAAATAATAAGCGCTTTCACCAATGCGGGATTTAGGGTGATCAGTGAGCTAAGGCCTAAAAACACAGATGTAAAAGACTATGCGCGGAAAACCGTGAAGCAAATTGACAGCCTGCTTAAAAAAGGAGTGCCTGCAGATAAGATAACAGTTATCGGAACATCTAAAGGTGGATATATTGCAATGTATGTTTCCAGCTATTTGAAGAACAAGAATGTAAATTTTGTATTTATAGGTTGCTGTGGCGAAGAGGACAGTGCTGATGTGCCGGAAATAAATTTTTGCGGAAACATTTTATCTGTTCATGAAAAGAGTGACGCCACTGCGGGATCTTGCCTTAAGTTGAAAGATAAATCATTGAATAAAGTGAGCAGGTTTAAAGAGATAGAATTAAACACGGGTTTAAAGCATGGTTTTCTTTTTAAGGCATTGCAGGAATGGATACAGCCTTGTATAGCATGGGCTAACGGAAAATACGAATGAAAAGCACGCTAATTTTTAATAAAATGAAATTAAAAGCAATAGTAACGGGCGCGACAGGTATGGTAGGCGAAGGGGTTTTGCAGGAATGTTTGGAAAACCCAGCCGTAGAGGCGGTACTAGTCATAGGACGCAAATCTTGTGGCGTGAATCATCCTAAATTGAAAGAGATCCTTCATGGCGATTTTTATGACCTATCCGCAATTTCCGATAAATTAACAGGCTATAATGCCTGCTTTTTTTGTTTGGGAAAATCGTCTGTCGGGATGAAAGAAGCAGACTACTACAAAGTAACTTATACACTAACGCTGCATCTTGCTGAAACACTTGTAAAACGCAACCCCGACATGACTTTCTGTTATGTATCGGGTGCCGCTACGGATAGTACCGAAAAAGGAAAAAGTATGTGGGCAAGGGTGAAAGGCAAAACAGAAAATGATCTGATGAAATTACCTTTTAAGGGTGTATATAATTTCCGGCCCGGATTTATGAAAGCCTCAGCGGGTGCTAAGAACACACCTGGAATATACAAGGCCTTTGCGTGGATGTACCCATTTTTGAGGGCTTTATTTCCGAAGTTTGCATGCACCCTTAAGGAAGTAGGCCAGGCTATGATACATGTAGCGTCAAAGGGATATGAAAAACATATACTTGAGGTAAAAGACATTGTTGAGGCGGCAAAAAGCTAATGCATTGTCTGCTTGGTTTTTATATTTCAATTTAAAGTATCTCTATGCAAAAAGCGCTATGTCTCCTTTTTTATTTGTTAGCTGCAGGCTGCCTTCAGGCACAAGTGCAGCCGGCAGAAGGGGCCAGCCTTCATTACAGGATTATCGGGTTTTCATTTCCACTCCCTGACAAATCAAATAATTGCAAACTCGAAATTGCAAGGGGCAACTATTATAGCGAAGATTCGTTTAAAAAGAATGTAGTAATAACCCGGCCATGCAAGGGCAACAGGTTAATCGCTGAAGTCCCGTTTTTTGGTGAGCGATATACATGGCGCATAGTATATGCCGATAAGCGTATCCAAACAGATAAAAGCGAACTCCATCATTTCAGCACTGGCATTATTCCTGAAGTTGATACCGCTAATATTCATTTACGAATACTTAAATCTGCGAGTAAATAC
>JABDGU010000055.1 GCA_013285905.1 Bacteroidota bacterium | reverse complement strand
TATCATGCTGCTCCTGCAGGTCGGTAATGTTTGTTTTTACCCTTGGGTCCATATAGATGGGGAGGTATTGCTTATAGTCTTTTCCATTCACGGTAAGAATGACAGTATAATCACCAGGCATTACCCATGGAGAATTAGAAGCAGGAGGTGTGTCTTCAAAAATAGCACTCATAGAAAAGCCGGCTTGCTCGGGCAGCGAGGAGTAGTGCATATCCCACAAAAAGCGGTGCGAGCCTTTTTTTGCAGACAACATCTCCTGCGACCTGAGCCAGTATAAGGGGATATTTAATTCGGGCGTTTTGTTAAGAGTGTCTTTAGAACTATAAGTGCATATCACTTCCCCATGAGACTCCAGTATAGTAAGTTGGATATCTGATTTTACGTCTTCGCTTAAGTAGTAATCAATGATCGCGCCATCAGGAGGGTTCTTGCCAACAGGTTCATCGGGAGGTAAAGGGGTATCAGAATTCAAGTCCCATCTTACCCGGCAGGCAGGCTGTGGTTTATATAAGATCACTTTGGGTGTCTTTTTCATTCTCACTATCTCACGCAGTGGGGTGATATCATCCATTATCCAGAAAGAGCGGCCATGTGTTGCAACAATAAGATCATTGTCTTTTATTACCAGGTCGCGGATGGAGCTTGCAGGCATGTTGTGTCGCAATGATTGCCAGTTCTCGCCATCGTCAAAAGAAACATAAGTGGGGAATGATGAGCAAATAAAATCTTATGCGGATTCAGTTCTCAATAAGATCAATATGCTGATCAAAGGTACAAAGCAACAAGACAAAAGTTCTTTCACTGCTTTAAAAAAATTCTTTTGGGGCGATAATTGCTAACCTGCAGAGCGCGGATGTTGCGCCCACCCAACAATGCCGCGATGCTTATAAAAAAGCAAAAGAAGCATTTGAAAAGGCAATAAGAGAATGGCATGAGTGCGAAACAACGATAGACCACTTAAATTTTGAATTGAATGCAAAGGGAATAAACAAGATAAAAATAGTTCATGACAGATAGACACCTGCTTTTATTCATTTGCAGATATGATATTATTGCATAGCCTGTTATCAAATGAAGTGAAATACCTTATTTTTACTTTCTAAATAATTCTACTCATGGCAATTCAAGTTGGGCAGCAAGCCCCCGATTTTACACTTTATAACAGCGACAAAGAACCTGTAACGCTCAGCAGCCTCAAGGGCAAGAATGTTTTATTACTGTTCTTTCCTTTTGCATTTACCGGCACCTGCACCAAAGAGCTTTGTTCTACCAGGGATAACCTTACTTTCTACCAGGATGTAAATGCCGAGGTGTTTGGCATATCTATCGATTCTGTCCATTCTCTGCGCCGCTTTAAAGAAGACCTGAACCTTAATTTCGCCCTCCTCAGCGATTTCAATAAAGAAGTTTCCACTGCCTACGATACTATCTATGAAACTTTTTCGCTTGGCATGAAAGGTGTGTCCAAGCGCTCTGCTTTTGTTATAGATAAAGAAGGTATTGTTCGCTATGCCGAGGTATTAGAGAACGCCAGCGAAATACCCAATTTTGAGGCTATACAAAACTGTTTGAAGGGGTTGAAATAAAGCCTTTTCAAGCTATCCAAGATTCGAATTTCAAACTAAAGAGGCAGGTTCCTTTCATATTGTACTTTAAAAATTGTTGCCGATTTGTTGCCGTGCAGTTGCCTCTTGTTACCGCTGTTTGTAGTTATTAATAGTGTTTATTCGATTGATTTTTAATTGTTTATGATTTTATGAAATAAAAAATTGCCGGTTTTGCCGGTTTGGTGAATTTTGCCGCTTTAGTTAACGTGATAATATGTTGTATCGTCCTGAAAATGGTTGACCGAGTTTTGAAAATTATTGTTTTTCATTATAGATAGCCAAGGGTTTATATGGCATAGTTATGCCACAAAATCTGTGCCGTTTTGGGCTGTGATGGAAACTTATTTTACGTTGCCTGTTTATTCCAAAACTTGGAAAATTTATTTTATATAGTTTCCCCAACTATCTTAACTTTAATGTTGTCTATATAAGTGTTGGCAATTTAGATCTCATCATTTGAGACCCTTACATTTTTTTGAAGCACACTTTATTTTACAAGGCCGGGAGAAAAAAACTAAATCTTACTGAAGATGAAAAATATCTTTTTACAGCTTAGTCTCTTGCTTTGCAGTCCGCTTGCCTGCTTTGCACAAGCCCCCACTGTTTCTTTAACAGGCAGCAATACTACATGCAATAGTGCCTCACTGACACTAAGCAGCAGCCAGCAGCCAAGCCAGATAGTTTGGAAACAGAATGGCAATACAGTGCAAACAACATTGCCTACATACCCCGGAGCTGGAACAACTGTAGCAGGTGGAAATGGGAATGGTAGCGCTGCAAACCAGCTAAGCGGCCCCGGGGGCGCTTGGCTTGACAATGCCGGAAATATTTATGTCGCTGATCAAAATAATA
This sequence comes from Bacteroidota bacterium, assembly GCA_013285905.1. Classification (GTDB taxonomy): domain Bacteria; phylum Bacteroidota; class Bacteroidia; order Chitinophagales; family Chitinophagaceae; genus JABDGU01. The sequence goes on along the minus strand of JABDGU010000055.1, from coordinate 13,542 downwards.
GCCGCATCCAAAAATGGGGACCCGGAGCTACAAGTGGTATTACGGTAGCGGGTGGAAATGGAGCAGGCGCCAATGCAAACCAATTAAACTATCCTTCCAGTGTTTTCGTGGATGATAGCGGCAATATATACATTACAGATGAGTCTAATAGCAGAATCCAGAAATGGGCCTCTGGTGCAAGTTCCGGAATTACAGTTGCCGGTGGCAATGGTTCTGGATCGGGTGCAAACCAATTAAATTATCCGTCAGGGGTATATGTAGATGGGAATGGAAATGTTTATGTAGCTGATGAGAGCAATAATCGTATTCAAAAATGGGCAGCAGGGGCAAGCAGCGGAACAATGGTTGCAGGAACCGGTAGCCCGACCAGTGGTAATGGCCCTAATGAATTGTCCTATCCAACGGCTGTTTTTGTGGATGGCAGTGGTAATATATATGTGTCTGACGGTGGTAATTCACGTATCCAGAAATGGGCAAGCGGTGCAAGCAGCGGTACAACAGTAGCAGGAGGGAATGGTGCAGGGAATGGCACCAACCAGTTAAGTGGTCCTGGCGGAATATATGTGGATGCTGCCGGAAACATATATATAGCAGACCAGGGAAATGCACGTATACAAGAATGGGGGCCGGGTGCAACAAGTGGTATCACTATAGCCGGGAGCGGAACTGCAGGCAGTGGAAATAACCAATTAGATAATCCTTCTGGAGTATTTGCTGACAACAGCGGAATGATTTACATCGCTGATTATAATAACAACCGGGTGCAAAAATTCAACCCGTCGCTTTACTCTGTAACTATAGCCGGTGGCAACAGTGCTGGCAGTAATTCTAATCAATTAAATTTTCCGAATGCTGTATTTATCGACAGCACAGGCAATGCTTATATAGCAGACCAGAACAATAACAGGATTGAGAAGTGGGCCCCAGGTGCAACAAGCGGCAATGTAGTTGCCGGAGGCAATGGTGTTGGCAGCAATGCAAACCAACTGAACGGGCCGGCCAGCGTATATGTGGATGGCAACAGCAATATCTACGTGGCTGATTACAACAATAACAGAGTGCAAAAATGGGCAGCGGGGGCAACGAGTGGGACAACTGTAGCCGGAGGTAATGGAGCTGGAGCCTCGGCAAACCAATTATCGCACCCCTGGGGTGTATTCGTTGACAACACAGGCAATATATTTATAGGTGACTATTTGAATAACCGCGTGCAAAAATGGGCAGCAGGGGCTATAAACGGAGTAACCATAGCAGGAACAGGCTCGGCCGGAAGCGGGGCTGGCTTGCTGAATAACCCTGCCGGGGTATATGTGGACAGTAACGGAAATATTTTTATTGCAGACGAAAATAACAACAGGATACAAAAATGGGCAGCAGGAGCCAGCACCGGCACTACTGTAATGAGCGGATTAAGCCATCCGACGGGTGTATTCGGGGACAAGAATGGAAATATTTTTGCAGCAAACGAGAATAATAATACTATCAAGGAATGGGTTGCAACAAACAATACAAGCAGTATCGTGGCAGGAGGAACAGCAGGGAACGGACCCTTGCAATTAAGCAGCCCCGCTGGGGTATTTGTGGATGGAAGCGAAAATATTTATGTAGCTGATGCCGCCAATCACAGGGTACAGAAATTCCCTGCCAGTATCAATATGAATTACTATGCAACAAGTGCCGGTAACTACACAGCAAATGTGAACACACAGGGTGGCACGGGAAGCACAAGTGCGGTTACAATAGGCATAGGCATGAATTTAGGTACTGATACAGGCGTTGTGCAAGGTACAACAAGCATAACCGTGCCCTATACAGTGCCCTGGGGTGTACCTACAAATTATTCTATAACATGGAACAGCACGGCCCTTGCCGCGGGATTTGTGAATGTAAATAATGCCGGCCTGCCTATATCTCCTCTTTCAATAAGCGTTCCGGCTAATGCTGCGCCAGGCCTATACTATGGTACCCTATCGCTTAGCAACAGTACTTGCACAAGCAGCTCCACCGGTTTTGCAGTTACCGTACTACCAGGTCTGCCCAACGTTTCATTAAGCAGCAGCAATATTACTTGTAATGGCGGGAACCTGCATGTCAGCAGTAGTGAAGTTCCCTCGCAGATAAACTGGATAAGAAACGGGAATATCGTGCATAGCACATCGCCGACTTACCCTGTTAATGCAAGTACTGTAGCAGGGTCGGGAACGACTGCAGGCAGCGACTCAAATCAATTAAATTATCCTGCCGGGGTATATGTTGACCTTAGTGGGAATATTTATATAGCAGACATGTCTAATAACCGCATCCAGAAATGGACGCCGGGCTCAACAAGTGGCGTTACGGTTGCCGGAGATAATGGGGCTGGTAATGGCGCAAATCAATTTAATGGTCCATGTGCTCTATATGTTGATAAGAGCGGGAATATTTTTGTAGCAGATCAGTCTAATCATCGCATTCAAAAATGGATGCCCGGCGCAAATACAGGCATTACAGTAGCAGGAGGTAACGGAGCAGGAAGTAGTTCAAATCAATTGAACACCCCCAGTGGCGTATTTGTAGATGACGGTGACAATATTTATATCGCTGACTATAGTAATAACCGCATTCAGAAATGGGCTTACGGAGCCAGTTTTGGTGTAACAGTTGCAGGAGGTAATGGCGCAGGGAGCAATGCAAACCAATTAAATTTGCCAGACAACTTATACCTGGACGGCAACAGCAATATTTACGTTTCAGACTACAATAATAACCGTGTTCAGAAATGGGCCCCAGGCTCCGCATCAGGAACAACTGTTGCGGGTGGAAATGGAGGAGGCAGCAACTCTAATCAATTGAACGGTGCGAGAAATGTATATGTTGATGCAAGTGGGAACGTATATATTGCAGACAGGGGTAATAACCGGATACAGAAATGGACAACAGGAGCAAGCAGTGGGCTTACAGTTGCCGGAACAGGAGCAGCAGGTGGCAGCGCTAATCAACTAAATAGTCCGAGTGGGGTGTTTTTAGACGCAAGCGGGAGTATATATGTGGCAGACGCAAATAATAATCGGATTCAAGAATTTACCGCAAGCATAGATACCAGCTATACAGCAACAAGTGCAGGAGTATATAATGCAAGCCTTGTAACAGCAGGGGGAACAGTAAGTTCTTCGGCAGTTACTATAGGAGTGGGAATAGTTGCGGGAGCCAGCCCTGCCTTTGTGCAAGGCAGTAGCACTGATACGTTGTCTTATACTGTGGGATTTGGCAGCCCGAGCACCTATAGTATAATATGGAGCGCGCCGGCTTTAGCGGCCGGCTTTATAAATACGGGCAGCACAAGCCTGCCGGCTTCGCCTATAAGCATCAGCACTTCCGCGAGTGCATTGCCCGGCATATACGGCGGATGGATGGTGACAGGCAACGGAACATGCGTGGACAGTGCGGCCTTTAAGGTAAAAGTTTTGGCTTCCTCTCCTGTAGTGTCGGTGTCCGGCAATTCTACATGTGTAGGGACTATCTTGTCATTAAACAGCAACCAGTCTCCCGATGAGATAATATGGGATAAGGACGGGATAGCAGAAGCGTTTATTAGTTTCAAATATTATGCAACAAATGGCAGTACTGTAGCTGGTGGCAATCTGTCGGGGAGCAATGCAAACCAACTGAATTTGCCCGGAGGGATTTTCGTAGATTACAGTAATAACGTTTATATAGCAGACCAGGGCAATAACCGGATAGAAAAGTGGGCAGCCGACGCCAGCAGCGGAACAATAGTAGCAGGAGGCAATGGTGCCGGCGGCAATGCCAACCAGTTGAACGCCCCTTCAGGGGTGTTTGTGGATATGAACGGAAACATATTTATAGCTGACAAAGCTAATAACCGGGTGCAGGAATGGGCAGCAGGGGCAAGCAGCGGAGTAACAGTGGCAGGCGGCAATGGGGCAAGCAGCGGCGCTAACCAATTGAATAACCCTATCGCTGTCTTTGTTGATAGCACCGGCAATGTATATGTATCAGACGGGGCGAATGCCCGTATACAGAAATGGGCGCCGGGAGCAAGCAGCGGCCTGACCGTGGCTGGAGGAAACAGTGCAGGCGGTAGTGCAAATCAACTAGACAATCCAAACGGCATTTTTGTGGATGACAGCGGCACTATTTATATCGCCGATGTAGCTAATAACCGTATTCAGAAATGGAAAGCGGGAGCAACAACCGGTACTACTGTAGCCGGGGGATCCATACCCGGCACTACTGCAAGCCAACTATACACCCCTGAAGGTGTTTATGTTGACCACCAGAAGAACATATTTATTGCAGACCAGCACAATAACCGAATACAGGAATGGGCATCAGGTGCATCAAGTGGAACAACTGTAGCAGGCGGCACCGCGGGCAGTAACCCAAACCAACTCAACGCCCCTACCGGAGTATTTCTTGATTACAGCGGGAAATTGTATGTAACAGATCAATATAATTACCGCGTTCAAAAATTCGATGATACAATGAGTATGCTTTATACCACGACACTCCCCGGTAATTATACAGCAAGTGTAATAGCGCACGGCGACACTGTATCAACAAACGTATATACCATTTACTACCCTCCCATTTTAACAAGCAACTGGTATGATACCTTGTGCAGCGGGGTGGCTTTTAATTATACGCCAACAAGCGACTCTGCCGGTGTAAGCTTTAACTGGACAAGGCCACAAATCGCAGGCATCTATCCTTTAACAAGTGCCGGCAATGGGGATATCAATGAAACCTTATTTGACAGTAATACTCACCCTATTAATGCTCCGTATAAATACGTGCTTTCCTATAATGGTTGTCTCGACTCTTACTATGTAACATTAAGGTTATACCCGAATGCTCCGAACCCGGTAATTGATACCAAACCCGCAGGCGATGTATGCGCCGGAACTATGTACCAGAATTTCGGTTCGGCGAATGCTGCGCCTGGCGGCATTACTTATACCTGGACCGCAGATAATGCAAGCATTTGGAGTGAAGGGGCAGGAAACCAATATTGTTTAGTTAATTTTCCCAACGCAGGCAGCAGCACCATAACTCTTACCAGTGCTTACCCTGGCAATAACTGCACAGGTGTAACAAACTATATTGTGAATGTGGGCAGCAGTGCAGCACCCAACCCGACAGTGATATTAGTAAATAACCGGCTGATCTGCCTGGACAATACAGGAGACAGCTACCAATGGGGATATGATGATGCTTATACATTGGACTCGAACATTTATACAGGGGCTGTATATGACAATTTTTATTTGGGCAGTGCTGACACCGACCGAACTAAATATTATTGGGTGCTATTCACAAAAGATGGCTGTATGCAAAAAGTATATCACAGTCCTCCACCTGCAATTGTAGGTAATATAAACACGCCTGCAAACCTGGCGATGAATATTTTTCCTAACCCGGCGACAAGTATACTGAATATAGAATTGAATTTTGAAACCGGTAATAATACAGAAATAGAGGTATCCGATATCAGCGGCAGAAAACTGCTGAACGTAGCTGCTTTGAATAAGAAAACACAAGTAAATATTGCGGACTTATCCCCCGGCATTTATTTGATAGGGTGCTATAAGGATGGAATAAAAATAGCGGTATCAAGAATGGTAAAAAACTGATTCATTAAGCCTCATAATAAAAGCAATGAAAAAAATATTTACAGTACTCGTTATCAGCTGGACATGTTATAGCGCAGATGCGCAGCAAGCGGTTGCCCCCACACAGGCTGTTGACACCTCATCCCGCTGGTGTATAGACCTGAACCTGAAAGGCGGGGCAGTTAGCCAAAATATAACCAGTGTAAATTTTGCATCCAACTATCTGAATGCTTTGAATGATACCATCAGCAAACTAAAATTCAGCAATGGTGTTTCTTATGGATTTGATCTGCAAGTTGGATATTTCTTTGATAAGAAAAAGCAATTGGGTGTCGGGACCGGCATTATGTTTATGTGGCAGAAAGGCGATGTAACAATGGACCAGTTCCATATAGAGTATCAATCCACAGATGCACAAAGCCCCACACCGGAAACATTCAGGCAATTAATAACGGCTAATGGCCCCATACAGGAAACTGTCAGCAGTACTAATATCAGCATCCCGCTATTATTCAAATACAAAAAACAATTTTCAGGAAAATTCGGACTGGCAGTAGATGCGGGTGTCTTGTTCAATCTGCAGATGAAAAATTCTTACAGCACTAATGCGTCTTTTGATTACGAAGCGATATATAAATACAATGTAGTTGGCAGCAATGCGGTGGCTGTATATGATAATTCTCCTACGCCGGGCACTCTTAATGAGCAATATATTACCAAGCAACAAATAACACAGGAAAACTCCGGCACGAATGCGCAGACTTATTTTAATAACCTTAGATACCAGGGTTATAATGTAGGCCTGAACCAGCAGCCCAACAGCAGTACAGGTACGGTTTCGTATAAAGGCTCCATAGGGTTTTTGATTCAACCGTCTGTAAGCTATAAGCTGAATAACTATTTAAGTTTGAACTTCGGATTTTACTATATGCTGCAGTCGTTTGATAATTCTGCAAACAATAAGAATTATATGCTAACGGATAAGGTCGGCTCTTATAATAGTCTTATGAATAGTGCAAGTACCAGTCAAAACAGCGCTTACGGGCTAAACCTGGGATTGCGATTTTACCTTGATGGATTAACGGATTTTCTGTTTGCCAATGAGCCATTGAGATAATATGGTTGCGCACCTACGGAGCGCATTTCAACATTTTCTTATTAGCTACAAAGCTTTGGCCTCTACGAGGCCTGCCCAATCCATAACAAAATTTAATGTCCAATTTTGGCTAAAGCCGGAATAAATCGCTATTCCCAATCCCCGACCTAAAGGTCAGGGCTATTATTTGATAGCGCATTTTAAAAGTCGAGATCGATTAAAACTTCACTTCCTCGGGCACAAACAAACTTACATTGCCACCGTTGCGGATAACATCGCGCACAAGGGTGGACGATATGGTGGAGAATTGGGGTGAACAGGTAAGGAATATAGTTTCGATATTGGGGACCAACATACGGTTCATGTCGGCAATGGCTTTTTCGTATTCAAAATCGCTTACGTAGCGTATGCCGCGTAAAATATAAGCCGCTCCGTTTTTTTTGCAGCAGTCCACTGTAAGGCCTTCATAGCCTATCACCTCTATGCGGGGTTCATTCTTAAATATTTCTTTCATCCAGTCCACGCGCTGCTCCACTGTGAACATGGGGGCTTTTGATGAATTGATACCAATGCCTATAATAAGCTTATCAAAAAGAGAAACCGCGCGATGGATAATATCCACATGGCCCAGTGTTATGGGGTCGAAAGTGCCGGGGAATAAGCAGATACGTTGCATGTTGGTTTAGCTTGCTGGTGTAAAAAACGTAAAAATTGTGGTACCGTAATTCTTCATTTTCATAAAGTTCGGATGATTCTGGTAATCATTCCGCGGGGTATGCTCATGCACAAATATACCATTTGGCGCCAACATATTCTTTTGGAAGACCAGCTGGGGTATCTCGTCAATATTCTCCAGTGCATAAGGCGGACCGGCAAATATAAAATCGTATTGCTCCGTGCTTTGTTTCATAAATTTAAACACATCGCCGCGTATGATGTGCAGCTTATCTGCAATGCCCAGGGCTGCCGATGTCTTTTTTATAAAGTCTATGCTGGTAAGGTCGCGCTCGATAAGGGTAAGGTCTTCTGCACCACGCGATGCGAGTTCGTAAGATATGCTGCCTGTGCCGCCAAAAAGATCCAATGTTTTTATTCCGTCAAAGTCTACAAGATTGCCGAGTGTATTGAATAAGCCTTCTTTGGCCACTTCGGTAGTGGGCCTTGCAGGTATCTTTGCGGGCGGTGAGAATCGCCTGCCACTGAAACTGCCTCCTACAATGCGCATGCGTATAACTGTTGTAACAAATAGATAGTAGCTGTCCAGCTTTTATCGTTAGCGCCCACATTGCCGCTGCCGTCCTTCATTTTCGGGAAGAACTGGTTGAGCTGCTGCAATACAAAGGTAAGACTGCGGCTGCTGATAGTGCATTGAAATCCCATTTTGTTGGGATCAATATCATGCTCCTTACAAAGCAAGAGGATGTGGTAGGCAATGTCTTCGGCATTCTCGTAATTAAATACCTGGTGCCATACCAATGCGTCATCATTATATAAGGTGGCATAAACCTGGTCCATAGTTATGCAGCATTGCAAAAAACACTGGGACTGGTAGGGTTTATAAAACTGGTAAGATGCAAAAGGCAAAGTAACCGCATTCGGAAAATAACGGCTGATAAGGTTTTGTACACCTGATGGCCATGCGTAGATATAATGTGCTTTGTTCTCTTTAAGATGATATTCTGAGCTCAGGTCATTCACCTCCACATAATGTATCTTGCTCAGCCAGTAATCAGCTTCGGATTCCTGGTATATGGCATCGGGCACTATGAGGCTTTTGTCCGTTGCTATATACACGGCATGTACTTTATGGGGCATGGCAAGCAGATCTTCGTTAAGGAACTGGTGCTCGTAAAAATCTATTATCCAGATTGGGAGTTCTTTCTTGTAGTCGCTGTAACGTATCATCAGCATATCGCCCCTGTCGCTAAAACCTGCTGCGATCATGCCGCGGGGAAATAAAACGCAAATAATGCGCTCCACCTCATCAAATAAGGTTTCACCGGGGTGAATATTATACTCCTGTTGGCTTAAAGAATGATTTAAAACGTCAGACATATAGAAAAGCACACAATTATAGAATAAATTTGCGACACTTTTGATAGGAATGTGATAAATGTGGGGAATATTATAAATGTGATGAATGTGATAATGAATGTGGAAAATGTGATGAGAATGTGAGAGAAGTGAGTTTATTTAGCGACAAATGAAATAACAAACAAAAAATTGAAGATATCCATATCTAATAAAGCCATCATCAAACTGGCGGCACCTATATCCCTGGCATTGCTTATACCACAGGTAAGCTTCCTCACCAATACTGCATTTTTGGGCAGGCTGGGAGAAAAAGAACTTGGTGTGAACGGCATAACCGGCATTTTTTACCTTATACTGGCCATGATCGGTTATGGGCTGAGCAGCGGCATGCAGATACAGATGGCGCGGCGCAGCGGCGAAGGCGATAAACAGGGCCTCGCCAATCTTTTTAGCAATGGGGTGATGTTGGCATTGGCATTTGCTTTGGGCCTTATGCTGATGGCGCTTTGGGTGGCACCCATCATTTTTGGATTTGGCCTGCACAGCAGCGAAAATATTTTCCTGAGTGTTGACTACCTATACATACGCGTGTGGGGCCTGCCTTTTTTGATGCTCACCCAATTATTCAACGCCTTTTATATATCTATTCAAAAATCCCGTTTCCTTATATATGGTTCCATTGTAGCTACTTTCATGAACGTGTTTTGGGACTATACCCTCATCTTCGGCAAATTCGGTTTTCCCAAAATGGGCCTGGAAGGGGCGGCTGTGGCTGCTATTATAGCAGAAGCATTTTATTTCCTTACCATGCTCGGGCTCTTTTATTTTCATAAATTGAAGTACGAGTACCCGATCATGAGGTTTCGGAACTTTGATTTCAGCTTGTCGCGCCGCACTTTAAAAGTTTCTACACCGCTTATTATTCAATTTCTGTTCAGCATTGGTGGCTGGCAGATATTTTTCATTTATGTGGAGCACCTGGGTTCTAAGGAGCTTGCGGCATCGCAGATACTAAGAAGTATTTTCGGCATCGTAGGTGTGGGCACATGGGCATTTGCCACAGCAAGCAATACCATGGTAAGCAATTTAATAGGCAAAGGGCGGCAGCGTGAGGTGATGGCGCTGGTATTAAAGATCAGCAAACTGAGTTTCATTTTTGCAGCTTGTACATGTGCCTTAATGTTGGCCTTCTCTCATCAATTTTTAATGTTATACCGCAATGACCCCGAACTGGTAACATTTGCCGAACCCAGCCTGAGGGTAATTGTATTGGCGACGCTTATAATGTCGGTGGCTACCGTGGTTTTTAATGGCGTGGTTGGCAGTGGTAAGACGATGGTAAACCTTACTATGGAGGTATGCAGCGTGTTTACCTACCTTATCTATTGCTATATTATCATAGAACGGATGAGAAGCCCTTTGTGGCTTTGCTGGGGTTCGGAGTTTATTTACTGGACCAGCCTGTTGCTCGCATCCTTTATTTACCTGAAAAGCGGCAGATGGAAGGGGAAGTTGATTTAATGTGCAAATGGTTCAATGAGAAAATGTGCAAATGACTCAATATCTCAATTACTCAATGGTGTAATGAATGCCTTGTCATTTGAAAGATTGAGTTGCTCGAGTATATCGTCCATGCGGATGCCATTGTGGCTTTCTTCATATACACATTCTCCGTTTTTTATAAGCAGCACCTGCGGTGATTCATGATGTACGCTGAACACTTCTGCTACTTTATTGGAAACAGACCTGTATTGGATCAGGTCGAGGTAATAATATAAAATATCTTCGGGGGCCTGCGCTTTATCCAAGCGATTTTTGGCCATGCTGCTGATAGAACAACGGGTGCTGTGCTTGAAAATAAGGACGGGCTGGGTATTGCTTTCTTGTTTTATTTTATCAAGTTCCTGCTCACTGGTCAGATTTATCCAATTCATGGCGCAAAGTTAGCGTTGTGGAATTACATTTTGGCATACCGCATATCCCTATGCTAAGTTTTATGTTATTTTTAAGACGAAATGGTGTCCCGCAGAAAAACGCTGAAAAATTATCAGAAGTATTAGCCATACAGATACTCGCAGATCTGCGCTGTCTTTTGCTTACTGAACACCCAAAATAAACACTCTGCGATTTTCTGCGGGTATCTGCGGGATTCTTTTATTATTTTAGCCCTTTCTTATTATTCAGAACTTATGAAGCACGCATTTGTTTTTCCGGGCCAGGGCGCCCAATTTGTTGGCATGGGCAAGAAATTGTATGAAGAAAATACGCTTGCCAAAGAATATTTCGAACAGGCTAATGAGATACTGGGTTTCCGTATCACCGATATGATGTTTGGCGGCACGGATGAAGACCTGAAGCAGACCAAAGTAACCCAACCGGCCATTTTCCTGCATTCGGTTATATTATTCAATACCAGTGCCGGACTGCTGCCCGAAATGGTCGCGGGGCATTCACTAGGCGAGTTTTCTGCCCTTGTGGCCAATAAAGTATTATCATTTGAAGATGGTCTGCGCCTTGTATCAAAACGTGCAATGGCCATGCAGCGTGCCTGCGAGATCAATCCTTCTACGATGGCTGCGGTTTTGGGCCTGGATGATAAAAAAGTGGAAGAGATCTGTGCAGAATTTAAAGATGAAATCGTAGTGCCTGCCAATTATAATTGCCCCGGACAGCTTGTGATAAGTGGGAGCATCAATGGCATAACACAGGCCTGCGAAAGGATGAAAGCTGCTGGAGCAAAACGAGCATTGGTATTGCAGGTAGGCGGGGCTTTCCACTCACCTTTAATGGAGCCTGCAAGGCAGGAATTGCAAGATGCCATTGCGGCTACTCATTTTGGCAACCCTACTTGCCCGATTTATCAAAATGTAAATGCCCAACCTAATATAGACCCACAGCTGATAAAAGAAAACCTCATCAACCAACTTACCGCCCCTGTGCGCTGGACACAAACTGTGCTGGAAATGGTACAAAACGGCGCCACAAGGTTTACTGAAGTAGGCCCGGGCAATGTACTTCAGGGTTTAGTGAAAAAGATAGCTAAGGAAATGCTTACGGACGGGATAAGCTAATTTTATATCACTACCTTTAATCGTACAACACATTTCAATATGAAAAAAGTAACCGGCCTTGGCGGCGTATTTTTTAAATGCGATGATCCAAAAGGAATGAACGAATGGTATGCCAAAAACCTTGGATTGGCAACAAGCGACTGGGGCGCAAAGTTTGAGTGGCGGCATCTCGACGATCCGTCGAAAAAAGGAACTACAGCCTGGAGTACTTTTCCGCAGGATGCCAAATCTTTCAATCCCTCCAGCAAGCCATTTATGATCAATTACCGCGTTGAAAATATTGTTGGCCTGGTAGATGAACTCAAAAAGGAGAACGTGACCATTGTTGATGAGATCGTGGACTATGGTGACTATGGCAAATTCGTTCATATACTCGATCCCGAAGGTAATATTATTGAGCTTTGGGAACCCATAGATGAAGTGGATGAGGCTAAGGCCGCAGGCTAAACAATTCAAATCATAAAAAATGAGCAAACATGTGGATAATGTACCCAAATGGGTAAGGATAGCAGTTGGTGTTTTGGCACTTTTAAATATTGCTTATGGCATCATGTGCTACTTCGATATGAGTGTGCTTTTTAAAGAAGGTACAGGCATCGACCTTACTAATTCCTTAATTAAAAATGCAAATTCAGAATTTGCTGCAAGAAACCTGGCTATAGGTTTAGCATTGGGCTTTGTAACCATTATTAAAGGTGCGCCCGAAGCCCTGGTGATCTTAACCATTGTAAGGGCGTTAATAGAAATTCAAACCATCATACTTGCATTTGTTCATGGCAATATCACTGCTATGTTGCTAGTGCCGTTTGTGTTTTTAGCAGTAGAAATATTTATCGTCAAAACTTTAGTTGGGGTAATTAAGAAAGAGGAAGAGGAATAAAAAAACATCGCGTGTATGCGAACATTCACTATTAAACTATTTGATTTCAATATACCTTTAAGTAATGGGCGATGAAATATTAGAAAGGAACAGATGGACACAAGATGATTTTGAACTAATGGGATGGCATGATAACAAAGTTTATGCTATAGTCTTTAACAACGATAGTTTCGAACTATCATTGGATATAGACTACATCTGTAAGTGGGTGAAGAAAAAGAACTTTCTTTTTTGGGTAGCACCTGCTACATTAATTTTCAAGAACGTGTATGATATAAATATTTGCACAGACTATCTTGATTTGACGATACTCGACATACAAAGGGATAAACCGTCGAACCCTAAAAACGCTAACTACACTGAAGAGCAGATTGAATACAATTGGACTATAGAAACAACCTGTGGAGAAATAACATTTATCTCTGTAGGGTTTACACAATATATTCGGCAAAGCCCGGTGTTGATAAAAAGGCAAAATCTAAGTTTAGGTGAGAGAAGAGGAATATCGTTCGATATAAATTAACCAACCCGTAGAACTAACTCACATTGCCCTGCCTTTCCATATTTCGGGGCTGAGGCTTGTATGAAGAACAGCTGACATAATGACAGTTTTTGTATTTTCAATAATTGTATAATGAATCATAAAAGGAAATACGTCGGTGCTAACTGTTCTTATATCGCCGTACCTTATTGCAAAAGAATATGGATTTTCGCGGATAGCATGTACTTTCTGCCTTACTTTTTCTGTAAACCTTCTCCCTAATTTTTCTTGTTGCCCATTATACCATTTTGCAGCATCCCTGATATCACTTTTAGCAAAGGGTAAAATAACAGACTTATACATTACAA
>JABDGU010000054.1 GCA_013285905.1 Bacteroidota bacterium | reverse complement strand
TCCTTTTTCCTTTGCCGCAGGGGAGGTACTTCTATGCTGAATTCATTGAACCTGTGATAGAGGTCTTCCCTGAATTTACCTGCACGGGCACAATTCCATAGGTTCTCATTACTGGCTATAATGATACGCACATCAATATCAATATCTTTTATGCCGCCAATGCGCCTTATCTTCCGTTCCTGCACTGTGCGCAACAAAGACACTTGTATATCATAAGAAAGGTTGGCTATTTCATCGAGGAAGATGGTGCCGCCATTGGCTAATTCCATGCTCCCTGTTTTTTGGTTTAAAGCGCCCGTAAATGCCCCTTTTTCGTGGCCAAATAATTCACTGCCTGCCAGCTCTTTAGAAAGTGCGCCACAGTCTATGGCAATAAAGGGTTTAGCAGCCCGTTTGCTCAAAGCATGTATTTGCTGGGCAATTACCTCTTTGCCACTGCCGCTTTCGCCATGTATGATAACACTGTAGTTGGTTGGCGCCACTAATTTTATCTGCTCAACAATAGTTGCAAACTCGGGGCTATTGCCTAAAATATACTGGCTGTTAAAAAAGGTATTGGTATCGGTGGCCGTCTTTGGTGCTTTCTGGCCGGGTTCTTTTACATTGGATTGTTTCGTGTCGTTCGACAAAGCGTTCCTGATAGTAAGTAATATCTCGTCAGGAAACAGTGGCTTGGTTACATAATCATAAGCACCCAGTTTCATTACCTCCACCGCGTCTTTTACATCGCTATAGCCTGTGATAATGATAACAGGGACATCAAAGTGTATTTCTTTTATTTTGCTTAATAATTCGGCACCTGTCATATCCTCTAACCTGAAATCGCTAAGAATAAGATCGGGCGTGTTGTTTTTGATCCATTCCTCGGCAGCTTTGCCTGTATGGGCCAATTCAACTTCAAAACCTTTACGGGTGAGAAAACGATTCAGCAATAAACACATATCGTTATCATCATCAACTACAAGTAATTTGCTCATTTTTATTGCATCGGTATATCTCAAATATAAGATAATATGCCGGCATTTATCCTATTAAAAGTTTCGGAATAAACTTTATAAAACCGGCTGTATTATGAATATCGGTACTTTTACAAAATTACAAACACAGCGGTATTTTTACCGGGATAAAGCGGGAATTAATGTATTTTTAAAAAAAATCTCATATAGATTTGCCCCTTAATGCATAAGGTGGTGTGCAGCAAAATATAGAAATTTGCTTTTTTTGAATGAAAAAACGACTTGGTATAATAATAATTGCATTTGGGCTCTCATTGGTCTTGATACTGAGTTTATCATTATTTTCTGTTAAGCGGGTTGATGCACTTGTGGATTTTTCTAATAAAGCCGACCTGATCAACTCCAACCTAAAAAAACTCTATAATCTTCACGGTTATGTAAAAGACCTGGACAGAGCAGAAAGAGGATACATGCTTACCAGGGATACACTGTATTCCAACGGATTAAAACATATCACTGACAGCCTGCAGCTGAACATGGCGGAGATGAAGGAGCTGGCAGGGGACAGCCTGAAACTTCAAAAGGACCTGCTGTTACTAAGAAGCATGTTGGCAGTAAGGGTGTCAATAATAGAGCAGAATATCGCTTATGTGGATTCAAGCCAGTCGTCTGTGCCATCACCCTATTATTATGAGGGCAGAAAGGCCATGCAGGACTGCTCCAAAAAGCTGCGGGAAATGGAAAACAGCGAAAACAGGTTATTTTACGCTACCTATCAAAATGAGCATTTTTATATGCAGGTGGCGTCCAGTACGCTTAAATATTTATTGACTATTTTTTTCATAGTTACGGTAGGGCTTTTTATTTTAATGTTATTGGAATTCAGGAGGAGAATAGGTTACCAGGACCAGCTGCAGGCAAAGATAAGCGACCTGAAACGGTCTCACCTGGAACTGGAACAAATAGCTTATGCTGCATCTCATGATCTGCGGGAGCCCCTAAGGAAAATACAGGTATTTACAAACCGCCTTTTATGGTTGAAAAAGGACAAGATAGATGAGGAGAGTAAAGATACCATGGAGCGTATCAATACCTATACAAACCGCATGCAGGACCTGATAGAGGACCTTGTGAACCTTACCAGCCTTACAAAGGAAGAAAGCGAAGTAGAATGGGTTGACCTGAATAAATCATTAAGATCGGTTTTAGCAGACCTTGATTATAAAATACAGGCCCAAAGTGCACATATAGCTTATGATACACTGCCTAAAATAAAGGCGTATACTAGCCAGGTAGGCATCCTTTTTAAATGTATGTTTGATATTTCGTTAGCAAACCCGAAGGAAGGCAAACAGGTTGCCATCAATATAAGTTCTGAGATCGCTGGGGCAGAGGAATTAGCCGAGTTTTACCCGAACCTATCGAACAAAAGGTATCATGTCGTTATTTTTGCGGATAATGGCCCCGGCTTTGAAAACATTTATACTGATAAGATGTTCCAGGTCTTCGAAACACTTGATAACAGGCATTCATCATATGATGGTAAGGGGGTATCGCTGGCTATTTGCCACCGTATCATGGCGAATCACGAAGGATATATACTTCTTAAGAACAACCCGGACGCAGGGGCTGTTTTTAAATTGTATTTCCCCGTTTTAGAGTAAGCTATTTTTTTAATAAAAAGATTTTGCTGCAAGTATGCGGCAGGACATATAAAATCAACAAACAGAAGCCAAAAAACAGCTTAGTTTTGGCACGAATTTAGATACTTATGGAGACCATTTTTGAAATATTGAAATATACGATCCCGGCAATTATTGTTTTAATAACGAGTTACATGATCGTAAAGAAGTTCCTGGTAACGGAAATGCAAAGAAAGCAAATAGCCTTAATGCACGACACACAGGATATAACGATAAGGCTGAGGTTGCAGGCTTATGAACGGCTGGTGTTGTTTTTAGAGCGCGTTGCACCGCAGCAGTTAGTGCCAAGGATATATGAGCCGGGAATGACGGTAAACGACATGAGGGGAACCCTGGTTTTTAATATTAATACTGAATTTGAGCATAACTTATCGCAACAGATATATGTTTCGAAGCAGGTATGGCAAACAGTAAAAAGTGTAAAAGAGCAGGAAATTAATATGATAAACCATATTGCGCAGCAATTGCAGGGCGATGCCCCCGCGGTAGAACTGCATAAACGCATCGTAGATTATATACTGACCGTAGAAGGGGAATTGCCAAGCGATATAGCACTGCAAATAATACATGAGGAAGCAAAAAGGGTATTGTCTTCCGGGCCAATGGCATAAGTGTTGTCTGCAGAAATTAATTAAACAAGATAATGGCTGATAAAAAAATTGTTACTGATTCCGGAATAGTAATTAAGCAACTATATGATGAACCTGTGCCTGTAAGTGAAAAGCCAGGAGAATTCCCATTTACCCGCGGCGTTCATCCTGCAATGTACAGGGATAAATTGTGGACCATGCGGCAATATGCCGGTTTCAGCACAGCAGAAGAATCTAATAAAAGGTACCATTATTTATTGAAAAACGGGGTGACCGGCTTATCGGTTGCTTTCGACCTGCCAACGCAGATAGGGTATGATTCTGACAGTGAAATGGCGGAGGGAGAAGTAGGGAAAGTAGGCGTTGCCATAGACTCGCTTGAGGATATGGAGATACTTTTTAAGGGGATAGAGCTTAAAGATGTTTCAACATCGATGACCATTAACTCTACGGCTTTTATCCTTTTGGCATTGTATATAGCTTTAGCTAAAAAACAAGGTGCAGATCTTAAGAAAATATCAGGAACAGTGCAGAACGATATATTGAAGGAGTATGCTGCAAGGGGTACTTATATATACCCGCCTGCACCCTCCATGCGCCTGATAACGGATATTTTTGAATATTGCAGCAAGGAAGTGCCGAAGTGGAATACCATTTCTATTTCGGGATACCATATAAGAGAAGCAGGATCGAACGCGGTGCAGGAACTTGCTTTTACATTAGCTAATGGCAAGGCCTATCTGCAGGCTGCTTTGAAAAAAGGCCTGGATATAAATGTGTTTGCCCAAAGATTATCCTTCTTTTTCAATGCTCACAATAACCTGTTTGAAGAGGTTGCAAAATTCAGGGCAGCGCGGAGGATGTGGGCAAATATTACACGTTCCCTGGGGGCCACAGATGCAAAGGCGCAAATGCTGAGGTTTCATACTCAGACAGGAGGCAGCACTTTAACAGCGCCGCAACCTAAAAATAATATTGTACGTGTGACCCTGCAGGCATTGTCGGCAGTATTAGGTGGCACCCAATCCCTGCATACTAACGGCTATGATGAAGCATTGTCTCTGCCAACAGAAGAAGCTGCTAACATTGCTTTACGGAGCCAACAGGTAATAGCATTTGAAAGTGGTGTAACAGACACGGTTGACCCTCTTGCCGGCTCTTATTATGTAGAAGCGCTGACCAATGAAGTAGAGGCAGCTGCCTGGAAGCTTATTGAAAAGATAGATGCCTTAGGGGGCTCTGTGAAAGCGATAGAGCAGGGCTTTATGCAGGAAGAAATAGCCCGTTCTGCCTACATATACAATAAGGCTATAGAAAACGGGGAAAAAGTAATAGTAGGTGTAAATAAGTTTACAACCAAAGAAGAAGATAAAACGCAATTATTGAGAATCGACGACTCCATAAGGCAGGTGCAAACAGAAAAATTAAAAACCCTGCGTGCAAAAAGAGATAATGAAAAAGCTAAAGCCTGCCTGGAGACAATAAAACAAAAAGCCGCGACTACCGAAAACTTAATGCCCTTTGTGATAGATGCGGTGGAGCATTTATGTACACTGGGAGAAATATCAGATACCCTTCGAGGTGTGTGGGGAGAGTATAGGGGGTGATTTAGGTGTTTTAATTTTGCGGTTGCTTTTTCCTACCTTAGTCTTAGTGCATGAAGCCCACGAAAACAATATTACTCATTTTTACAACTATGTTCTGTGGCGCTATAGCCAGTGCGCAGGATATGGAAGTACCGGGTGTTCCGGAAATAAAGGCAGCGTTCTACGCCATAAATGCAAACTTAGGCCTGAAGAAACGCGTTTTGGAGAATGAAGAATTCCTTGACAATATAACTGATGGTGGTGGCACCCTCACCTTTTACAGCAAAAAGGACACAGTCGTAAAGATAGTAGAACTGATAGGCCTTTCTTTTGGCAACACGACAAGGGAATTTTATTTTAATAATGGCAAGCTGATTTTTATTTATGGTAAGGTTTGCAATTTCGTGCAAAAGGACGGGGGAGATCTTGATTATAAAAAAACGCACACTACTTTCGAAGGGCGCTACTACATAAAAGACAACAAAACAATAAAGGTGGTAATAAACCAGGAAGAGCCGGGTAACGAAATGGGAAAAGAGTTAATGGACAATATGTTCGTTGACGGGGATAGGTATTTGAAGATGTTTAATCAGAAGAAGTGAAGACAGGTTCTTGGTGAGACCAAACCAAAGCTAAATCTATTTTAAGGTGTTGCAATCAACGAATCAGGTATTGTCTTTTTTCTTTCTTCCTACGCCCATACACTTGCTGCGACATTGTCATAACTCTGGATTTGTAAAACCTAAGCGGCAGGCATAAATATATCGGCAGGTAATTGGAAGTAGTTTTTTAATTTTTGGGCTATTTTTAAAGTAAGTTCTCGCCGGCCGGACAGGATAGATGATACATGCCCTTTAGAACCAATTAATGCTTCCAGGTCTTTAGCTTTTATGCCATGTTCTTTCATTTTTAACTTTATCACATCAATCGGGTCAAGTTCAGGTAATGTAATATGCTTGTCTTCATAGTCTTTTATAAGAACCAGTAAGAGCTCCAATTCCTCAGCTTCCGGGCTGTCTTCAGTAGCATTAAAAATATTCATGCTACGCTTTAACATCCTATTATATTCGGCTTTTGTTTTTATTACTTTCCAGTTGTTCATTTTGTTTATAATTCAGAATTCCAGTATCAAAATTTATTGTTTCTGCATTTATTTTATCATATTCTCTGTGAGTGCCAAACCAGATAATATAGGCTGCCTGCTTTCGAAAATTAACTGCTACAAGCAACCTGAAATCATTCCCTTTTATATTGAAAATGACCCTGCTATTTTGCAAAATACTTGCATTTCCATATACTTGTTTCAATTCATTAAAATTACTAAAGGCAGTTTTTGTAAATTCATAATACCATGTCAATAAAGCGGTTTTTGCTTTTGGGTATTTATCAATATAGTAAAGCAATGTGCCTTTAGCAATTATGTTCACAAGCCACAATATTACGAAATAGTTTTCATTTTGAAAACTATTTCGTAATAATTTCCCTGCCTCTTTTATGGTATAGTGATCAATGAATCGGGCATTTTCTTTTTTCTTTCTTCCCATGCCCATGCACTTGCGGCTACATTGCCATAGCTGTGGATGCCTTCTTTTTGCTGGTGAAGACGCAGGTAATTGTCATAGAGGTCGCTGCTGTACTTGCTGAATTCGCTTACATATTGTTTTCTTATTTGCTCTAAGGTATCTATCTGTGCTTTCGTAAGGGCGTTTAACTGAGACTCCAATTGCTTTGCCAACATGTGGTTTCGCCTGTTGAGGCGCGACTGGGTATAGAACCAGATATTGAGGTAGCAGGAATAATTAAATGAGGAGTCGTTGGCGCTGGTGCCAATTGCATAAGCAAGGAGGTTGGCGTCGCCTTCTGCCGCTATACCTGCCTGGTGCGCCATTTCGTGGCAAACTACAAAGGGCATGATAAAAGCAGGGAGATGTTCGTTTATCTGCGACTCCCCGGTAAATGGATTATAATAGCCTTCAATTTCCAGGTGTTGAATCAGCCTGCCAAAAAGGGAGCGCTTAACCTTTAAACCCTGCAATTTGTTTCTGTAATCGGTATATACTTTGTAATAATCCAGCGATTTTAGATTTGTTTCATCGAAAGGTATGCTGTGATAATGCGGCGCATAAGTGTTTAATTTGTCAACAAGGTATTTATCAAACGATACAATTGCCATTGAATCTTCTGTCCTGCTTTTAGGTTTTGCCAAATGCCAGAAACTGCTTAAGGCAGGTTTGTAATAATTTGCACCCCATGCGATGAGAAAGTAGATATATACAGAGCTAAATATTATCAAGGTGTATAAAACAGAATCCAGGATGGCGTGTTTATATTTTCTGACCCTTATTAATAAATATAGCCAGCGCACGATAAGAATAAGCAATGATAAAATAGCGGCAGCATAGAGTATATCGCCAATGCTGAACGGAATAAATTTGAACAGGAAAGTCCTGAAGAACTGGTAAGGGAAAAATATGCAGGTGTTATATATTTCAAGGGCTCTCGGAGCGGTTTTTAACAGATATTGCATGACCATCAATACAATGATCATGACAAACAAAACAATTAACTTCTTTTTATACCGCATCTGCCACTTCTAAAACTGTCTAAACGCAATTTAGCGTAAATTGCAGTTTTTATATTGAATAATGAAATCATTTAACGTTCCGATACATTACCGCAGTCCGCTGATAAATGCCATTAAGCAAAAACGAAAGGCAGAGGATAAGCTGAAAAAGGATTACACGCCCACCATACTGCATTTTGGTTCGTTAAGTATTATCCTTGCGCGGCATTTCGGATTCTGTTATGGGGTAGAGAATGCTATTGAGATCGCCTTTAGGGCCATCAGTGAGAACCCCGGTAAAAGGATATTCCTGCTGAGCGAAATGATACACAACCCGGGTGTGAATGCGGATCTGCAAGCCTTGGGTGTAAAATTCATAATGAACACACATGGTAAACAACTTACAGCCTGGGAAGATATTAATGCCGATGATATAGTTATTATACCCGCCTTCGGTACTACACTGGAGATGGAGCAGCAATTGCGCGATAAAGGTATAGAGCCCACACTTTATGAAACTACCTGCCCTTTTGTGGAAAAAGTATGGAACAGGGCAGAAAAGATAGGGGATGATGGCTACACCATTATAGTTCACGGCAAACCTAAACACGAAGAAACCAGAGCAACATTTTCCCATAGCGTGGCACATACGCCAACACTCATTGTAAAGGATATGGAGCAGGCGCAAAAGCTTGCTGAATATATTACAGGTACGCTAAAGCATGAACAATTTTATATAGATTTCAAAGATCAGTATTCCGCGGGTTTTGATGTGAGTAAAAACCTGCAGCGTATAGGGGTGGTAAACCAGACCACCATGCTGGCATCAGAAACACAGGCGATTGCCGATTATTTGAAGAAAGTAATTTTAAGCCATTACAATGTAGCTGCGGGGAAAGAAAATGAGCGTTTTGCTGATACACGTGATACCCTTTGTTATGCCACCAATGATAACCAAACAGCGGTGCAGAGGATGCTGGAAGAAGCAGCGGACCTGGCTATTGTGATAGGCGGCTACAATAGTTCCAATACTTCTCACCTTGTAGAGTTGTGCGAAGAAAAATTGCCGACTTATTTTATTAAGGATGAATATTGCGTTGTCTCAGGAAATGAGATACGCCATTTTGATCTTCATACCCATGGTGAAAAAACCAGCTCTGATTATATCCCCGCCAAACAAGCATTGCGCATTATGGTGACATCCGGCGCTTCATGCCCCGATGCTTTGGTGGAAAGGGTAATTGAGCGGTTAGCAGAATTAACTGGGAATAGTACAACGATAAATGAGGTTGAAGAGGAATGGGGAATTGAGGAGTAGAATTATTCTATGTCTATCAATGGCCGGTATTTCAATTCTAATATTTTAATGTTCTTTTCTCTTGAAAGAAAAGAACCAAAAGTTCAAGGCTGTATGAAAATGGCTAAAAATGAGCCAGGCCGAGGATAAAAGCCGCCCAATGCTCCGATCAGATACATAGTTCTATCATCATTTGTGTTTACTCAGCTAATAACAAATCCAAACATGTGCGTCTTTAGCCAATACTTCTTTGGCCCATTTTCTTAACGCCATTTTCATAATGCCGATCCTTGCTCAACTTTGTCATTCTATTATGATTCCGGCACAACAGAATTAAGCCTCATAATGGGAATAGAGAATTAGGATGCTTTTTTAGTTTGGTATTCTGTTATCCTTTCCTGCAATTCATGGGCATAGGCCGGATTGCTCATGATATATTCGGTATCATCGGCAGGCTGTATCGTTATTTCAACGGTCTTATGAGGAAACATTTTTTTTATTCCGTCTACAATGTCGATCGTAAGCATATCTGTATTGATCCTTATAGTGGTTTCCATATAATTACTTTAAGTAAAGTTACTTATTTTTCTACACTATACCACTTTTGTAAAGCTGATTTAGGTTCCAATATACTGTCTCTTTTGCTTACTCTATTCACCTTGTCAACTGTTTCTCTCTTCAATAAATGGCTTTACCTGTTCGCTCACTATTTCTTTTTTCTTATAGAAAAGTAAGATACCGATGCCTGCCAGCATCATGACAACAGAGATGAGCTCGGCTTGGGTGGGGTGAATAAAACCGAGGTCGTATTTATAGTTAACACGTATTTTTTCTACAAAAAAACGTTCAATTCCATTAAGCATGAGATAGATACCAAAAAGGTGCAGGGGATACCTGATCTTTTTGCGCAAGGACCAAAGCAGGCAAAACAATAAAATGCAGGTGACAGCTTCGTATACAGATGTAGGGAATACGCCTACAGGCAATACGCTGCAATAGTCGCCCATACAGCCAGGTATCTGCATTCCTTCATGGTTTACGTTATGGGGGTAGTTCATAGCAACCGTCCATCGTGGCAGCCAATTTGGAGCAGCAAAAAAAACTTCCTGCGCACGAGGCAATTGATGAATGATGCCGTATTTATCGTGAGCTCCCGCTAACATTAAAGCGCCATCGGGCCCTGTTATATAAGCAGTATTGAATTTTCCCCAGTCACCATCGCCTGAAAAATGGCAGCCTAAACGCCCGATACCATAAGCCAGCATCAGGCCTGGTGCAGTGGCATCGCACAGGTGCCGGAAAGGGATATTGTACTTACGCGAATAAAAATAGAAACCTGCTGTAGCCACAATTAAGCCACCATAAAAAGTAAGACCGCTAGATGATAGAAGATTGCCGGCGGGATCTTTTATAAAATCGTCCCAGCTTTCGAAAGCATTAAAAACCTTGGCGCCAACCAGGCCACCAATAGCGGCAATTGCCAATATCTCGCCCATGCGCTGATGAGGATAAATAGCAACTTTTTTAGTTTCGGGTTCGGGCAATTGCTGTTTCTTCTTTTCTATGTAGCGACTGTAGGCTATTATTATAGCGCCTGCAGCGCCGCCGATCAAGCTGCCTTTAGCCGAAAAAAGGTAGGCTGCGGGGTTGGGGGATATTTCTGACAAGTGGCCAAAGAAGCCGCCTATTTTATAACCCAAAATGAAACCCAGCAAAGCCGACCAAAATAAGTCGTTTGTAGAAGCGGGTTCACCTATGGTTATGATGCTTATTGTTGAGACCAGCAGCCCTTGCTGCTCTTTCCTTTTTAACTCCAGGATAGTTGTCCATGCTGCGGCTATGAAGGCAAGCGCTACGAAAAAGCCAAAGGTTTTAAATATGCTGAGCCATGCGGGCATCTCTGTGCCAAAAAGGCTTTGAAATAATACTTGAAAATCGGGGTACATGCGTGTAAAAATAGGTTGATTAGTTGATTAGTTGAAAGGTTAATTTGTAAAAAAAGGGCCTAAAACAACTTAGAATTGCGAAAATTGATGAGTTGTAAAGAAGCAAATTTTTATTACATTTGCAGTCCTTTAAAGGTCGGATGGCCGAGTGGCTAGGCTCAGCTCTGCAAAAGCTGCTACAGCGGTTCGAATCCGCTTTCGACCTCGGTAATTAATCGCAAATGTTTATTATATAAATGTTTGCGATTTTTTTTGTTTCCATATTTCTTTATATCGTTTGCCGCCAATATTTTTTGTAAATAATCCACATTCAAATTTCCGCTTTTTTCCGGTTTTTTCCGGTGAGGGAGATGAAGTGTTGTTATAGAAAATTGATAATCAATTATTTGTAAATTAATTTCCGATTTTGAGTAAATTTTTGATAAGCGGAAAATGTGGATTGCATTGAAACCTAAATTATTAAGGAAGATGCCAAATTTTGGGTAAAAACACGCTTTAAAAAGAACTTCTAAATGGGTTGAATTTTGGTACAAATTTACGATTTTCCGGGGTAGGAGGCAAATAAAGATCTCCACAAAATGTGTGGTGTAGTGTCATATTTGAATTAATGCATAAAATATTTCGTCCTCTCGGGACGAGGGTTGTTTTACTATTATGTTTCTACCAATATCATGTCCCTGAGGGACAACTCATTTTCTTTGACTGACAAAGTACACTTGACGCGACATCAAGATGCGCTAATTGAATTGCCTGTTTTGCTTAGCTATATGTGAATATCTAAGGGCAATATCCACGCTGGTCACTCCTAAAGGAGTTTGTGTGGATTTTTATGCGTTTTCTATAAACAGTTAGCCTCTCTGAGGCTTTATAGATAATAATATAATTCCGTAGGAATGCTCTGTTTATAGCATAGGATATACCATGCTCAATAGCTCCTTTAGGAGCGGCCTGTATTGTATAATGGTATGAAAGGCTAAGCTACGGTTGTTGGTATTGCCAGCACACATAGCTGCCATACATACCTAACAACGGCGGTGTGGGAACACCAAGCAAGACGAAATGGCGGTACAGAGAATACCGACAAGGGCAAAAATAGATTTAAACCTAAGAGTCGGAACGTTTATCAGTTACATATAATATTAAAATATTTTTAAAATTGTTGGGTTACTTAATTTCATTTAAGGCATTAACCTAAGAACAATTTAAATCAAAACTTATGAAATTTTTGAAATTAAGCGTACTTGCATTTTGTACCAGCCTTTGTCTGACATCATGTGGCAGCAGCAGTGGAGATGCTTCTAAAACTGACTCAGCAGCATCAAGCACAACTACTACAACTACAGTAGCCCCTGCAGCAACAGATACTGCGGCTGCAAATGCAGCTATGCATGCAGTAGCAGATTCAGCAGCAGCTAATAGCAGCACAACTACTACATCATCAACATCTACCACTCCGGCAAATACAAATGCAGGCGATGCAACCACAACAACTAGCACAACCACTACCAAAGACAAAGAAAAAAGTGATGGTACCAGCGTGCATAAAAAAGTAGTAAAAACAAAAACTGAAACTAAATAATTTTTTTCAAATACTCTTTACAAAGAAACCATCCTGATGAGGATGGTTTCTTTATTTAGATACCCTCTATAAATTAGTTTATGAATTGCCAGGGTTGTTGGTATTACTGGCGCACAAGCCCGCCCTACATACCAACCAACGGCGGAAATGTTTGAGATTTTTTTGTGGTATTTTTCATTGACCATAGCGGTCTTTCAATATGGATTTATGCCTGCCATTTAATCAGCCATCTCCAGTACCAAATCACCGGTATTTACAAGTGTTCCGCCTGCTAATTCAATATGAGTGATACTGCCATTATGGGTCGCGGTAATAACGGTTTCCATCTTCATGGCTTCAATAATAAACAATGGCTGGTTTTTCTTAACCTTATCATCTTTCTTCACCAGCAATTTAGATAACATGCCTTGCAATGGCGCCCCAATTTGCTTTTCATTGGCCTTGTCTACTTTCTTATTCTCTATTCTCTGCACTTTAACAGACCTGTCCTGCACTTCCACATTACGTGTTTGCCCATTGAGTTTGAAGAATACAGTGCGATGGCCTTTGTCATCAACAGGGCCTATGCTGAGCAGGCGTATCAATAAAGTTTTTCCTTTTGCTATTTCGATCGTGGTATCTTGTCCCATTTCCATACCATACAGGAAGAGTGGGGTAGGCACTACTGAAACATCGCCATATTCTCTCCAGAATTTCAGTCCATCCTCAAAAACTTTGGGGTAGAATTTATAAGAAAGGAAATCCAATAAAGAAAGGTCGTTACCAAACGTTTCTTTGAACGTCGCAAACTCTTTCTCGAAGTCAATAGCCGGAAGATGCTTGTTAGGCCTGTCTGTAAAGGCTTGTTTGTCTTTAAGGATGATCCTTTGAAGATCTTTTGGGAAACCACCCTCCGGTTGTCCTATTTCACCCATAAAGAATTGTTGCACCGATTCGGGGAATGATATGGTTTCGCCTTTAGTAAACACGTCTTCCTTGCTCAAATTATTTGCCACCATGAATTGGGCCATATCGCCCACCACTTTTGAACTTGGCGTTACTTTTACGATATCGCCAAACATATCATTGACGGTGGCATACATTTCTTTTATCTCTTCAAATTTGTCTCCTAATCCCAGTGCTACAGCTTGCGGTTTTAAATTAGAGTACTGCCCGCCCGGTATCTCATGCTGGAATACTTCAGCAGTACTTGCTTTCAGGCCTGATTCGAAAGGATAATAATATTCACGCACGGCTTCCCAATAATTAGAGAATTGGTTCAATGACTTAATATCGTAAGGGTTTTCTCTTTCGTGGAATTTCATCATTTCCACAATGGCGTTAAAATTGGGTTGGGACGTGAGGCCGGACAAAGCCCCAAGCGCGCAATCTACTACATCAACTCCTGCATCAATAGCCATCAGGTAGCTTGCCGGCTGCAGCGAAGAAGTATCGTGGGTATGGAGGTGTATAGGTATCTTCACAGTGTCTTTTAATGCTTCAACCAATATCTTAGCGGCATAAGGTTTCAGTAAACCGGACATGTCTTTTATGGCGAGTATGTGAGAGCCTGCATTTTCAAGGTCTTTCGCCAATCTTAAATAATATTCAAGAGAATACTTGCTGCGTTTGGGGTCAAGAATATCGCCGGTATAGCATAGTGCACCCTCAGCTATCCCTTTTGTCCGTTTCCGCACCATCTCTATACATGGTGCAATATTCTGCATCCAATTGAGTGAGTCGAAAATGCGGAAAATATCTATGCCTTTTTCCCATGATTTTTCTACGAATGTTTCTATAAGATTATCCGGGTATGCTGCGTAGCCAACCCCATTGCAACCACGAATGAGCATTTGTAATAGAATATTCGGGATGGCTTTTCTAAGCAGTTCTAAACGCTGCCAGGGGTTTTCTCTTAAAAAGCGGATGCAGACATCGAAAGTGGCGCCACCCCATACCTCCATACTAAAGGTTTGGGGATGGTTCATGGCAAAGCTTTTAGCAACCTTCAGCATATCCTGCGTACGCATGCGGGTAGCTAAAAGGGATTGATGCCCATCCCGGAAAGTAGTATCAGTATAGTGTATTTTCTTTTCGTTCTTCAGCCATTCGCTGAATTTTTCTGGGCCCAAGTCTGTAAGTAAGCCTTTGCTGCCTTTAGGATAAACGCCGTTTGTATTATATAATGGAACTATAGGCTTCTCGAATATTTTATTGGGTTCTTTTACTTTTACGTCCGGGTTGCCATTAACTGTAATATCCGCCAGGAAATTGAGCATCTTGGTACCCCTGTCCTGGCTGGTATAAAATTTAAAAAGTTCAGGATGTTCCTGTATGAAATTTACGGTAGCCTTACCGGAAATGAAATCCGGACTTGTGATAAGGTTTTCGAGGAACTGTATATTATTCTTTACACCACGGATGCGGAACTCGCGCAAGGCACGATGCATTTTTAAGGTTGCATCTTCCAGCGTTTTGCCGGCAGTACTTAGTTTCACCAGCATGGAATCGAAGAAAGGACTGATCTTCATTCCGGGGTAGGTGCTTCCCTCATCAAGGCGCACGCCAAAACCTGTAGCATTACGGTAGGTTACCAAAGTGCCATAGTCCGGTTTGAAATCATTGGTCGGGTCTTCGGTAGTAATGCGACATTGCACCGCGAAGCCAATCTTAGGTATGGCGGCCTGTTCGCCAAGGCCTATTTTAGGGTCTGATAGTTTATATCCCGAAGCTATGTATATCTGGGTTTTGATGAGGTCGATACCTGTTATCATTTCTGTAACGGTATGCTCCACCTGGATGCGTGGGTTAACTTCTATAAAATAGATATGCTCACCACTATCTACAAGGAATTCAACCGTGCCGAGGTTATTATAATTTACCGCAGAAGCGATCTTTACGGCATAGCCATATAGTTTATCAAGCGTTTCGTTTTTTAATGTGGAAGAAGGAGCTACTTCCACGACCTTCTGGAAACGGCGTTGTACAGAACAATCACGTTCATATAAATGGACAATATTACCATGCTTATCGGCGGCTATTTGCACTTCAATATGCTTGGGGCGCTCTACAAATTTTTCAAGAAAAACCGTGTCGTCACCAAAAGCGTTTTTAGCTTCGCTTCTCGCTTCATGAAATGACTTTTTCAGGTCTTCATCATTTCTTACCACGCGCATACCCCGGCCCCCGCCGCCTGCAGCGGCCTTCAGCATTAATGGGTAGCCAATACGATTAGCCTCTTTTAATGCTACAATATCGTTTATAAGGTCTTCAATATTGCTTTCTATTATCGGTATAGCGCATCTTTTTGCAACTTCTTTAGCAGTTACTTTATCACCAAGAGCTGCCATAGCTTCAGGGCTGGGGCCAATGAAAATGATGCCATGCTCTGCGCACTTACGGGCAAATGTTGCATTTTCAGAGAGAAAGCCATAACCGGGGTGAATGGCGTTGGCTCCACTTTCTTTAGCAACGCTTATTATTTCATCAATATCAAGGTATGGTTTTAATGGGTTATTGTCGGCCCCTATCTGGTAAGCTTCATCAGATTTGTAGCGATGAAGGGAATACCTGTCCTCGTAAGTGAATACCGCAACCGTAGGTATATTTAATTCTGCGGCAGCGCGAGATATGCGTATTGATATTTCTCCCCTATTAGCTATTAATAACTTCTTTATATCCATTCTTTAGAATTGGACTTAAAAATAAGGCCTAAAATTGAATCGAACAGGATTAATAAAAAAAGCGAATAAAATTAATGTTAGAGGGTCGAAATTCTGCTATAGTTACACGTTATGCGATTGAATATATACCACCCTTTCAGGGTTTATGAGAATCGAAAATTCCATTTTCTATAATAATAACACCCTTTCAGGGTTTTACTTTATTATACTTAAACCCAGAAGGGGTAAAATGATTATAGAATCTATATAAGGCATTAAAAGCAAACCCTGAAACGGTGAATTTTTTTTAATGAACTCAATAATTGATTTCAAAGAATATAATGAAATAGATTATTTCCACAGATCAGCTGTTTTGATAGATTTCCCTTTTCCTTTATTTAGTTGGTCGATGCTTCGTGCAAGATGCTTGCGATTGGCTTCTGTAGAAAGTAAATACTCTGTTTCTGTCTTTACTTTATATTTTTTAAGGATAGCCTTTACTTTCTTTAAAGCATCCTTGCTCTCGGTATCAGGAGCATTTGGACTAAACTAATTTTTCACCTGGGCTGCTCATGATGCAAATTTAAGAATATATTTCTGTAAATTATCTATACGTGGAAAAGGTTTCAATGAGTAATCATCGAAACCTTTTGAACCTGTGTATTGCATTAATTATGAGAAAGTAATTATTTGCTTTATAAGCTTTAGATTTTAGCAAGTTTTAAATTTGATTTGGTAGAATGTAAT
>JABDGU010000053.1 GCA_013285905.1 Bacteroidota bacterium | reverse complement strand
AACGCTTTGATCGCTGCAAAGGAATATAAGCAGGCAGAAAAACTGATCAACGACCAGCAAAAGACTGGGATCAATAGCCCGATGTTGTATATCGATATGGGTCGTGTTTATGAAGCTGCCGGCAAAACAAAAAAAGCCGAAGAACAGTTTAATAATGCAGTGGCGATGGTAAATGGCGATGATATGCTTACAGATCAATTGGCCAATTCCTTTGTTGCCATTGGTAAAGACCCATACGCCATTGCGGTGTATGAACGCACCAAGGCTCTCAGGGGAGGCATTTTTATTTATAACGTACCAATCGCTAAGCTATATGCTAAAACCGGGGATATTGAGAAGGCAGTAAATACACTTCTTGATATGGGTCCGGGGTCCGGGCAATATGTAAATATTGAAAGCATTAAAGGTGTAATGTTGGAAATGCTGGGTAACGACCCTCTTAAATTGCAGTCGGCACAAAAAGCATTGATAAAGAAAATAAACCAGCAACCCGATGCACTCGATTATATTCAATTGCTAACCTGGCTTTATATCCAGAAGAATGATTGGGACGGAGCATTGATACAGATCGAAGCCCTTGAAGAACGTGGCAACACAAAAGGACAGCGGCTCATTGATTTTGCACGCAATGCCTGTAGGGAAAAGCAATATGATATAGCTGTGAAAGCTTATGATGAAGTAAAAGCAAAAGGACGCGATCTTCCATTTTATATTGTTGCTGCTTCGGAAGAATTAAACACCCTATTGCTTAAATTGCAAGACGATCCTGCTTTTAAACTTGCGGACGTTCAAAATCTTGTTGTTCAGTACGATACTTTTTTTGCTCAGTTTCCGCAGTACTATGCGCAACAGACAGCTGCCGATTTCGCAATGGTGGAGGCCCAATATGCCAATGATGTGGAGAAAGGCATCCAAATTCTGCAAACAGCAATTAAACAACCCGGTATTACTCATGAATTCTCGGGCAAATGTGCATTGCAATTAGGTGATTATTATTTGCTTATCGGAAAAATATGGGACGCCTCTCTTTTATATAGCCAGGTTGATAAAGAGTTCAAGCTTGATGCACTTGGCGAAGAGGGCAGGTTCCGCAACGCGAAATTGTCTTTCTATATCGGTGATTTCGATTGGGCGCAGGCTCAGCTATCTGTCTTAAAAGCGTCCACCTCCGAACTCATTGCGAATGACGCCCTTTATTTGTCGGTACTTATAACCGAAAACATGCCACCTGACAGTAATTTTGTTCCGCTCAAACGCTTTGCCTATGCCGATCTTCTGATGTTTCAGAATAAAGACCAGGAAGCGGAAACCTTATTAGATAGCCTAACTAAGGCATATCCCAAACACCCGCTCGATGATGACATATTGATGTTGCAGGCCAGGCTGGCAGAAAAACACCGCGAATACAATAAGGCACTCGACTATCTTAAAACAATTTACGAGCAATACGGGAAAGATGTGTTGGGCGATGATGCTGTTTTTAAAACTGCTGAGATATACGAAAAGCACTTGCATGATGGCACCCAGGCAAAGCATTTTTATGAGCAATTGATAATAGATTATCCCGGAAGTACTTTTGTGCAGACTGCCAGGAAAAGATTGGAGCAGCTAAACAAAGCGATTTTACCCTAAGAATTATTCTGCTCATAAATAAATTGTATTTTAAGGCCTTAGCTTTTTTATGAAGCGCTGGCCACTACATAAAACATACTTCTGGGAGACCGCTCCCTTCTTTCGCCTCTTATTGCCCGTTATAGCCGGGATAATTTCCTATTCGTACGGCTTGGTGAAGAATCAGCTATCAATAAATACGGCCTTAACTATGGCCACTCTAGCTTTCTCAATTTATTTAATTATAACATTTCTCAGACAAAGAAAACTGCAAAACGCACTAACTTTCATACTAATAAATATCTCCCTCTTCTTTATTGCGTGGTCATTATGCTGGTTTAATGATATTAAAAATTCAGCTTCTTGGTTTGGCAATACGGTAGGTAAGTCCTGCGCATATCTCGCACGCATCACATCAACACCTGCAGAAAAAGAAAAAACCTGGAAACTGGAAGTTTGCATCCTTAATTCATTGACAGGAACGAAAGTTGCCACAGCTAAAGGCAATGCTTTTATTTATGTTTATAAAGACCTAGCTGGCTTTCCTTTTCATCAAGGTGATACCATCTTGATGCCCGACAAATGGAAAGCGATAAAAAATTCAGGCAACCCGTTTGAATTCGATTATGCCGCTTATTGTGCCCGGAATAATTTATCGTACCAGCAATTCTTATCCCAAAGTGATATTCACTTATATGCCAAAGCTGATGACAAAGACAAAACCCTTATTGAAAGAACTCATGAATACTGCATGCTGCAATTGGAAAGATACATTCCCGATTCTGGCGCTAAAAATCTGATACAGGCTATGCTCTTAGGCGACGAGATCTACCTCGATCAAAATTTATTAGCAGCATATTCCGAAACCGGCATCGTCCACATAATCGCCATTTCGGGAAGCAACGTTACCATTTTCTTTATTGGCATTTCCTTTTTACTATGCTGGCTGAAAAATAAAAAATACACCTGGCTTAAGTATATAATTGCGCTGCCTTTGGTTTGGTTTTATGTGCTGATGGCTGGCGCGCCGCCTTCGGCCATCAGGGCCGCGATCATGTTTTCAATACTGGCATTTGGCTTTGTATTGCAGAAAAACAATAACAGCCTCAATCAATTATTTGCCACCGCTGTCATACTACTATGTGCAGAGCCTATGTGGCTATATGCTCTTGGTTTTCAATTATCGTTTATAGCCGTCCTTTCTTTGATACTGTTTTATAACCCTATCTATAAATTATACGCCCCCACAAATGTTGCTTCAAAAAAAATATGGCAGACTATCTCCGCAAGTTTAGCAGCAGAAATATTGGTGGCACCCCTTGTCATATATTACTTCCACATGTTCCCCCTCATGTTCATTATTGCCAATGTTATTGCTTTCCTGTTCATGGGCTTGGTCTCTCTTTTTGGAATGCTAATTGTTTGCTTTGGCTTTATTCAGCCTGTTGCAAGTGCATTAGGCTTCCTGGCCTCCTACATGGTTATCTATTTCAACCGCGTCATTTACTGGCTGCAAGATAGGAACCCGGAATCATTTCATTTTTTGCATTTAACAGGTGTCGAATTATTATTGGTGTATCTTTTCATTGCAGGCCTTGCCATATTCCTCATCAGGAAAAAGAAAGCTGCAGTATTTGTTGCCCTGTCTGCCCTTTGTTACTTGTTTATTTCCTTTTGTCATGATGAATGGATCACGCTGCGCCAAAGGCAAATTGTTATTTACAATATCAGCAAGGCTAACCATATGGAACTTATAGAAGGAAAATATTTTAACGTGCTTCATACCGATACAGCTCTCTCGGAAAATAAAAAGGACTACATCGTCAAACCTGCACATATAAACTGGAATGCGTGGCGGTACAAAAGGACTTCCCCGGGCGACATTTTTCTACTAGGCGATAAAAAAGTGCTTATCTTAAATAAAATAATAAAAACTCAAGATCAATTTTCCATCGACTACCTCATACTTAACTGCCCCTCTGAAAAAATAAACCTTCCATTCCTAGTGCATACATTTTCTCCTAAAATGATCCTCTTGGGCAATAACTACTCGCGTTTTGCTATCGACCATTATTTCGAGAAAAGTAGGGAACAAAATATACCCTTGCACACATTATCCTACGATGGTGCTTATGTAATAAGTTCATATCAGTAATTTATCCATAAAGCTTAGTATCTTCGCCCCTCCAAAAAAGTATTCTCTACATGGATCGTATTATTAAATCTGCCCTTATTTCGGTTTTTTATAAAGACGGACTGGACCCCATTGTCCATAAGCTACACGAGCTGGGTGTTACATTATATTCTACAGGAGGAACCCAAACTTTTATTGAACAACTTGGCATCCCTTGCACCTCTGTAGAAAGCGTAACGGGCTACCCTTCCATTTTAGGTGGTCGGGTAAAAACACTGCATCCTAAAGTGTTTGGGGGCATCCTGGCCAGGCGCGACTTTGAAGAAGATCAGAAACATGTACAAGAGTACGATATACCCTTCTTCGATCTTGTAATAGTGGACCTTTATCCTTTTGAAGAAACTGTAAAACATACCACAGACGAGAAAAGCATTATTGAGAAAATAGATATTGGTGGCGTATCCCTGATACGCGCTGCCGGGAAAAATTTCAAGGACGTATGTATTATCGCATCCCGCAACCAATATGGCGGATTACTCGAACTTCTTGAAAAACAAAATGGCAATACTTCTCTCGATGACCGCAGGCATTTTGCTGCTGCTGCATTTACAGAATGTGCACATTATGATGTTGCCATAGCTGCCTATTTTAATCGCACTGAGGATATTTCTCATTTCCAACTTTCTTATGGTAATAAATACTGGCTGCGTTATGGTGAAAATCCACATCAGCATGCCGTATTTTATGGCAACCTGAACGAATTATTTGAAAAACTAAATGGCAAAGAACTTTCCTATAACAACCTGGTAGATGTAGATGCTGCCTGCCAGGTAATTGCAGAGTTTTCAAATCCGGTCTTTGCAATTATCAAGCACACAAATGTATGTGGCATTGCAGAAAGGCCTGATATCAGTGCCGCATGGGATGCTGCCCTGGCAGCCGATCCGGAAAGTGCTTTTGGCGGTGTGCTAGTAACAAACCAGCCAGTCAATGCAGAAGTGGCAAAAAAAATAAGCGAGCTTTTCTTCGAAATTTTGATAGCGCCTGCGTATGACGACGATGCATTAAGCCTTCTGAAAACTAAGAAGAACCGTATTCTTTTACAGCAAAAAAAATCCTTTCGTCCGCAGACAGAATATAAGCGTATCCTCAACGGCGTTTTGGTTCAACAAGCCGATGATAAAAATTATGCTGAGTGGATGGAAGCCGGCGGGCACGATAGCACTGACAAAGAAAAAGAAGACCTGCTATTTGCCAATATTGTTTGCAAACATCTAAAATCAAATGCCATTGCTTTGGTTAAAAATAAGCAACTTATTGGTAAAGGTTGCGGGCAGACCAGCCGTATAGATGCACTTCGCCAGGCATTGGATAAATCAAAACAATTCGGGTTTTCTTTAGAGGGCGCAGTATTGGCCTCCGATGCATTTTTCCCGTTTGATGATTGCGTAAAGTTGGCTTACGAATCGGGTATAAAGGCAGTCATTCAACCGGGCGGTTCCGTACGCGATAATGACAGCATACAATTCTGCAAAAACCATAATATGGCTTTGGTTATTACACAGACACGTCATTTTAAACATTAAGTTTATTATATTCACAGTCTATGGTCTCTATACTCATAGACAATGATACCTTATTGCGCTCTTATGAGTTAGAAGACGCGAATAATTTATTCAGCGCGGTCGATAAGTCAAGGCAACATCTCAGGCATTGGCTTAATTGGGTGGATAAGACGACCAAACCCGAACACACGCTGCAATTCCTGCAGCAAGCTATGCAACAACAGCATTCACAGGAAGGACTTGCCCTTGGTATCTTTTATAAACGTAAGATAATAGGTGGCATCGGTATGCATCATTGGGACCACACGATTAAGAAAGCGCAATTAGGTTATTGGATCAGTAAAGAATATGAAGGCAAAGGTATTATTCATGAATGCCTGCTCCGCTTTATCGACTTCTTATTTAACAAAGTGGGATTGAATAAAGTAGAAGTACATTTTATACCCGAAAACACGCGCAGTTCAAAAGTAGCAGAAAGCCTCGGCTTCAAAATTGAGGGCATTATCCGCCAAAGTCATTATCACAACGGAGGCCTTGAAGATATTATTATTGCAGGGCTTCTTAAAACAGAATGGAAGATCCCCACTCCCGACAGAAGTGTTTAGGCTTTCAGGTCTTTTACCTTTTCCCATATTTCAGGAATACGTTTTATCCAGCCAAGCTCCCGCTTTTTCATCCTTGCGTCTTCTACAGGTGTTCCAAAATAAGTCTTTCCCCCTTCCAGGCTGGACGGGATACCGCTTTGCGCCAGCACAATAGCACCCTTGCCAATGGTAAGGTCTTTACTTACGCCCACTTGCCCCCATAAGATCACTTCATCTTCTATTATAGCTTTGCCGCCCACACCTACCTGTGCTGCAAACAGGCAGTTCTTACCTATTACAGCTCCATGTCCTATATGTATGTGGTTATCCAATTTTGTGCCCCGCCCTATGATGGTATCACCGCTTACGCCTTTATCAACTGTAGTGCCGGCTCCTATTTCCACATCGCTTTCTACAATTACACGCCCGCAACTTTCCAGTTTGTCATATTGTACTTCCCTTTCCTTGCGGCGCTTAAAATAAAATGCGTCCGCACCCAAAACTACACCTGCGTGTATAATCACATTATCTCCAATCACACAATGGTCATAAATAGTAACATTGGGATGTATGAGGCAATTTTTTCCAATAGTAACATGGTTCCCTACAAATACACCTGGCTGGATATGCGTGCCTTCACCGATCACAGCACTATCGCTTATCATTTTGCTTGCCGGCTCAAACGGACGGAAGTGTTTTACAATTTTTACATAAGCGCTAAACGGATCATTGGTAACCAAAAGGGTTTTACCTGCAGGGCAATCAACTTCCTTATTAATGATAATAATTGTTGCAGCAGAGTTAAGACAAGTATTGTAATATTTTTCAAAATCCACAAACGATATATCTCCCGTTTCTACTTTATGTATCTCATTTATTCCTTTAGCCATTTGACTATTATTACCAACTAATCTGGCGCCCGTAAATTCAGCTATCCATTGAACGGCAACAGGTTTCTCAAACTTCATATATCCTATTTAATTTGCACAAAAGTACAATATGCAAAGCGCTTCTGAGATAGCAAATCATAATTTCTACCCATTTTCTGTTATTTTGCCAAGGTATTTTAATCTTACCTGTGAAGTATATTAATATAAACGGCCGTATTGAAGACGCTATTAACACTATAATACCTTATGATAACGGTGCATTCCGTTACGGCTATGGCTTGTTTGAAACTATATTATTCAAAGATGGGCGAATTGAGCTGAAAGAACTCCATTGGAACCGGCTCTTTTCCGGCCTTGACACATTGCTTTTCGATGTTCCCAAACTAATGACCAAGGAATATCTTGAGGAACAGATCATCCTCACGGTGAAAACAAACAAACTTGAAAAACTATGCCGTGTCAGGCTACAGGTTTATGCCCACAATAGTGCCTTATTTGATGCTGCCCGGAATAACCTGGAATTTATTATAGAATGTTTTGAATTGACAGATGCCCTAATAAATATCAACGAAAACGGCCTTATACTTGGCATAGCAAACGGTTTGCAAAAAAGCATGGACAGCCTTTGCAACCTTAAGACAAGTAATTCACTTATTTACGCAATGGCAGCCAAACAAGCAAAAGCAAATAAGTGGGATGATGCGCTTATATACAATACTGTGGGGAATATTATAGAGAGCAGTATTGCTAACGTCTTCTGGGTTAAAGAGCAAATTATATATACTCCTCCACTCGCATCCGGCTGTGTAGCCGGCACTATGAGAAGTTTTATTATCACAGCTCTGCGTTCATCCAATATTATTGTAAAAGACGAAGACATATCATTAGATAATCTTTTATCTGCAGATGAAATATTTTTGACAAATGCCATTAGGCGAGTAAAATGGGTGTATAGCATAGAAAATAAAGGATTTTATAAAAACAACTATACACATCATATCAACAAATTATTATTTTATAATAAGTAATGCCCCCAAATGCATCATTTCATTTTGATAATCAACATCTTGGTATTATCTTCGCAGTCATAACAAAACACACACTATATATGAAAAAACTCTTCTTATCAATGATCGCTGTAGCATCGATAGCTACAGTTGGCAATGCGCAGGTGCGCTTCGGTGGCGAAGTGGGCGTTAATATGAGCAATGTAATGAGTAGTCCTAGCGTTTCTAC
Source organism: Bacteroidota bacterium (assembly GCA_013285905.1). Classification (GTDB taxonomy): domain Bacteria; phylum Bacteroidota; class Bacteroidia; order Chitinophagales; family Chitinophagaceae; genus JABDGU01. The sequence goes on along the minus strand of JABDGU010000053.1, from coordinate 8,667 downwards.
AACAATGGCTATAGGGGCAAGAGTTGGCCCTATTATGGACTATGCTATTAATGATCATTTCTCTATTCAACCAGGGATTATGTTTTCAATGATGGGATTTAAAATAGATCCTGTGACTGAGACAATAAATTACATTCATATTCCAATAAATGTATTATATAAATTTGACGTAGGGCCAGGTAAATTATTCGTTGGGCTTAATCCATATTTAGGATATGCACTTAGTGGCAAAGTTAGTGGTGGCGGCGTAAGCGAGAGCATTACGTTTGGCTCTAATGAAGGCGATACCAAAGCTCTTGATTTTGGTATAGGCGGACAAGTTGGTTATGAATTACCAATGGGTCTCTTATTCCGTGTAGGGTATGATTATGGCTTTGCCAATTTATCTAACGAAAGTGGAGAAACTATTAATAATAACTGCATTCACATCAGTGTAGGCTACTTATTTGGCAGCAAATAATAAATTCATTTATATTATCAAAAATGTCCTGAAAATTCAGGACATTTTTTTTTGTAGATTGTAAAAATTATTTTCGTAAAAAATTACCTGCATGAAAAAACTGATATTATCGTTTTTCAGCATTGTTTTATTTATTTCTAATTCAACAGCACAAATGCACATTGGTGGTGAATTAGGCTTAAATATGAGTAATATGACCTTAAGTCCGCCCCCTATTGCCGCTCCAACTCCGGTTTACGGCGCACGATTTGGCGCCCTTGCAGATTACACATACCTTGATAATTGGTCGCTGCAGACAGGTCTCTTCTTCTCAATGATGGGTTTTGGCTCTCCCGCAAGTACGGATAGTATTGCCATAGGCATAGAATCAAGAGGAGCAGGATCAACTCGCTTATATTATGTTCATATTCCGATTAATGTTGTTTTCAGTATGGGTGTGGGCCACGGCAAACTGTTTGTTGCTGCCGGCCCTTATGTTGGATATGGATTAAGTGGCGCTATTAAAACAGGTACGCTAACAAATGCCCTTGGCGATGTTGCCGGCGAAAACAGGGGCGTTAAGTTTGGATCAGATTCAATATCAGATTATAAGAGGCTTGATATAGGCCTTAGTGCAAGTATAGCCTATGAACTACATTCCGGACTTTTCTTCCGGGCGGGTTATGATCTTGGGCTAACCGACCTTTCCACGCAAACTGTTTTGGCACAAGTAAACACTTGTGCGCATCTCTCGGTGGGCTATTATTTTACTCAAATCCATTTTTTTGACAGAAAACCAAAGCCACATAAAGACGCCCCGACTGCAGATAGTTCAGCAGCAGTAGCCTCCACCGATAGTACTGCACACTCCGCAGCAACAGACAGCACAAACCATACTGTATCGGGAGATAGCACAAAGGTCGTTGTTCCTGCAGATAGTATAAGCCATGCCGGCTCCACGGATAGCGTCAAACAAGTAGTACCCGTAGATAGCACAAAAGGCATTGTCCCGGCAGATAGCACAAAACATGCAACACCAACTGATAGCAGTGGCCATATTATACCGATAGATAGCACCAAGACTTCGGTCCCCGCTGACAGCACAAACCATATTGTACCAACGGATAGCACCGGCCATTTCGCGCCAACGGATAGTACAAAGGTTTCAATCCCTGCTGACAGTGACAGTGCAAACCACGTTGTTCCACCCGACGGCACGAACCATGTTGCTCCACTTGGGGATAGCACTAAGCCAGTTGTGCCCGTAGATAATACAAATCATATTGCGCCAATTGATAGTGCAAAACACGCAGTGCCCATAGATAGTACAAACCATATTGTACCTGCTGATTCTACGGCTCATTAACGCTGTCCCGCTTACCATTTATAATGAACCTTTTTTATAAAAATGCCGCCTGAACGACGGCATTTTTATGTTTTATTAATTCATTGTCTATTTTTATCTTGTCTCTCTTACCTTAGCATAAAATATCCCTTTATGAGAAAACTAATATTATCAATTTTCTGTATTGTCCTTATAGCTTCCAATTCGAAGGCGCAATTCAGAATTGGACCGGAGCTTGGTTTGAATATGAGCAATATCAGCGAAACAGGAAATAATACAAGTTCCGGAGCAAGTAGCGTTACAGGCCTTAGCTCTTCGTATAGCAATTCGTATGGCCTAAGAGTAGGAATGATTGTCGAATATGCTTTCAATGATAATCTTTCTTTACAATCGGGGCTTGCTTATTCGATGATGGGAGCTACTCTTGCAGCTCAAAGTGCAAGTTACTCCGGCTTAAATCTTAGCATTGGCCAAAGCTCCATAAACATAAATTATATTCACATCCCCATCAATATAATATATAAAGTTGATGCTGGACGAGGCAAATTTTTTATAGGCGGAGGGCCCTATATCGCTTATGGTATAAGTGGGACAATAAAAACAGGTGCCATAAAGTTAGACACTTTAGGATCATTACCTGCAAGCAGTACTAATATTAGTTTTGGCTCAGATTCTAGTTCTATCAAAGCATTTGATTATGGCATTAATATTTTGACAGGATATGAATTGGCCAACGGCCTTTTATTTAAAATAGGATATAGTTACGGGTTCGCAAATTACTCAAATCAAAGTGGTGCCACCGATAAAAATACCTGTATCTTCATTAGTGCAGGCTGGCTTTTCAGCAATGGTAACAAGAAGAGATGATACTGTAAATAAAATTAAACTCCTTCTTTATGAGAAAGCTTTTATTCTTTTTTTTAGCTGCTTCCTTACAAGGTATGCCAGCTGATGCCCAATGGCGCCTTGGCCCTGAGCTTGGATTTAATATGAGTAATATAAGGGAAATTATTGCAGGCAATAATAATAGCAACAGCCTGTTACCAGGGGCAAGGCTTGGCTGTATTTTTGACCATGAATACAATGATCATTTTTCATTTCAGCCGGGTGTGTTTTTTTCAATGATGGGATGTTATACTCCGGGCAGTAATACTTATTCTTACGGCGTAACAACTGTTGTGCCAAATGTAAGCACAAGTATTTATTACGCTCATGTCCCAATCAATTTTTTATATAAAACCGGGCTGGGCTCCGGTAATATCTTCATAGGGGCCGGCCCCTACCTAGCCTGGGGGGTTTATGGCGTCGTCAAATCCGATGCCTATAATGTTGGGGCGCAAAGTGGCCCAGCTATGTCAGAAAATATAAAGTTCGGCTCAGACTCATCCTCATTTAGGGCTTTGGATTATGGTTTTAATATTGTAGCAGGCTATGAGCTTCCATCGGGTCTGCTTTTTCGGGCAGGATATAGTTATGGCTTGGGAAACCTGTCTAACGAAAGTGGTTTGAAAGAAAACAACACCTGCATTTTCCTTTCGATGGGCTGGTTATTAGGTGGCCCGAATTATCGTTAAAACAGATACTCTTTTGCATTATTTAGTTGCCGGCTGCTTGTTTACAGAACATATAGTATTGAAAAATGCATAATTTGGTTTATTTTTAAAGCAAAATGCAGCCTGTGAGGAAATTTTTTTTATTAACTTTTGTCAATGCTTTATTCGCATTGACGATTAACGCCAAGACCAAGATTGGCATTGCTCCCGAGGCCGGGTTTAATTTAAGCAATATGTCATTTAGCGATGGCTCCAGTGGTTGGCTGAAACCAGGTTTCAAAGCCGGTATCAATTTCGATAAATTCCTGAGCGATAAATTGTCAATACAGGCCGGTGCCTTTTATTCGATGTTAGGATCCAGGATGGATATTAACCAGGTATTTGTAGGTCCTGTAATCGTACCCGTCAGCATCAGTTATGCACAAGTACCTATCAATTTATTTTACAGGATGGAACTCGGCAAGGGTAAATTATTTTTTAGCGCCGGGCCATATATTGGCTATGCTTTAGGCCTGTTCGGGAAACCGTCGGATACTGCCGTTAAACTCACTAATTTTAAAATAGGAAGTGATACTTCGTCATTTATCAAGCCACTCGATATTGGTGTAAATCTAAATGCCGGTTATGAATTACCTAATGGCCTGTTTGCAAAATTGGGTTACGCAATCGGGATAACTAATATATCCGCTCAAAATGGGGAAACCGTTAGAAACTCAGTTTGGAGTATATCTATCGGCTGGTTCTACAGGTCAACAAGAGTTAAGGTCGAAAACAAAGCATACCAATAGAAATAAGCTGTTCGTCCATTTACAAAGCGCTAATGAAAAATAAAATTTTCCTGACACTTTTATGTGCAATCGCCCCCGGCCTTGTGAAAGCGCAACTTGCTATTGCTCCGGAGATTGGTATCAGCAGTTGCTCAATGAAAGTAATGCCGCCTACTCCTTATCGTCTTAGCTCCAGCGGAAGTTTAACAGGTGGGAAGATCGGGGCAATAGGCGATATTGGGCTGAGCGAGCATCTTTATTTTCAGTCAGGCCTTTTTTTTAGCATAAAAGGAGACACTAAATCCTTAGCCTATAGTGTCAACGATAGCGTTCAAAACATTGACCAAAAAACGCAAATTCATTATTTGGAACTCCCTGTCAATGTATTGTTCAAAACAAGTACACAAGGCCTGGGAAGGATCTTTTTTGGGCTTGGCGCTTCTATAGACTACACAATCGGAGGAAGAAATACCATACACAATTACGGGCATATCGGAAGCCTGTCTTCATTTGATACTACAACAAATACCACAATACAAGGAGGAAGGGATATTAGCAAAATAGATGTAGGGCTTAATTTTATTGCAGGGTACGAATTTCGTTGGGGTTTATTTTTGCGTTTATACTACTCTTATGGGTTTACAGACATAGCAACCTTTTTGGATGAAAGCGATAAAAACCGTTCTTATGGATTTTCCGCAGGTTATTTTTTAGGTAAAAGCCGGCATAGCAACCTTGCCAACGAACTGATCGCAGAATAAGGGTAATTATTACCGCGCTATTTTTATACATTTTTCTTTACTCCTCCAAGTACTTCAAACTCATTTTTAACACATGGGAATAGTACAAATGCACAAAGACAAGAAACGGAATCAGGTGCCTTGTTCTGCAGCTCCCGACCTTTGCTTTTTAACATTCCTGCATCCCTGATGGCATAGTTTCTGCTGCCATGATTCAAAAAAGGAGGGATGAATTATGAAACGGTTTATTTTATCTTTAGCAGTTAGCCTTTGCAGCATCAATGGAAATGCTCAATGGGTATCAGGAGGTCCTGAGATAGGTGTTAATTTGAGCAGCTTATCATCTATGTACCACGGCGTCCAAAGCGATGATGGAACCAGGGCAGGACTTAAAATAGGTGGCGTATTAGATATAGGTTTCACACAACACCTTTCTATACAGCCTGGTTTGTTTTATAGCGTAAAAGGGGCCCATGAAGATTATATTATCGCTTCGACCAACCCTGACAATACTACCACCACTACAAATGATCAGAAATACGATTATAGTATCGACTATTTTGAAATTCCTGTGAATTTTGAATATAAGTTTGGCTATCGAAATATCGGCCAGGTATTTATTGGCGCAGGCCCTTATTTGGCTTATGCAGTCGGAGGACGTTCTACTAAAGAGAGCGTTACTACTGTTTCAAGAAACACCGGTGTTACCATAACTTCGGATACTAAGTCTTCTTCCGATCTTATGATAGGTAATAATGCTGGAGTAGATAATATTACCCACACCGACGGAGGTATCAATATAAATTTCGGTTTCGAAGCTGCCAACGGCTTAATAATACGTACAAACCTTGGCTTTGGTATAGCTAATATTATGCCTGGGGGAGACGCAAATAATTATATGCGCAACAACGTATTGGGTTTATCTATTGGATATTTATTCGGTCACTAGATTTACATCTTTAAATGTGTGGTTTAGGCTGCTCTTTTTTTATGGGCGGCCTTCTTTTTATATTTTTGCGGTATATCATATCACCACTAACTAATCAAATATCAACTAAATTGCAGTCTATTATGAGCAAAGTTCGTGTCCGTTTCGCGCCCAGCCCTACCGGCGGCTTGCATCTTGGGGGAGTTCGTACAGTATTGTATAATTATTTGTTTGCCCGTCATCATGGTGGCGAGTTTATATTACGTATTGAAGATACTGACCAGAACCGATATGTGGAAGGTGCTGAACAATATATTGTTGATTGCCTGCAATGGTGTGGCCTCATACCAGATGAAAGCCCGCAAAAAGGCGGCCCTTATGCGCCTTACCGCCAAAGCGAGCGGAAAAATTTATATCATCAATATGCAAAACAACTAATTGATTCAGGCCACGCATATTATGCGTTTGATACTACAGAAGATCTTGAAAAAATGCGCAATGACCTGAAGCGCGCAGACAATACCAATCCCCAATATGACCATAGCACGCGTATGAAGATGCGGAACTCCTTATCATTACCGGCATCAGATGTTAAGGACTTATTAGCCAACAATATCCCTTATGTAATCCGTATAAAGATACCTGAAAGCACCACCTTGATCTTTACAGATATGATACGCGGCGAAATATCTTTTGATACCAATCTCGTTGATGACAAAGTACTTTTAAAGGCGGACGGCATGCCTACCTATCATCTTGCTGTTGTAGTAGACGATTATCTCATGAAGATAAGTCATGCCTTTCGTGGGGAGGAATGGTTGCCAAGTGCACCGGTACACATTTTGTTATGGGAATATCTTGGCTGGAAACATCACATGCCGGAATGGGCCCACCTACCCTTAATTCTGAAACCGGATGGTAATGGTAAGCTGAGCAAACGCGATGGGGACCGTTTGGGTTTCCCTGTCTTTGCTATGAATTGGACCGATCCCCGGACAAACGAGACTGCATCGGGTTTTCGCGAAATGGGTTTTATGCCGCAGGCATTTGTAAACATGCTTGCCATGCTGGGTTGGAACGCAGGTACCGAGCAGGAACTATTTTCTATTGAAGAACTGATCCATAAATTTTCTATCGAACGGGTGCATAAAGGTGGCGCCAAGTTCGATTTCGAGAAGGGAAAATGGTTCAACCACCAGTACATTCAGCAAACAGACGACACCACATTAACCCAATTGGCAAAACCCTATATAGAAGCAGAGGGAATAAATGTGAACAATGATCATCTTCTAAAAATAGTAAGCCTGATAAAAGATCGTTGCCATTTACTGAGTGATTTCTGGCAGCAGGGCCATTTCTTCTTTGCAACACCACACGATTTTGACATCAACCCAATAAAAGAAAAATGGAACGATGTGAAGCAACAGTTTTTTACATCTTGGATAGCTTCATTAAACGATGCCAAAGATTGGAACTATGGTATTATTGAGCAAAATTTCAATACGCAGCTTGAAATCAGTGGCTTAAAAAAGGGAGACGTTCTTCTTCCTTTACGCATTATGTTAGTAGGAGGAAAATACGGGCCAGGCGTTTTTCTTATATCCGAAATAATAGGGAAAGAAGAAACAATACTAAGGGTTAATAATGTACTTGCGAAGCTCTCAGTATTGTAAATTGTTTAAAACCACATTCATCGAGGATTGGTAATTATGCAATTAAAACACCTCCCCTAAATTCACAAAAAAACCACCGGAGCCCTGCAACCCGAGGCCATAATCTATTGCAATATTGGTTTTGGAAAATTTATTCAGTTTTATCCTGATACCCGCCCCGTATCCAGGCATAAGAACTTCAAACTTGTTTGAACCTTCTTCGGTAAAGGTTTGCAAATTGGCAAATACAACGCCGCCAAGCAAGTCATTACCCGATATCGCAAAACGGTACTCCCCTTCTCCATACAACATATTTTTTCCCCTGTACCTGCCTTGTATATAACCTCTGCCAGTATTGCTATAAGGGTCTCCGCCCGTATTAGGCAGCATGAGATATGGTGGCATGCCGCTAAGCGTCAGCCAGTCGTAGTTCCAGAACGCAAGTATATTATCTTTACCGAAAGGGAGCTTAATATACTTTCTAAGGTCTACTATCATTGATCGCCAGGTAGCTTCATTGCCAAGGAAAGTAAAATTCGGCCTGTAAACAAGATTCGCATATACTCCATTATCCGGGTTAATGGAATTTTTTCTTGTATCATACAACACATTGAATGTAATACCGGACGCCTGCTCAGTACTCGAAAGTCCGTACTGCTCAAAATCTGTGACCTTACCGCTGGGTGGGTCTACTTCCTTTATGTTCCAGAAATAGTCAAAATTATAGCCTATCCCCGCATATAGGTCAGTAGCCACTTTCCTGTAAAAAGTCTGGTGCAAGCGTATGGCATTGTAATTGATGGTATATTGATCATAGAATGTAGTATATCCACCAAGACCATAAGTATAAGACGGATACTTTAAATAACGCCAGTCTGTAACAATATTATATTTATTGTTCTTGGTCCAGATATTTGCCTGTATCGGGAAAATGACCTGTTTTTGCTGCGAATATGTTAAGCTTGTAAGCACACTCGACATGTTAGTCTCGCCCGGTTTACCTGTATAAAACGCGCCGTTTGCTACGAGGAGTACTGCAAAGCCTGTTTGCAAAGAATAGCCGGCTGCGGGCACTGCAGACAAACGAGGCTGCGAACTCGTATCATTTCTCGGTTTAGCCTTTTTATCAAATACCTTTCTTGCTATATCTATCAGGTCTTCTTCATTCGCTGCCTGGGCCCGTAGAGCCTGAGATGAAGCCAACAAAAAGCACAACAAACATATTTTCTTCCAAAAGACCAAT